>JBDIBD010000070.1:0-13855 GCA_039812725.1 Vicinamibacteria bacterium | reverse complement strand
GGCGTCGTTCAGCAGCAGGGCCGCGTTGGCGGCCAGCGTGGCCCCGCCGGTCAGCGACTCGAGGCGGGCGAGCAGGAACGGCGTCAGCTCGCGCCCGCCCACGCCCGCCCGCTCGGCGTCGGCCAGGGCCGCGGCCAGCGCGGGCTCCCAGTGGCTGGCCGGCAGCTCGCTGGCCTCCGGGACCGGGTTGGCCACCAGCAGGCCGGAGCCAGAGCCCAGGTGCAGGTGCAGGTCGACCGCCCGCGCGAGGCCGTGGACCTCGTCGAAGCGCCGGTCGACGGGCAGGTCGGTCGCGCGGCGATAGAAGGCCGGGAAGCAGTCGGTGCGCCAGCCCAAGACCGGCACGCCGAGGGTCTCGAGGCGCTCGCGCGTGCGCGGCAGGTCGAGAATGGCCTTGGCGCCGGCCGAGACCACGGCCACCGGCAGGCGCGCCAGCGCCGTCAGATCCGACGACACGTCGTCGCTGCGCTCGGCGCCGCGGTGAACGCCGCCGATGCCGCCCGTGGCGAAGACCCGGATGCCGGCCGCGTGGGCCAGGAGCACGGTGGCGGAGACGGTGGTCGAGCCGGTCTCCCCGAGGGCCGCGTGGGCCGCGAGGTTGCCCAGGTTGAGCTTGCGGACGCCCGGTCTCTCCGCCAGCGAGGCGAGCTCGTCCGGCGACAGCCCGACCCGCAGCTCTCCGTCCAGCACCCCGATGGTGGCCGGGACCGCTCCTCCGGCCCGCACCCGCTCCTCCATGCGCCTGGCCACGTGGAGGCCGCGCGGGGCGGGGAAGCCGTGCGTGACGAGGGTGGTCTCGAGCGCCACCACGGGGCGGCCCTGCGCGAGGGCCCGGCCGACCTCGCCGGAGACGCGCAGCGGCGCAGCGCTCACGGCCAGACGGGCGACGGCCGCCCCTTCCAGATCCAGACCACGTAATCGGTGGCGGGCGCCTCGCCTCCCAGCGCGCGCAGGCGCGTGGCGTTCTGGGCCCGGTGGCCGTGGCCGTGGAGGGCCACCTGGAGCAGGGCCTCGCGCACGGGCAAGTGGCAGGCGGGGGCCTCGAACCAGGGGATCTGGACCTGCTCCTCGAGGCGCGGCCCGGCCTCGGCCAGGAAAGCCGCGGCCTCGTCGTGGTAGCGGCGCACGACACGCAGGAGCTCGTGAATCGGAGGCTCCTCGCCCGGGCCGGGCAGTCGCGGGACCTGCCCGCGCAGGACGTCCAGGAAGGCGCTCTGGACGAGGGCGATGTGACGCAAACGTTCCTGCAGCTCGGGGTCGTCCAGGGCTCCGGGATGGGCCGAGAAGGCCCGCCAGTGCTCTGCCTCGGCCCAGGCCTGGTGGGCGAAGAGGTCGGCGAGGGCGCGGTGCATCCCGGGATGATAGCCGCCGGGCGCCGCGGCCGGAAGGGCGGGGAAAACACGCCGGGCCGCGGCTTGGCGCAGCCGCGGCCCGGGACGGCGTCGGATCAGCCCTGCAGGGCCTCGTGGACCTTGCCGACCATGGCGGCGCCGGGGTCCTTGAGGGTCTTGTCGCCCTCGTCCTTCCACTTCGACGGGCAGACCTCGTTGGTCTTCTTGCCCAGGTAGACGTTGGCCTTGAACTTGCGCATGAGCTCGTCGACGTTGCGCCCGAGGTTGTAGAAGTTGACCTCGCTGTTGAACAGCCGCCCCTCGGGGTTCAGGATGAACGTGCCGCGCAGCGCGTGGCCCGTGCTCTCGTCGTACACGCCGAACATCCGCGTGATGCGGCCGGTGCGGTCGGCCGCCATGGAGTAGCGCACGTTGGCCAGCTCCTTCTCGCTGCGCTGCCAGGCCAGGTGCACGAACTGGGTGTCGGTGCTGACCGTGACGATGTCACAGCCCATCTTCTGGAACCGGTCCTGCTGCTCTGCCAGAGCAGCGAACTCGGTCGCTCAAACGAAGGTGAAGTCGGCGGGGTAGAAGAAGAGGATCGTCCAGCGCCCCTTCTTCCTCTGGTTCTCGAGGGAGAACGTGCCGAAGTCACCCTTGACCGGATCGTAGGTGGGCAGCTCGAAGTCGGGGACGACCTGCCCCAGCTTGAGCCCGCCCGTCATCTCGGACATGCGGTGGCCTCCTGGCCCCGGCGGGCGCCGGGGCGTCGAGCGTCGTCACGAGGATAGCGCCGACGGCCGGCCGGGGGAAGCCCGGCTGGTGCGCGCCCCGGCTGTCGCTGGACTGGCCCGCACCGGCTCGCTCTCCCGTAGAATCCCGGCGTGGCGATCGGCACGGTCTACAGGGCGGGCATCGCACCGGGGCCCTTCCACGCCATCGTGATCGGCAGCGGCCTGGGCGGCCTCGCCACGGCCGCCCTCCTGGCGCGAGCCGGGCGCCGGGTGGCGGTGCTGGAGCGCCACTACGTGGCCGGGGGCTTCACCCACGTCTTCCGCCGCCCCGGCTTCGAGTGGGACGTGGGCGTGCACTACGTGGGCGAAGTCCACCGGCCCCGCTCGGCGCTGCGGCAGATCTTCGACCACGTCAGCGACGGGCGCCTCGCGTGGGCGCCGATGGACGAGGTCTACGACCGCGTGATCGTGGGCGAGCGCTCGTTCGACCTCGTGGCGGGCCGCGAGCGGTTCGTGGCGGGACTGGCGCGCCACTTCCCGGCCCAGCGGGCCGTGATCGAGCGCTACGTGGAGCGCCTGCGCGCCGTGAGCCGGGCGGCCCGGCCGTTCTTCGCCGAGCGGGCCCTGCCGCCGACGCTCGGCGCCCTGGCGAGGCCCTTCATGGGCCGGGCCTTCCGGCGCGAGGCCGCCCTCACCACGGCCCGGGCCTTCTCCGAGATGGGCGTCGGCCCCGACCTGGGCGGCGTGCTGGCGGCCCAGTTCGGGGACTACGGCCTGCCGCCCGGGCGCAGCAGCTTTGCCATCCACGCCCTCGTGGCCAACCACTACCTGGACGGTGGAAGCTACCCGGTCGGCGGGGCCTCCTCGATCGCCGCGGGCATCGTGCCGGGGATCGAGGCCCGCGGGGGCGTGGTGCTGGTCTCGGCCGAGGTCGAGCGGATCCTCGACGACGGCCGGCGGGCCTGCGGTGTGCGCCTGCGTGGCGGCGAGGAGCTGCGCGCCCCGGTGGTCGTCTCCGGAGCGGGCGTCATGACCACCTTCGCGCGGCTGCTCGAGCCCGCTCGCCACCCATGGGCCGGCGAGCGCCTGCGTTGCGTGCAGCCCTCGGTGGCGCACGTCTGCCTCTACCTGGGGCTGCGCGGGAGCGCCCGCGAGCTGGGCCTGCCGCGCACCAACCTGTGGGTCTACCCGGGCTTCGACCACGACGAGAACGTGCGGCGCTACCTGGCCGACCCGGGGCAGCCGCTGCCGATGGCTTACATCTCCTTCCCGTCGGCCAAGGACCCGGACTGGGACGCCCGCCATCCCGGCAGCGCCACGATCGAGGTGCTCGGGCTGGCCCCCTGGGAGTGGTTCGAGCGCTGGCAGGCGCGCCCCTGGCGGCGCCGCGGACCGGAGTACGAGGCCCTGAAGGAGGACTTCGCGCGGCGCCTGATGGAGGTGCTGGAGCAGCACGTCCCCCAGGTGCGGGGTCGGATCGTCTTCCAGGAGCTGTCCACGCCGCTCTCGACGAGGCACTTCGCCAACTACGAGCGGGGCGAGATCTACGGCCTCGACCACACCCCGGGGCGCTTCGCCCTGGACTGGCTGCGGCCGCACACGCCCTTGCCGGGGCTGTTCCTGACCGGCCAGGACGTGGTCACCGACGGCCTGGGCGGCGCCGGCATGGCCGGCGTGCTGACCGCCTCGGCGGTGCTGCGGCGCAACGTGATGGGCGAGATCCTGAAGGCCGGCTGAGGCGCTCGCGCCGGGCGTCCCGCATTGACACCCGGCCGCCGCTCGTCCTACGTTTGTGTCGGGATGCCCGGGAGGAAGCCATGGTGACGCTGACCGAGAGGGAGAAGCGGCTGGCGCTGAGGCTTCCCGTGGAGCTCTTCGGGAAGGACGCGGAGAGCCAGGACTTCACCGCCCAGGGGCGCAGCCTGGACATCAGCGGCCAGGGCATGCTGATCGAGACCCGCCACCACTTCGACGTGGGGCAGCGCTTCGAGCTGCACATGCCGCTGCCGGAGCTCCTGCGTCCGCGCTTCGGCGACCGGGAGGTCTACAAGGTCGTGGGCGTCGTGCGGCGCGTGGAGGTGCCGGACGGCGGCGGGCTCTACCGGGTGGCCTGCCAGCTGCTCGGCGAGCCGGAGTAGCCGCCGCTGGCCCTCAGCGGCAGCCCTCGCCCTTGCAGCTCCGGAGCTGGGCCAGGCGCGCCGCCAGGCGCTGCAGCGTCTCGGCCTGGTCGGCCCGGCCGACCAGGTTGTTGTTCTCGTAGGAGTCCACCCCCAGGGCGTAGAGCTCGCGTTCGCCCGTGGCGTACTCCACGTACTTGAAGTCGCGCGAGCGTAGCCCGGCATAGGCGGGCACGCCGGCCGGGTCGTCGTTCTCGGGCCAGTGCTCGATCAGGAAGTCGCCGCGCCAGGCCGACTCGGGGGGCGGCGTGGCGGTGAGGAGAGGGACGAGCGAGAGTCCCTCCGTGACCCTTCCGGGCCGCGCCCCCGCCAGTTCGGCGAACGTGGCCGCCAGGTCGACGTTGATGACCATGTGGGGCACGGTCCGGCCCGCGGGTACGCCGGGCCCGCGCACGACGAGGGGCACGCGGATCGACTCCTCGTAGGGGGCCTCCTTGCCCTGGGGAAAGCGGTGCTGCCCCTGCAGGTAGCCGTTGTCGGACGTGAAGAAGACGTAGGTCTGGCCCAGCCGGCCCTGCTCGGCCAGCCGCGCGAGCAGCGCCTCCAGCATCTCGTCCACCGCCCGCAGCGACTCCATCCGGGCCTGGAAGTTCTTGTCGATCTGTCGGGCCACGTCCTCGGTGATGCGCCCCAGAGCCCGCACGTAGCCGGGCTTGTCGCTGACGTCCTCTTCGTCCCAAGCCCCGACGCGCGGGGCGCGCGAGCCCGCGTAGGTGCCCTTGTGGCGCGGCGCCGGGTCGGCGGGAAGATGCGGCGCGCTCGGGGCGATCCAGAGGAAGAAGGGCTTGTCGCGCGGCGTGGCGTCGAGGAAGGCCAGCGCCCGCCGCGACATGGCGTCGGTAGAATAGTCCCCGTCGTTTCGCGGGTAGAACTGCTCGACGCCGTTGTCGTCGACCAGGAAGTCGAAGTACGGCACCAGCTTGTCGGCCCGGTAGAACGGGGCGAAGTCGTCCCAGCCCCGGGGGATGTAGCTCGGCGGCGAGGGCGCCACGTCACCGGGGTAGCGGTTGAGGTACTTGCCGATCAGTCCGGTACGATAGCCCGCGGCGTGGAGCCAGGTCGCGACGGTCTCGCCCTCGAGGCCTAGGTCGCGGAAGCGCTCGAAGCCCCCCTCCGGGCCGCGGTTCACGTGCACACCGTGGTCGTGGGCGAAGAGGCCCGTCATCACGCTCGTGCGGGAGGGACAGCAGGTCGGCGTGCTCACGAACGAGTTCGCGAAGGTCAATCCGCCGTCGACTAGGTGACTGCGCAGCACGGGCATGGAGTCGAAGCTCAGGTCCTGGTCGTCGGTCACGATGTAGAGGATGCTGGGCTGGGCCGCGCTGCCCGGCGCGGGCGACTGGGCCAGGGCCGGCCAGGCGACTGCGGCCAGGACCAGGCAGAGCACGGTGGGCTTCGTCATCATGAGGGCTCCGATCCCGGCGGCGTCAGCAGCAGCGGCTGACGCGGTCGTAGCGACGCTTCAGCGATTCCAGCCAGAACTCCTCGCGCGAAAGCGCCGGGCCGTCCACGCGGGCGCGGTAGACGTCGTAGTCGGCGTCGCCGCTCCAGAGCCGCAAGAAGGCCCACAGCGCGCGGGCCGCGGCCAGCAGGGCCCTCACGGCACCACCGCCCAGCGGGTGGGGACGTGCGGGGACTCGCGCAGCTCGGGCGCCTTGCGTCCCGAGAGCACGCGCAACCACTCCACCACCGCCTCCAGGATGAGCACCAGGATCAGGCCCACGAAGAGCGCGGTGACCCCGGCGTCGAGACGGTTGTTGAAGACCAGGCGGGTGGTGGCCTCGACCTTGCCTGCGGCCACGGCGCCCGCGGCCAGCTGCCCCTCGAGCGCGCGGGCCTGGGCCAGGAAGCCGATGCGCGGGTTGGGGCTCGTGATCTTCTGCCAGGCCCCGGTGAGCGTGACGGTCACCAGCCACAGCGTCGGCAGGAGCGTGACCCACAGGGTCCGCCGGTGCCCCATCTTGATCAGGATGGTGGTGGCCACGACCAGGGCCACGGAGGCCAGCAGCTGGTTGGCGATCCCGAACAGCGGCCACAGCGAGTTGATGCCGCCCAGGGGGTCGAGCACGCCCTGGTAGAGGAAGTAGCCCCAGGCGGCCACGATCAGGCCGCTGCTGAGCAGGATGCCGGGGTACCAGCCGCTGCGGCCGAGCGGCTTCCAGGCGTGCCCGAGCAGCTCCTGCACCATGAAGCGCCCGACGCGCGTGCCGGCGTCGAGGACGGTCAGGATGAAGAGGGCCTCGAACATGATGGCGAAGTGGTACCAGATCGAGAGCAGCCGGTGGCCGCCGATGGTGGTGCTGAAGATCTGGGCCATGCCCACCGCGAGGGATGGCGCCCCGCCCGTGCGGTTCAGCAGGGTGTGCTCGCCGACCTGCCGGGCCAGCGCCTCCATCGTGGCGGCCTCGACCGGGAAGCCCCAGGCGCTGATGGCGGCGGTGGCCGCCTCGGCGGTGTCGCCCACCAGGCCCGCGGGGGAGTTGATGGCGAAGTAGACGCCGGGCTGCAGGGCGCAGGCGGCGACCATGGCCATGACGCCCACGAAGGACTCCATGAGCATCGATCCGTAGCCCACCATGCGGGCGTGGCTCTCGCGCATCAGCAGCTTCGGGGTGGTCCCGGACGAGATGAGGGCGTGGAAGCCGCTCACCGCCCCGCAGGCGATGGTGATGAAGCAGAAGGGGAAGATGCCGCCGGCGAAGATCGGCCCGCTGCCGTCCACGAAGCGGGTCAGGGCCGGCATGTGGATGTCGGGCCGCACCACGAGGATGCCGCCGGCCAGGGCCAGGATCGCGCCGACCTTGATGAAGGCCGAGAGGTAGTCGCGCGGCGCCAGCAGCAGCCACACGGGCAGGGCCGAGGCCGCGAAGCCGTAGGCGATGATGGCCAGCGCCAGGGTCGGCTTCGAGAGCGTGAAGTAGCGCGCCCACTCGGGCGCGGCCGCCACCCACTGCCCGGCCACCACGGCGAACAGCGTCAGCGCCAGGCCGATGGCGGTGGCCTCGAGCACGCGCCCGGGCCGCCAGAGCCGCAGGTAGAGGCCCATCAACATGGCGATGGGGATGGTCATCGCCAGCGTGAACGTGCCCCAGGGCGAGTCGAAGAGGGCGTTCACCACCACCAGGGCCACGACCGCCAGCAGCACCACCATGATGGCCAGCACCGCCAGCAGGGCGATCATGCCCCCGCGTCGCCCGACCTCCTCGCGCGCCATCTGCCCCAGGGACTTGCCGTCGCGGCGCATCGAGAAGAAGAGGATGACGAAGTCCTGGACGCAGCCGCCCAGCACCGCCCCCACGATCAGCCAGAGGGTGCCGGGCAGGTAGCCGAACTGGGCGGCCAGCGTCGGGCCGACCAGCGGGCCGGGGCCCGCGATGGCAGCGAAGTGGTGCCCGACGGCCACCCACTTGTTGGTGGGGACGAAGTCCTTGCCGTCGTCGAGGCGCTCGGCCGGGGTGGCGCGGGTGTCGTCGAGGCCGAGCACCCGGGCCGCGAGAAAGGCCGAGTAGAAGCGGTAAGCGACCGCGAACGTCCCGGCGGCGGCCACCACGAACCACATGGCGTTGACGGGCTCGCCCCGCTCGAGCGCGATGGCGGCCAGGCCGGCGGCGCCCAGCAGCCCCACGGCCATCCAGGTCAGGTTGCGGAAGAGTGCCTTCAAGCGCGCTCCAGTCGTGGGCCAGGTCCGGGCGACAGGGGGCATCCTAGGCAAGGACGGCCAGCGGGACAAGGCCCGGGGCGGCGGCGGCGAGCCTCCCGCGCTTGACGGAGCGACGGCGGCGGGGGAACCTGAGCCGCGCCGACTGGAGGCCTGCATGCGTTCGCTCGCGACCCTGATCCTCGCCGCCACGCTGGCCTGGCCCGCGGCCGGAGGGGCCGCGCCCGGTGGGACGGCGCCGACGCTGGAGGAGATCTTCACGGGCGAGAGCCTCCTGCCGCGCACACCGGAGGAGCCGGCCTGGTCCGCCGACGGTCAGCGCCTCTACTATCAGCTCTCGAGCGGCGAGAGGACGGCCTGGTGGCGCCACGACCTGGCCACCGGGAAGGCGCAGGAGCTGCTGGACTGGTCGCGTCTCGAGAGCGAGCTGCGGGCCCAGCGGCCCGGGCGCGAGGAGCCTGTCGGCGGGGATGTGAACGCCGCCAGCGGCGCCCGCGCCGCGCTGGCGTGGCACCCGCGCGAGGCCCTGCTGGCGGGGCTTCTGGCGGGCGACCTCTACCTGCTCGACCTGGTCTCGGGCCGCGCACGCTTCCTCACGCAGGACCCGGCGCCCGAGCTCTTCGCCACCTTCAGCCCCGACGGCGCCCGGCTGGCCTTCGTGCGCGACGGCGACCTCCACGTGCTCGACCTGGCCTCGGGACAGGCCCGCCGCGTGACGGACCGGGGCGGGGTCGACGGCCTCCAGAACGGGCTCCCGGATTGGGCCTCCGAGGAGGAGCTGGGCGCCGGGCGCTGCTTCTGGTGGTCCCCCGACGGGAAGCGGCTCGCGTACGTGCAGTACGACGTCTCGGGCCTCGAGCGCCACCCGATCGTGGACGACCTGGCGCGGCCGGCGCGGCTCGAGCTGCAGCGCTACCCGCGCCCCGGAGACCCGGTGGCCCGCGTGCGACTGGGGCTCGTGGAAGCGGAGGGCGGGCCGACGCGCTGGCTCGAGGCCGCGCCCGAGGGGGACTTCTCGGTGCCGCGCGCCGGCTTCACCCCCGACGGCGCCGGGCTCTGGTTCGTCTGGCTGCCACGCGACCAGCGCCGGCTGGAGCTGCGCCTGTGGGAGCTGGCCTCGGGGCGCGTGCGCACGCTGGTGCGCGAGGAGTCGCCGGCCTGGGTCGAGGCCGGCCCGGGCCCGCTCTTCGTCGATGCGCGCCGGTTCGTCTGGTCCTCCGACCGCGACGGCTGGCGCCACCTCTACCTGCACGACCTCGACGGGCGCGAGCCGCTGCGCCTGACCCGCGGCGAGTGGCAGGTGGAGGAGCTCTACGGCCTCGACGCCGCGGGCGGGCGGGTCCTCTTCCAGGCCACGGAGCGGGACCCGCGCCAGCGCCACGTCTACTCCGTCGGGCTCGACGGGCGGGGCCTCAGGCGGCTGACCGCCGAGGACGGCCACCACGCCGCCCTGCTGGCCCCCGCCGGCGGAGCCTGGCTCGAGACGTTCTCGAGCGTGGACGTGCCCACGCGGACGGTCGTGCGCGCGGCCGACGGGCGGCGGTTGGCCGTGCTCGCCGACGGCTCGATCCCGGCCCTCGCAGGGCGCCGGAGGGCATCGCTCGAGCTCGGCAGCTTCACCACGGCGGACGGGACGCGGCTCTTCACCGGCCTGGTGAAGCCGCCCGACTTCGACCCCGGCCGGCGGTACCCGGTGGTTCTCTACGTCTACGGCGGCCCCCACGCCCAGAACGTGCTCGACGAGTGGGACGGCCGCCGGCGCCTGTTCTTCGAGCACCTCGCGGCCCGGGGAATGCTGGTGTTCTGGCTCGACAACCGCGGCAGTTGGGGGCGCGGGCGGGCCTTCGAGTCGGTCCTGAAGGGGCGTCTCGGCGGCGCCGAGGTGCGCGACCAGCTGGAGGGGCTGAGCTACCTGAGGAGCCTGCCTTACGTGGACGGCGAGCGCGTGGCCGCCTACGGCGGCTCGTACGGCGGCTTCATGACCCTCATGCTCCTGCTGGAGGCCCCCGACCAGCTCGCCGGGGGCGTGGCCTACGCCCCGGTCACGGACTGGCGGCTCTACGACGCCCCGTACACGGAGCGCTACCTCGGCCTGCCCGCGGACAACCCCGAGGGTTACGCGGCCTCCTCGCCGCTGCCCCGGGCGGCCAGCCTGCGGCGGCCGCTGCTCCTGTTCCACGGCACGCTCGACAACAACGTGCACGTCCAGAACACGCTGCGCTTCGTCGACGCCTTGCAGGCGGCCGGCCGCGACTACGACCTGGTGCTCTACCCGCGCGTGCGACACGGCCTCCGGGTCTCGCACCGGCGCCTCGACTTCCACCGTCGCACGGCCGACTGGCTGGAGCGGCTGCTGCTCGGGCCCGGGCCGGCCGGGAACGGCGAGCGGCCGCCGGCCAGCCCGGCTAGAATGCCGTCCGAATGACGCCCAAGAAAGGCCGCGTGCTGGTGGTGGGGCTGGAGCGCAAGCTCTACTTCAAGCTGGAGCCGCTGCTCAGCCGCTCGCTGCTGACGGTCGACCGGGTGCCGCGCGGAGAGAGCGGCCTGCTGCTCACGGGCAACGCCGTCTTCGACCTGGTGGTGGTGCGGCACCCGCTGCCCGACATGGCCCTGGGCACGTTCATCAACCGCGTGCACGAGCCCGGCGCGCCCTGCGGCGCCGCGCAGATCCTGGTGCTCTCGGACGAGGCCCAGATCCCGGTCCTGCAGGCCATGATCCCCGACGGGCAGCGCTCCGTGCTGTCGGTCAACCAGCCCACCAAGTTGCTGGAGCAGGTGGCCTCGCGGCTGCTGGGCGTGACCCCGCGCGTGGCCACGCGCGTGCTGGTGCGCCTGACCGTCAAGCTGCAGGAGGGCCAGCAGCTGCTCAGCTGCCAGAGCGAGAACCTCTCCGAGGGAGGCCTGCTGCTGCGCACCGACGCCGCCTTCCCGCTGGGCACGCGCATGGAGTTCGAGCTGACCCTGCCCGGCGACCGGCTGCCGCTCAAGGGCGAGGGCGAGGCCGTGCGGCAGGCCGTCCCCGACGTCGAGGGTGTGCAGGGCGTGGGGCTGAGGTTCCTCTCGCTCAAGGGCGACGGCCACGGCCGGCTCCAGCGCTTCCTGGGCGGCCGCAAGGGCTGACGGAGGCCCCGGCCCTCAGCTCAGCAGCAGCGCCAGGTCCTCGGGCTGCAGGTCGGCCAGCAGGCCCTTGTCGGGGCCCAGCAGGGACTCCGCCAGGCCGCGCTTGCGCGATTGAAGCTCGAGCACCTTCTCCTCGACCGTCCCGCGCGCGATCAGGCGGTAGGCGAAGACGTGCCGCTCCTGCCCGATGCGGTGGCTGCGGTCGACCGCCTGGGCCTCGACGGCCGGGTTCCACCAGGGGTCGAGCAGGAAGACGTAGTTGGCGGCGGTCAGGTTGAGGCCCAGGCCGCCGGCCTTGAGGCTCACCAGGAAGAGCCCGCAGTCCGGGTCCTCCTGGAAGCGCCGCACGCGGGCCGCGCGGTCGCGCGTGCGGCCGTCGAGGTACTCGTAGGTCCACTCGCGGGCGGCCAGCCGCTCGCGCAGGATCGCCAGGAAGCTCGTGAACTGGGAGAAGACCAGGGCCTTGTGGCCCTCCTGCCGCAGCTCGTCGAGCCGCTCCAGGAGGGTCTCGAGCTTGGAGCCGGGCTGGCCCCGCCGGCGCGGGTCCAGGAGGCCCGGGTGACAGGCGGCCTGCCGCAGCCGCAGCAGCGCCTCGAGCACCAGCATGCGCGAGCGACCCAGCCCCTGCTGGCCCACGCGCGCGAGGAGCGTGCGCTGGTAATGCAGGCGCAGTTCCTCGTACAGGCGTCGCTGCTCGCCCTCCATCTCGCAGAAGAGCGTCTGCTCCACCTTCGGTGGCAGCTCGCTGGCCACCTGCTGCTTGGTGCGCCGCAGCACGAAGGGGCGCAGGGCCCGGGAGAGCATCTGGCGCTGCTCGTCGCCCAGCTCGCGCGCCCCGCGCCCGAAGACCGAGGCTCGGCCCGCCATGCCCGGGTTGAGGAACTCCAGCAGGCTCCACAGCTCGCCCACGTGGTTCTCGATGGGCGTGCCCGAGAGCGCCAGGCGGTGATCGGCCTGGATCAGGCGGGCGGCCTTGGCCGAGTCGGTGCCGGCGTTCTTGATGGCCTGGGCCTCGTCGAGCACGGCGTAGTCGAAGCGCGCCTCGCGGAACAGCAGCGCGTCGCGGCGCAGCGTGCCGTAGGTGGTGAGCACCACGTCGGCGCCCTCGAGCTCGGCCGCGCTGCGGGCGCGGGCCTGGCCGGTGTGCTCGAGGATGCGCAGCCCGGGGGTGAAGCGGGCGGCCTCGTCCTTCCAGTTGAAGACCAGCGAGCGCGGCGCCACCACCAGCGACGGGCGCTGCGGGACCTGCGGCGGCGCGGCGCGGCGGGCCTGCAGGAGCGCCAGGACCTGGACCGTCTTTCCCAGGCCCATGTCGTCGGCCAGGCACCCGCCGAAGCCGAGCTGCTCCAGGGCCCTCATCCAGCCCAGCCCCTGGCGCTGGTAGTCGCGCAGCTCGCCCCGGAAGCCCGCCGGGGCCTCGGCCGGGCCGGCCGAGGCGAACGTGCGCAGGGCCTCGCGCAACTGCTCGAAGGAAGCGTCGACGCGCACCTCGGGCTGGGTGGCCAGCAGTGCGTCCAGCAGCCCGGCCTGGCTGCGGCGGAAGCGGAAGCCGCCCTGGGACTGCTCGCCCAGGGTGGCGATGAGACCGTAGCGCTGCAGCCACTCCTCGGGCAGCAGGCCGACCTGCCCGTCTCCGAGCGCGACGGTCCGCTCGCCGCGCCGCAGGACCGAGAGCACCTGCGCGAGGGGCACGACCTGGCCGTCGAAGTCGACCTGGCCGCGCACGTCGAACCAGTCGATGCCGGTCGAGACCTCCACCGAGGCCCGGGCGGGGGTGCGGTAGGCGCGCCCCTCGGCCTGGACCTGCCAGCCCTCCGCCACCAGGCTCGCGACCACGGTCGGGAGCCGGCGCGGGAGGATCTCCAGCTGGCCCGCCACCCTGCGGAAACCCAGCGCCCGCAGGCGGCGCTGGGCGAACTGCTCGGCCTCGGCGTCGCGCGTCGTGAGGCGGCGGGACTGCAGGCGCACCACGCTCCTGCTCGGGTCCCCGGCAGAGACCAACTCGCCAGCGTAGTCGAAGGCCAGCTCCGCGGGCAGCCGCTCGACCCAGGGACCGCGGGGCTTGCCCACCTTCAGGTGGGGGACCGGGCGGGCGGGCTCCGGCTCCAGCCGCAGCTCCTCGGGCAGGTCGGCCCGCAGCGGCGCGGGCGCGCCGTGCAGGGCCCGCAGGAGCTCCGCCGCGTGCTCGCGCGGCACCCGCAGGGTGCCGTGCTGCCACAGGTCCTCCAGCCAGGCGAAACGCTCCTGGTGGTCGAGCGGGGCGGCCGCGCCGTCCAGGACCACCAGGCCGTCGGCCAGGAGCAGCTGGGCCTCGCCGAGCGGCCGGCGCTCCGCGCCCCGGTGGAGCCGCCCGCTCACGAGGTAGTCGTCGCCTTGCGCGCTGATCTCCAGCCACAGCTCCCAGGGCGCGTCCTCCCAGTGCAACCGCCGGGGCTCGCCCTCGCCGGGCAGCCGCAGGCTCGCGTGGCCGGTGGCGCACAGCAGGGGCAGGGCCACGCGGGCCAGGGCGCCCTCCAGCCGGAAACGCGAGGCGCCGAAGGGGAAGTGCCCCCAGTCCTCCGCCGGCCGGCTGCCCACCAGGAGTCCTGCCACGCGCGGGTCGATGCCCGGGGGCAGCGCCTCGCCGTGGCCGGAGAGGCGCAACGGGCGCCAGGCGCCCCACTGGCCGCTGCGCTTCAGCTCGCGCTGCAGCAGCTCGAGCGAGACTTGCCCGGCGGGGCCGGGGCCCGCCAGGTCGAGCACGTAGGCTGGCTCGACGTCAGTCGCCGGCGCGGCGGGCCCGGTGGCCGGCCGCGCCAGGCGGGGCAGGCGCAGGCTCCAGTGGCCCGGCGGCTC
>JBDIBD010000069.1:0-13974 GCA_039812725.1 Vicinamibacteria bacterium | reverse complement strand
CCGCGGGCTCGGCGGCGGGCGCGGGCGCGGGCGCCGCAGCCGCAGCCGCCGGGCGCTCGAAGACCAGGTTGAGCGAGCGGTCCTTCGAGTAGATCTGGTACGGGACCACCGCCGCCAGCTTGATCTCCAGCCGGCTGAGCTGCCGCCCGTCGGCGCGCGCCATGGTGGTCACCTGCAGCGACTCCACCTCGGGCGTGCCGACGTTGACGCGGGCCGGCAGCTTCGAGGCGTCCACCTCGGGGATGTCGACCACCAGCGTCAGCGGGTCGGGGCTGTAGTACGTGTAGGCCAGGGGCACGCTGGCTTCGACGACCAGCCGCGTGGCGCGCGCGCCGTTCTCCTGGCGGATGTTCGAAATCGCGGCCGGCGCGGCGTCGTCGGCCAGGATGGGGGGCGCCACCATGGCGGCGGCCAGCGCCACCAGGCAGGACACCCGGACAAGCTTGGCTCTCATTGCCTCGCCTCCTCGGTCGTGTACAGGGACTTCTTCACCTCGCGCATCCGCACGGGCGAGAGCGGATCGGCCACTTCCTGGCGGAAGGTGACCGAGGAGCCGTCCACGGCGGTCACCGCACCGTCGTAGAAACGCTGCCCGAGCTTCACGAAGTAGGACTTTCCGTCGGGCCCGAGCACCATGGCCGTGTAGCCCTCGGGCGTCTTGACCACGCCTTTCAGGGCCACCTCCTGGATCAGGAAGCCCTCGGGACCCGGTTTCTTGGCGCGCTTGGACTCCTCGGCGCTGACCGGCTTGACCAGGCTCACGAAGGGGTCGCGCCGGCCCTGCGGATTGTAGGTATAGGCGCCCGGGGCCGGCTGGATCTCCTGCTCGAGGATGGCCTTGATCGGGTCGGGCTTGTCGGCGCCGGCGCCCGTCATCTCGTTGATCGCGGCCGCGGACGCGGCCTGGGCCGCGCTCGGGGCCGGCGATGCGGCGGCGCCCGGCGGCGCAGGTTGCTGGGCCCAGGCCCAGCCTCCGGCCGCCAGGAGCGCTGTGGTCAGCGTCGCTCTGGTCAAGACCTTCCTCATTTCGCACCCGCCGGAGCGCCAGCGGCGCTCTCAGGCGCCTCCACGTAAACGTAGGTCGTCGCGACGCAACTGACCTTGATCGTGTTGCTCAGGGTCTGCGTGCCCTGCGACGCGATCTTGACGTTGCTCACCGTCACCAGCCGTGCCAGCCGGCTGACCCGGTCGACGAAGTAGCCGAGGTTGTGGTAGCTGCCCTCGACCTCCATGTTGATGGGCCACTCCTCGTAGGCCTCCTGGGCCGCCGCCGCGGGTTTGCCCGCGCCCGGGGGGCCCGGCGGGCCCGGCGGGCGGCCGGGACCGGCGGGAGCGCCCCCGGGGGCGGCCGGCTCGAAGCTCTTGCGCACCGTGGCCTGCGGCGTGAACTTGCGGATGGTCAGGTTGGACTGGGCCGCCAGGTACTGGACCTTCTTCATCAGCTCCGGCGTCTCCTTGGTGGCGGGCAGGATGCGCTTGAGCGTCTCGAGCTTGGCCTCGCGGGTGGCCACCTCGCGGCGGAACTCCTCGAGCTTGTTGGCGGTCACCTCGAGGTTGCGGATGTCGGCCTGCAGCGCGGCCAGCTTCTTGTCCTTGGTCTCCTGCTCCGTGACCATGTCCTGGTAGAAGAAGAAGTAGAAGCCGCCGCCGATCAGGGCGGCGAGCAGCGCGGCCACGCCCAGCTGGCCGACGAGGGGCAGTTTCGCGAGCGGGTTCTCAGCCATGGCTCCTCCCCTCCTACCTGGCCGCCGGGGCGGCGGCCGCGGCCGGGGCCGCGGCCGGCGGGGCCGGGGCCGGCTGGGCGGCGATGTTCTTGAAGTCGGCCGAGACCTGGAACTTCACCAGGCCGTTGGGGTCGCGCTGCGTGTCGACCAGCTCGACCTTCGGGAACCAGCCGCTGCGCTGCAGGTTCGAGATGAAGTCGGCCACGGCGGGGATGCCGTTGGCCTCGCCGCGGAAGACGATCCCCCCTCCGGCGCTGCCCTGCTCCATGCCGCTCAGCCAGAGGAACTCGGGCAGGGCCTTCGAGACCTCGTCGAGCATGTGCACCGGCGCCGTCTGCTGCGACTTGAGGCGCTCGATCAGCTCGACCTTGGCGTCGAGCAGCGCCTTCTTGCGCTCGAAGGCCTGCACCTGGGCCTTGATGGCCTCCAGGTCCTTCTGGCGCTTCTCGGCGGTCTTGATCTTGGCGTCGAGCTCCTGGATCTCCGAGCTCTTCAGCCAGTAGAGGGCGCCCGAGCCCAGCAGCGCGCCCCCGGCGAAGAGAGCGATCAGCAGGTAGGCCTGCAGCGCGCCGGGGGTCCCCTTGGGGGCCCCCCCGCCGGCCGGCTTCTGCGGGCCCCGCTCCGCGGCGAGGAGGTTGATGCGGATCATCGGTCGCCCACCTTTCGGATCGCCAGCCCCACGGCGATCGCGGCCTGGGGCGCGATCTCGTTGATGAAGTCGGGGTCGAAGTCGCGCGGGTTGTAGGTGATGCTGTTGAAGGGGTTGAGCAGGTCGACGCCGGCCTCGAAGCGCTCCGCCAGCAGCTCGCGCAGGCCGTGCACCTTGGCCGAGCCGCCCGACAGGAAGATCCCGTCGATGCGGTCCTCGGAGCTGGTGGCCTTGAAGAAGTCGAAGGTCTTCTGGATCTCGAGGGCGATGTTCTCGGAGACGGCCTGCAGGATCGGGTGCAGGTTGTCGGCCGCCACGCCCTCCACCCGGCCGCCGCGCTTCAGGGCCTCGGCCTGGTCGAAGGACAGGTTCAGCTCCTTCTGCACGGCGTCCGTGTACTGGTTGCCGCCCACCGCGATGTCGCGGTTGAAGATCGAGCTGCCGCCCTTGACGATGTTGATGTTCATGATCGAGGCGCCCACGTTGAGCAGGGCGATCACGCGCCCGGGGTCGACGCCGTAGTTGATCTCGTAGCAGTTCTGCAGGGCGAAGACGTCCACGTCCACCACCTGGGGCGTCTTGCCCGCCTGGGTGATGGCCGAGGTGTAGTCGCTGATCTTGTCCTTCTTGACGGCCACCAGCAACACGTCCATGTTGCCGCCGGAGCCGCCGCCCTCGATCACCTCGTAGTCGATGGCCACGTCCTGGATGTCGAAGGGGATGTACTGCTCGGCCTCCCAGTGGATCGACTCCTGGAGCTCTTCGGGCGTCATCTGCGGCAGGCTGATCTTCTTGACGATGACCGCGTTGCCGGAGACGCTCGTGGCCACGTCCGAGGTCTTGACCTTCTGCGCGCCGAAGACCCGCTGGATGGCGTCGATCACGGCCCCGGAGTCCATGATCGCGCCGTCCACGATGGCCTCGGGCGGCAGGGGCTCGACGCCGATGTTGACGAGCTGATACTCGGCGCCGCCCTTGCCACCCTGCTTCAGCTCCACCACCTTGATGGCCGAGGAGCCGATGTCGACGCCAACGAGTCCCTTTTTCTTTCCGAACAGAGCCACGGGCGCCTCTCTCGGTTAGTCCGGCTGTCCCACTCTCGCTGCGCTCGCTGCGGCCTCAGGCGCCTTCCGCTTTGCCGAACCGAAGCGAGACGTGCACTTACGCAAGATAGTTAAAGTGCTGTGTGAAGCTAGCAGACGCGTCAAGGGCTGTCAAGCGAAAAATGAGCGCTCGGCAGGTAAGTGCCTTTCGGCGCTAGATCCGGGGGCCAGGGAGTGGGATCCCACGAGGGCTGGTGGCGCCCTTCCGGTGCAGGAAAGTGCCCAAAAGCGGCCGGAAGGGGCCCGTCAAGCACCCCACCGTCCTGCCTCCGCAGGCCTCCGCAAAGAACGAGAGCGGCCGGGCGGTAGGCCCGGCCGCCCGGTGCGCCCTCGGCCCGGTCAGAAACGGATCCGCACGTCCGGGTCGTCGGCGGCGTGAATGGTGTCGATGAAGCGCACCTGGTGCGGGATGGTGGTCATCACCAGGGTGTGGGTACGGATGCCGTCGCCGAAGAAGCGCACGCCTTCCAGCAGCGAGCCGCCGCTGACGCCGGTGGCGGCGAACATGATGTTCTTGCCCGGCGCCAGGTCCTCGGTGAAGTAGACCCGCTCGAGGTCGGAGATGCCCATCTTGCGCAGGCGCTCGGCGTCGGCCGGCTTGGTGAGCACCAGCCGGGCCTGGATCTCGCCGTTGAGGCAGCGCAGGGCGGCGGCCGAGATGACGCCCTCGGGGGCCCCGCCGGTGCCCATGACCGCGTGCACGCCGGTGCCCACCACGGCCGCCGTGATGGCCGCCGACAGGTCGCCGTCGCCGATCAGGCGGATGCGGGCCCCGGCCCGCCGGATGTCGGCGATCAGGCGCTCGTGCCGGGGACGGTCGAGAACCACCACCACCAGGTCGGCCACCTTGCGGTCGAGGGCCTGGGCGATGGCCTTCAGGTTGTCCTCGACCGGGGCCTTGATGTCGACCTTGCCCTTGGAGGTCGGGCCGACCACCAGCTTCTCCATGTAGATGTCGGGGGCGTTGAGCAGGCCGCCCTTCTCGGCGGCGGCCAGCACCGCGATCGAGTTGGGGGCGCCCACGGCGCACAGGTTGGTGCCCTCGAGGGGGTCCACGGCGATGTCGACCGGGATGCCCCCCCGGCCGACCTTCTCGCCGATGAACAGCATGGGCGCCTCGTCGCGCTCGCCCTCGCCGATCACGATGGTGCCGTCCACGTCGACGGTCTCCATCTCCTGCCGCATGGCCTCGACCGCCACCTGGTCGGAGTACTTGCGGTCGCCCTGGCCCATGGTGCGGGCGGCCGCGATGGCGGCCCGCTCGGTGACGCGCACGAACTCGACGCTCAGGTCCACGTTCTTCATGCCGCTCTCCTCGCCGGCCTAGCGCTTGTACGCCGGCAGGTTCACGCGCCGCGGCTTGTCCTGCCGGTTCCCCAGGGCGTAGTCGGCCTGCATGAGCTTGTGGATCTCGCGGGTGCCCTCGTAGATCACCGCGGCCTTGCAGTTGCGGTAGAAGCGGCCCACCGGGTACTCGTCGGAGAAGCCGTTGCCGCCGTGGATCTGGACCGCGTCGGAGGCCGCCCGCTCGCTGGCCACGGTCGCGAACCACTTGGCCAGCGAGGTCTCGCGGTTGTTGCGGCGGCCCTCGTTCTTCAGCCAGCCGGCCCGCAGCCACAGGAGACGCGCGGCGTCGTAGTCGGAGACCATCTGCGACAGCATCTCCTTCACCAGCTGATGGTCGCTGATCGGCACGCCGAAGGTCTTGCGCTCCTTCGAGTACTTGAGCGAGGCGTCCAGGCAGGCCCGCACCAGGCCGGTCGCGCCGGCCGCCACCGTGAAGCGCCCGTTTTCCAGGGCGAACATGGCCACCTTGAAGCCCTCGCCCTCCGCGCCCACGCGGTTCTCCACCGGGACCTCGACGTCCTCGAGGTGGAAGCCGCCGGTGTTGCCGGCCAGGATGCCCCACTTCTCCTTGAGGGTGTAGGAGCTGAAGCCCTTGAAGGCGCGCTCCACGATGAAGGCCGACAGGCCGCTGTGGTCGCGGTTCTTCTTCTTCTCCTGGTCGGTCCAGGCGATCACCAGGTAGTGGTCGGCGACGTCGGCCAGGGAGATCCAGGTCTTCTCGCCGTTCAGCACGTAGCGGTCGCCCTTGCGCACGGCCGTGGTCTGGATGCCGACCGCGTCGGAGCCGGCGTTGGGCTCGGTCAGGCCGTAGGTGGCCAGCTTCTCGCCCTTGGCCTGCGGCACCAGGTAGCGCTTCTTCTGGTCCTCGGTCCCCCAGCACATCAGGGTCATCGAGTTCAGGCCCACGTGCACCGACATGATCACGCGCAGGTGGGTGTCGACGTACTCCAGCTCTTCCGAGGCCAGGCCCAGCGAGATGTAGTCCATGCCGGCCCCGCCCCACTCCTCGGGGATGCAGATGCCGAGCAGGCCCATGGCGGCCATGTCCGTCAGGAAGCTGCGCTCGAAGCGGTGCTCCCGGTCCAGGTCGTGGATCTTCGGGGCCACGGTCTTGGCGGCCCAGTCGCGCACCATCTTCTCGACGGCCTTCTGCTCGTCGTTCAGCTCGAAGTCGATCACGAGTCTCCCCCCTACCCCTTGTGTCGTCAGCAGGAAAAACGAAGGCGCGGCCCGCCGGCGGGCTAGCGGCCCTTCCAGTTCGGCCGGCGGCGCTCGAGCACGGCCTTGAGGCCCTCCGCGGCGTCGTCGGTGGCCATGAGCTGGTTCAGGTACACGTCCTCGACGTGGCGCATGGCCTCGTCGAACGGCAGGTCGACGGCCCCCAGCATGGCCCGCCGCGCCATCTGCAGGATGGCCGGGCTGCCCTCCTGGAAGCGCTGGATCAGCGCCGCCGCCTCCGCGTCCAGCTTGTCGTCGGCGACCACCCGCGTCACCAGCCCGGCCTTCTCGGCCTCGGCGGCGCTCAGCGAGCCCCCCGAGAGCAGCAGCTCGAAGGCCTTGCGGCGCCCGATCAGGCGTGGCAGCAGCACGGTGGCCACCGTGTTGAACACGCCGGCCTTGATCTCGGGGTGGCCGAACTTGGCCGAGGCCCCCGCCAGCACGATGTCGCAGCCGGCCGCCAGCATGCTGCCGGCCCCCAGGGCCGCGCCGCGCACCACCGCCAGGGTGGGCTTGTCGAGCTTGAACTGGTTCTCGAACAGGCGCCGGAAATTCTCCAGCATCAGGTAGCCGCGGTCGCCCAGGTGGTCGCCGATCTCGAAGCCCGCCGAGAAGTACTGGCCCGTGGCCGTCAGCACCACCAGCTTCACGTCGCGCTGGTACTCGAGGCCCTCCAGCACGGCGTTGAGCTCCTCCATGACCTCGATCGACAGCACGTTGGCCGGCGGCCGGTTGAGGTTGAGGCGCACGATGCCCTGAACGCTCTCGGACTGGACGAACTTCTGGTCGCGGGCGCGCGCCGGCGCGTAGACGTCGTAGTCGTGGGGATCCTGTTCTTCGGCCACGTGCCCCCCTAGTCGAGCCGCTCGAAGGCGGCCGCCAGACCCATGCCGCCGCTCACGCACAGCGCCGCCAGGCCCAGGCGCGCGCCCCGGCGCTGCAGCTCGTGCAGCAGGGTCACCACGATGCGCGTGCCCGTGGCTCCGATCGGGTGCCCCAGGGCGATCGCGCCGCCGTTCACGTTCAGCCGCTCCGGGTCGAAGCCCAGCTCGCGGTCGCAGGCCAGCACCTGGGCCGCGAAGGCTTCGTTGACCTCCAGCAGCTCGAACTCGTCCAGGCGCCGGCCCAGCTGGGCCAGCAGCTTGCGCACGGC
Source organism: Vicinamibacteria bacterium (assembly GCA_039812725.1). Lineage (GTDB taxonomy): Bacteria > Acidobacteriota > Vicinamibacteria > Fen-336 > Fen-336 > JBDIBD01. The sequence continues at coordinate 6,780 of JBDIBD010000069.1, read as the reverse complement.
CGGCACCACTCCGAGGCCCATGACCTTCGGGTCCACGCCCGCCGAGGCCACCCCCAGCACGCGGGCCTGGGCCCGCAGGCCCAGCGCGTGGGCCCGCTCGGCCGACAGCAGCGTGACCGCCGCCGCGCCGTCGGTGATGCCCGAGGAGTTGCCGGCGGTGACGGTGCCGTCGCCCTTGAAGACGGGGACCAGCTTCGCCAGCTGCTCGGGCGTGGTGTCGGGGCGCAGGTGCTCGTCGGCGGCCATCTCGACCTCGCCCTTGCGCCCCGGGGCCCTGACCGCGACGATCTCGGATGCGAAGCGCCCCTCCGCCTGGGCCCGGCCCGCCCGCTGCTGGCTGCGCAGGGCGAAGGCGTCCTGCTCGGCGCGGGGGATGGAGTACAGCTCGGCCAGGCGCTCGGCCGTCTCGCCCATGATCTGCTCGGCCAGCGGGCACAGGAAGCCGTCCTGGTACATCCCGTCGACGGCGGGCTGGTGGCCCATCTTGTAGCCCCAGCGGGCCCCGGGGAGCAGGTACGGGACGCGGCTCATCGACTCGGTGCCGCCGGCCAGCACCACCTCGGCGTCGCCGTCGCGGATGGCCTTGAAGCCCAGGTCGATGGTCTTGACCCCCGAGCCGCAGGCCATGTTGACCGTGTAGGCCGGGACCTCCTGGGGGACGCCCGCCCGCCAGGAAACCTGCCGGGCCGGGTTGGGCCCGCCGCCGGCCTGGCGCGCGCAGCCGAAGATGGTCTCGTCTACCTGGGCGGGGGGCACGCCGGCCCGACGCAGCGACTCGCGCGCCGCGGCAGCCCCCAGCTCGGCCGCCGTCAAGCCGGCCAGCCCGCCTCCGAAGCGCCCGATGGGAGTCCGGACGGCCCCCGCCACGAGGACGTCACGCATGCGCCCGCCTGCAGGAAAAGCTCATCATGAGGGGCCGAGGAGAGGCCGGGCGATGATAGCACACCGGGTTTTCACGGACCTTCGCCGGCGGCCCCGAGGGCGCGCAGGCGCACCCGGTCGCCGCGCCCCAGCCCCAGCTCCTTGGCGGCGCTGCCCTGGTTGATGGCCAGCTCGAGGCGGCCGCTGCTGCCCAGCAGGGCGCAGCCCTCGCCCTCGGCCACGTCGGCGTAGGTGTAGGCCAGCGGCAGGCGCGCCGCCCCCGCGTCCACCAGGATGCCGGCCGCGTCGCCGCCGGCGGCGTCCAGCAGGGCCCGGATGACCTCCGCGGGCAGGGCCGTGACCAGGTTGCCGAAGCGGTCGACGTGCACGATCTCGGCCTCCCACTCCCCTGCGGAGAGCTGGCGCGACCGCTCCAGCGGCAGGATCAGGGGATCGTCGACGGCCGGGCCGACGTCCTCGATCGGCAGGCCGCCCGCCAGCAGGCCGGCCACCGGCGCGAAGACGTCCCGGCCGTGGAAGGTGGGCGAGACCTCGGCCCGGAACAGCCCGCGGTTGGTGATCTCGTGCAGCCGGACCGCGCGCTCGCCGCGCAGCAGCCTGGAGAACAGGCCGTTGTCGGGGCCCACGAAGCGGTAGCCCGGGATCTCGAGCGCCAGCCCGCGGCGGGAGGAGCCGACGCCGGGGTCGACCACGGCCACGAACACGGTCCCGCCCGGAAAAGTGCGACAGGCCGCCTCGAGCAGGAAGGCGCCCTCCTCCACGGCGTGGGGCGGCACGTCGTGGGAGATGTCGACCAGCGTGGCCTCGCGGCAGGCGGCCAGCACGGCCCCCTTGAGCGCGCCGACGTAGTAGTCCCCCGTTCCGAAGTCGGTCAACAGCGCGACGATGGGCCTCACGCGTTCCCTCCCGTCCCCATTCTATCCGCGCGCCCGGGCCCGGCCGGCCCGCTGCTTCTGCGCCGCCCGGGCCACGGCCTCCGCCGCCAGGGCCACCTCCTCGGCCGTGGTCCCCCGGCCGAGCGAGAAGCGCAGCGAGGCCTGCACCCGGGCCATCGGCAGCCCCATGGCCCGCAGCACGTGCGAGGGCTCGACCGCGCCGGCCGCGCAGGCGGCGCCGGTCGAGACCGCCAGGCCGTCGAGGTCGAGGGCCATCAGCAGGCTCTCCGCGTCGACGCCCCCGAAGGAGACGTTGGTGGTGTTGGGGACGCGCGGCGCCGTGCCGTTGACCTGCGCCTCCGGGATGGCCAGCAGGCGCGCTTCGAGCTCGTCGCGCAGCCCCGCCAGGCGCAGGGCGTCCTCGGCCAGCGCGGCGCGCGCCAGCCGGGCGGCGGCGCCGAAGCCCACCAGCCCGGCCACGTTCTCGGTGCCAGCCCGGCGGTTGCGCTCCTGCGCGCCGCCCCGCAGGAGGGCCTCGAGCTTCGTGCCGCGCCGCACGACCAGCGCGCCCACGCCCTTGGGCCCGTAGATCTTGTGGGCCGAGAGGGCCAGCAGGTCGACGCCCAGGGCCGCGAAGTCGAGCGGCAGCTTGCCGGCCGCCTGAACCGCGTCGCAGTGCAGCAGGGCGCCGTGGCGCCGCGCCAGGGCCAGTGCCTCGGCCACCGGCTGGACCACGCCGGTCTCGTTGTTGGCCAGCATCAGGCACACCAGGGCCGTGCGCTCGTCGACCCGTGCGGCCAGGTCCTCGAGGTCGACCCGGCCGTCCGGCAGGGCCCGCGCGGCCTCCACGGGCCAGCCCTCGCGGGCCAGGGCGCGGGCCGTGTTGACCACGGCGTGGTGCTCGAGGGCGGCGTAGACGATCTTGCGGCGCGGCTCGCGCCCCGCCCAGGCCACGCCGCGCAGCGCCAGGTTGTCGGCCTCGGTGCCGCTGCCGGTGAAGACCACCTCGGTCGGCTGGGCCCCGGCCAGCGCCGCCACCTCGGCCCGGGCGTCCTCCACCAGGGCCCGGGCGCGCTGGCCCAGGGCGTGGATGCTGGAGGGGTTGCCGTGCACCTCGCGCAGCACCGGCAGCATGGCCTCCAGGACCCGCGGGTCGAGCGGCGTGGTGGCGTTGTGGTCGAGGTCGACGCGGCGCATGCGCGCGGCTAGCGCGCGCCGGCGGCGGCGCCCTGCGGGACCTGCTGGTCGGCGTGGTACGAGGAGCGCACCAGCGGTCCGGACTCGACGTGGGCGAAGCCCAGCCGCAGCCCGTGCTCCTTCAGGCGCTCGAACTCCTCCGGGGCGTAGTAGCGCACCAGCGGCAGGTGCTCGGGGGAGGGGCGCAGGTACTGGCCCACCGTCAGCACGTCGGTGCCGGCCGAGCGGATGGCGGCCAGGCAGTCGAGCACCTCGTCCCACTCCTCGCCCAGGCCGACCATGATGCCGCTCTTGGCCAAGAGCCCCGCCCGCTTGGCGCGCGCCAGCAGGTCGAGCGAGCGCTGGAAGCGGGCTCCCGGGCGCACCTGGCGGTAGAGGCGCGGCACGGTCTCGGTGTTGTGGTTGAGGATGTCGGGCCGGGCGGCCAGCACCACGTCGAGGGCCTCCCAGCTGCCCTTGAAGTCGGGCACCAGCAGCTCCACGGCGCAGCCCGGCACGCGGGCCCGGATCTCGCGCACGCAGGCCGCGAAGACGGCCGCGCCGCCGTCGCGCTGGTCGTCGCGGTTGACGGAGGTCACCACGGCGTGGCGCAGCCCCATGCGCTCGACGGCCTCGGCCACCCGGCGGGCCTCGTCGAGGTCGGGAGGCCGGGCGGGCAGGCCGGTCTTGACGGCGCAGAAGCCGCAGGCCCGCGTGCACACGTCCCCCAGGATCATGAACGTGGCGGTGCCGCGCTCCCAGCACTCGCCGAGGTTGGGGCAGCGTGCCTCCTCGCAGACGGTGTGGAGGGACTGGCCGCGCACCAGGCTCAGAAGGCGGTCGTAGCCCGGCCCCATGGGGGCGCGGGCCTTGATCCAGGCGGGCCGCGGAGGCGGGAGCGGGGCGCTCATGACGCTCGGGAGACGGGTCTCGGGCTACTCCTCGTCGTCGTAGTCCTCGTCGTCCTCGTCCTCCAGGTCGTCCTCGTCGTCCGCGTAGCCGTCCTCGTCGAAGTCGTCGTCGTCCTCCTCGTCCTCCTCCTCGTCGTCCTCGAAGTCGTCGTCTTCCTCGTCCTCGTCCTCGTCTTCCTCGTCTTCGTCTTCGTCCTCGTCCTCGTCCGCGTCCTCGTCGAAGTCGTCCTCGTCCTCGAAGTCGTCGTCGTCGCCGTCCTCGTCGAAGTCGTCCTCGTCGTCGAAGTCGTCGTCGTCCTCGACGCCGGCGACGTCGTCATCGTCGTCGATCCCGCGCGGGGCGGCCACGCGCTCCACGATGGGCCCGTCCTCGTCGTCGCGCCACCAGACCTTCAGCTCCAAAGTGCCCTCCAGCCGCCGGCGGGACCCGGCGAGATCCACGGCCGCCGTCCCGGCCGCGGGCCCATTCTACCGGCGCGGGCGGCCGCTCCCCAAGGGGGCGCCAGCGTCGGAGCGTTTCGTATTATCCTCTGCGCGTGATCATCGTCTGCCCCAGCTGCCAGGCCCGGTACCGCTTCGACGAGACCAAGCTGGCCGGGCGCCCGCGGGCCCGCACCCGCTGCAGCAAGTGCGGCGGCGCGATCGAGATCGAGAACCCCCTGGTCGGCTCCACCACCCTGCCGCCGGTGCCCGTCCCGACCCCGCCCGAGCCGCCGCCGGTGCCGGCCCCCGAGCCGCCCGGAGAGAGGGGCCGGGTCCAGACGGCGGTCATGCGCAGCGGCGCCCCGCCGGCCGAGTCCGGCTCGGGGACGATGGCGGGCCGCGACCTGCACCAGGCCGGGGTGCTCGAGCTGCCCCGCGACCGGCGTTTCTCGCTGGCCGTGATCCAGGGCGCGGCCACGGGCCAGATCCACCAGATCACCAAGACCCGCACCCTGATCGGCCGGGCCGGGGCCGACATCGAGCTGGACGACCCCGAGTGCTCGCGCCAGCACGCCGTGGTCGAGATCGTGGGCGAGCACGCCATCGTGCGCGACATGGGCTCCACCAACGGCACCTTCCTCGACAGCGAGCGGGTCGAGAGCGCCGAGCTGTCCAACCACATGGAGTTCCGGGTCGGCAGCCACGTCCTGATGTTCATCGTCACCGAGGTCGAGTAGCGTCGCTTCCGGACGTACGGACTTGGTGGTGAGGTCCAGCTCGGTGCGGCTTGGTGGTTCTGCGCGTACGGCCTTGGTGGCGGGGTCCTGCTCGGCGCTGCTTGGTGGTTCTGCGCGTACGGCCTCGGTGGCGGGGTCCTGCTTGGCGCTGGTTCCGGGGCGCTGGGCTTGCGTCAGTGAGTCTGGGGGGCTTCGCGCCCCCAGACCCCCCTACGAACCGGGCTGTACGTTCGTTCAGGCGCCGAAGTGGCGCTGGTAGTCCTCGGCGCTGCGCTGGATGACCTCGCGGGCCTCGTCGCGTCCGTAGACGTGGGTGATCTCGACCACGCGCGCCGCGCGGTCGGGGGCCTGCTTGTAGGTCAGGAAGTAGTGCCGCAGGCGGTCGACCAGGGCGTCGGGCATCTGGGAGACGTCGTGCAGCCGGCCGTAGACCGCGTCGTCCTTCAGCACCGCCAGGATCTTGTCGTCGGCCTCCTCGCCGTCGATCATGCGCAGGCCGCCGATGGGGATGGCGCTGAGCAGCAGGTCGGAGTGGCTGATCTCCTTCTCGGTCAGCACGCACACGTCCATCGGGTCGCCGTCGCCCACGATCCCCTGGCGCCCGGTGCGCTGGGCGCAGAACTCGGCCACCCGCTCGGCGCACAGGGTCTGCGGCAGGAAGCCGTAGGGGCTGGGGCAGACGTTCGAGTACTGCTGGGGGCGGTCGAGGCGCAGCAGCCCGGTGTCCTTGTCGACCTCGTACTTGACGGTGTCGGTCTGGATGATCTCGATGTAGGCGGTGACGACCCGCGGGGCCTCGGGGCCGAGCGGGACGCCGTGCCAGGGGTGCGCGCGGAACCGAAAGTCCTGGGATTTCACCTGGCCTCCTCTCGGGCAGGCGGAAGGATAATGCGCCCGGGCGCGCCGCGCGAGCGGCGCGGGAGGTGAGGCGCGTGCGCGTGGTGGTGGCCATGTCGGGCGGGGTCGACTCGTCCCTGGCGGCGGCGCTGCTGCTGGAGCAGGGCCACGAGGTGGTGGGGGTTTCGATGCAGCTCCACGACCAGACCGCGGGACGGGGACCGTCCTTCGGGCGCTGCTGCGCCCTCGACGACCTGCACGACGCGGCCGCCGTGGCGCGCCGGCTGGGCATCCCCCACTACGTCGTGCGCCTCGAGCGGCCGTTCCACGACGGCGTGGTGGCGCCCTTCGTGGCCGACTACCTGGCCGGGCGCACGCCCCTGCCCTGCGCGCGCTGCAACAGCGAGGTCAAGTTCGAGGCCCTGGTGGAGAAGACCCTGGGCCTGGAGGCCGCCGCGCTGGCCACGGGCCACTACGCCCGGCGCGAGCGCGACCCGCGGACGGGCCGCTGGCGGCTGCTCAAGGGGCGCGACCCCGGCAAGGACCAGTCCTACTTCCTCTTCGGCCTGACCCAGGCCCAGCTCGAGCTGGCCCGCTTCCCCGTCGGCGACCTCACCAAGGCGGAGGTGCGCGCGCAGGCCGCCCGGCGCGGTCTGCCCACGGCGGCCAAGCAGGAGAGCCAGGAGATCTGCTTCGTCCCCGACGGAGACGTGGCCGGCTTCGTCGAGCGCCAGGCCCCCGGCGCCGCGCACGGCGGGCCGATCGTGGACGAGGCCGGCCGCCGGCTGGGCGCCCACGCGGGGCTGCCCGGCTTCACCGTCGGCCAGCGCCGCGGCCTGGGGCTGACCTCGTCGCGGCCGCTCTACGTCCTGGCCCTGCGCCCGGAGACGCGCGAGGTGGTGGTGGGGCCCGAGGAGCGCCTGCTGTCGGCGGGGCTCG
>JBDIBD010000068.1:0-14213 GCA_039812725.1 Vicinamibacteria bacterium | reverse complement strand
GCGGACGGCCGCGAGGGCGAGGCGGTGGTCCACGACGAGGCCCTCCTGGCGAACGGCGCGCTGCCCAGGGACGGCCTGCTGGCCGCGGGCGAGCGCGCGCTGCGCTGCGGGCGCAGCGACGTGGCGGCCAGCGGCCTCGACGCGGCCGAGCAGGCGGGGCTGATCGACGGCGTGGCGGCCCTGCGCCAGGCCCTCAACCGGGCGCTGGTCGGGAGCATCCGCGCCGACCTGGCGCGCGAGCTGGCCGAGCAGGGCGTGCTGGTCCCGGCCGAGCGCGGCGGCGGCGAGGCCCGCGCCACGCCGCGGCCCAGCGCCGAGACGGTCACGTTCGCGCAGGTGGGCGGCCTGGACGAGGTCAAGAAGACCATCCACCGCATGATCGTGCTGCCACTGCGGCGCCCCGACCTGTACGCGAAGTACGGGCGCAAGACGGGCGGCGGCGTGCTGCTCTACGGGCCGCCGGGCTGCGGCAAGACCATGCTGGCGCGCGCCACGGCCGGGGAGTGCGGCCTGCCCTTCTTCAACCTGCGCATCGAGGACGTGCTCGACCCCTGGATGGGGGTCAGCGAGCGCAACCTGCACGAGGCCTTCGCCCGCGCCCGCTCGCAGGCCCCGGCCGTGCTGTTCCTCGACGAGCTCGACGCCATCGGCTTCGCCCGCCGCAAGCACACCGGCAGCGCCGCGCGGCCGCTGGTCGACCAGCTGCTGCAGGAGCTCGACGCCATCGGCGGCGAGAACGAGCGCCTGCTGGTGCTGGCGGCCACCAACGCCCCCTGGGACGTGGACGACGCGCTCAAGCGCCCCGGCCGCTTCGACCGGGTGATCTTCGTGCCGCCCCCCGACGCGCCGGCCCGCGCGGCCGTGCTGGCCGGGCTGCTGGCCGAGCGCCACGCCGAGCGCGTCGACGTGGCCGCGCTGGCGCGGCGCACCGCGCTCTTCAGCGGCGCGGACCTGGCGGCCCTGGTCGAGCAGGCCGTGGACCGGGTCATCGAGGAGGCCCTCGACAGCGGCCAGGAGCCGCCGCTGCGACAGGCTCACCTGGAGGCGGCCCTGGCCAAGCTCAGGCCCACCACGCTGGAGTGGCTGGCCCGCGCCCGCAACTACGTCGAGTTCGCCAACCGGGACGAGCGCTACGCCGACGTCGAGGCCTTCCTGAAGTCCCCGGAGGCCAGGAAGCACGAGAGCCGCTGAGACGCCCGCCCGCTGGCGAGCGCCCGAGGAGTCGATCATGGATCCAGTCTGGCCCCAACAACGCGCCACCCAGATCGGGCTGCTGCTGCAGTATCGGGCGCTGGCCCAGCAAGGGCTGCCCCTGCCGTCGTTCGAGGACGTGGCCTTCAGCGCCCACTCCCAGAACGGCGAGGACGGCGTGCTGCTCTTCATCTTCGCCCTGGCGGGCTTCCGTACACGCGTGGCGGTGGAGATCGCGGCCGGTAACGGCATCGAGTGCAACAGCGCCAACCTGATCCTCAATCACGGGTTCCATGCGCTCTTGTTCGAGGGAGAACGCAAGCGGGCGGACGTGGGTCGCGGCTTCTTCAAGCGTCACCCCGCCTCGCAGTGGTTCCCGCCGCGCTTCGTCGAGAGCTGGGTGACCCGCGAAAACGTGGACGCCATCGTCCGGGACCAGATGTTCCCGGGTGTGCTGGAACGACGGCAGGGCGAGATCGACCTGCTCAGCATGGACCTCGACGGCAACGACTACTGGATTCTGCAGGCGCTCACCTGCGTCCGGCCGCGCGTCGTCGTGGTGGAGTTCAACGCCGCCTGGGGAGCCCGGCGGGCCGTGACGGTGCCCTACGACCCCGCCTTCCGTGCCGAGCTCGGCCCGGTCCCCTACGCGGGCGCGTCGTTGCCGGCCTTCGCGAAGCTCCTCTCCGGGCGAGGCTACAGGCTGGTGGGGGTGGAGCCGCGCGGCTTCAACGGCTTCTTCGTGCGCAACGACCTGGCCGCCGGCCTGTTGCCCGAGGTCAGCGCCGAGAGCTGCTTCGAAGGCCCGACGGTCGCCATCTGCCAGGCCGCCCTGGCGAACGACCCGCGCCTGTCCCACGGGGCCCTGAGCCGCCCGTGGGTCGACGTCTGAGGCCGGCGACTGTGCTAGAGTGCCGCTTCTGGCGCGGGTTTTCTGCGCCCGGAGCGGGCTTTCTCGACTCGAATGGCCATCCTGCAGTCCGACGCGCTGGTGCTGCGCGCCAGCAAGCTCGGCGAGACCAGCAAGATCGTGACCCTGCTCTCGCGCGCCCACGGCAAGCTGCGGGCCGTGGCCAAGGGCGCCCGCGCGCCGCGCTCGCGCTACCAGTCCTCGCTCGAGCCGCTCTCCGAGGTGCGCGTCTCGCTCTACGGCCGGCAGGGGACCGAGCTGTTCCGGCTGGGGGCCTGCGAGCTGCTGCACTCGGCCTACCCGCTGGCCACGCGGGGCCTGGAGCAGGGCCTGGCGGTGAGCTACTTTGCCGAGCTGCTGGACGCCTTCGCCTCCGAGGGGGTGGCCGAGGACCCGGTCTACCGCCTGGCCCAGGCGGTGCTGGCCGCGGCCGAGCAGGGCGGGCCGCTGCCGCTGCTGACGCGCTACTTCGAGGCCTGGCTGCTGCGCCTGCACGGCATCTACCCGCAGCTGGAGCGCTGCGCGTCCTGCAACGGCGCGCTGCCCGAGGGGCCGCTGGCCTATCACCGCCCGGCCCACGGCTTCGCCTGCGCCACCTGCCGCCCGGCCACGGGGCCGTTCCTGCCCGAGGACGGCCGGGCGGCCCTGCGCGAGATCTTCCGCCTCGGCCCGTCCGAGCTGCCGCCGGCCCTGGCCGGCGCGCTGGCTGGGCTCGAGGCCTTTCACCAGGACCTGATCGGCGCGCACCTCGAGCGCAACCTGCGCTCGCAGCGGGTGCTGGCCGAAGTGCGAAGGGACTTGCGTCATTGAAGCCTGAGACCCTCCAGGACGTGATCTTCACCCTGCAGCGCTACTGGGCCGAGCGCGGCTGCCTGATCCACCAGCCCTGGGACGGCGAGGTCGGCGCGGGCACCATGCACCCCGAGACCTTCCTGCGCGTGCTGGGGCCGCGGCCCTGGAACGTGGCCTACGTGCAGCCCTCGCGCCGGCCGGCCGACGGGCGCTACGGCGACAACCCCAACCGCCTCTACAAGCACCAGCAGCTCCAGGTCATCCTCAAGCCGGCCCCGGCCGACATCCAGGACCAGTACCTCGGCAGCCTCAAGGCGCTCGGCATCGACCCGGCCGCCCACGACGTGCGCTTCGAGGAGGACAACTGGGAGTCGCCCACGCTGGGGGCCTGGGGGATCGGCTGGCAGGTCCTGCTGGACGGCCAGGAGATCACCCAGTTCACGTACTTCCAGCAGGCCGGCGGCATCGACCTCGCGCCCATCTCGGGCGAGATCACCTACGGGCTCGAGCGCATCTCGATGTACCTCCAGGACGTCGAGGACGTCTACGAGCTGCAGTGGTCGAGGGGCGTGAAGTACCGCGACGTGCGCCACGAGGAGGAGTTCCAGCTCTCGCGCTACTCCTTCGAGCTGGCCGACGTGGCCCTGCACCGCGAGGTCTTCGAGAAGTCGCAGCAGGAGGGCTGGCGCCTGTTGAACGACTGCGCTCCGCGCAGCGTGCTGCCGGCCTACGACTGGTGCCTCAAGTCCTCGCACGCCTTCAACGTGCTCGACGCGCGCGGGGCCATCTCGGTCAGCGAGCGGGCCGGCATGATCCTCAGCATCCGCAAGCTGGCCTGCGCGGTGGCGGCGGCCTACGTCGGCCAAGCCGACGGGGAGCAGGAGGTGGTTCGTGGCTGAGCGCTGCGAATTCCTCCTGGAAATCGGCTGCGAGGAGATCCCGGCCAGCTGGCTGCCCGGGCTCACGGCCCAGGCGGGCGAGCTGCTGGCGAAGCTGGCGGCCGAGGCGGCCCTCGAGCCCACGGGCCTCGCGACCCACTCGACACCGCGGCGGCTGGTGCTGAGGGCCGAGCTGTCGCAGCGGCAGGCCGACCGCGAGGAGCAGGTCTTCGGCCCCGCGCTGAAGGCCGCCCGGGACGCCGCGGGGCAGTGGACCAAGGCCGCCGAGGGCTTCGCGAAGAAGTGCGGCGTGGCGCTCGACGCGCTGCAGCAGGCCCCCAAGGACCCGAAGAAGCCCGACGAGCTCAACCTGCTGTTCGTCAAGCGCACGGCCGGGGCGCCGGCGGCCGAGGTGCTGCCGGGCGTGCTGTCCGCGCTGCTGCGCGGGCTGTCGTTCCCGAAGCGCATGAGCTGGGACGCCTGGCTCGACGACGGCAAGGGCGCTTTCCCCTTCGGCCGCCCGATCCGCTGGCTGGTGGTGCTGCTCGACGGCGCCATCGTGCCCTTCACGGTCTTCGAGCTCCGGACGGGGGAGAAGGGCCCGCCCCTGGTCAAGGCCGGCAACGTCAGCTTCGGCCACCGCTTCCTGCCGCGCGGCCAGGCCGGGCAGCCCTTCCCGGTGACGAGCTTCGCCGACCTGCGCGCGAAGCTGCGCGAGCACGGCGTGGTGCTCGAGGCGGAGGAGCGTCAGAGGCTGCTCGAGTCGCAGCTGCAGGGCCTGGTGGCGGCCGGCGAGGTCACCATGGCCGAGGACCGCGGCCTGATCGAGGAGTGGGTGCACCTGGTCGAGCACCCCCAGCTCGTGCGCGGCGCGGTGCCGGCCGAGTTCCGCGGCCTGCCGGTGGAGGTGCTGCGCACCGTGCTGGTGCACCACCAGAAGTACGTCCCGGTGGTCGAGAAACGGCCGGGCGGGACGGTGGTCGGCTTCGTGGGTCTCACCAACATCGACGCCGTCGCGTCGGGCAGCGTGGTTCGCAACATGGAGCGCGTCTGCGTGGCGCGCTTCCGCGACGCGGCCTTCTTCTACGGCGAGGACCGCAAGCACGCGCTGGCCGAGCGCCTGCCGGCGCTCCAGGGCGTGACCTTCCACCAGAAGCTGGGCAGCTACCTCGAGAAGGCCCAGCGTCTCGTGAGGCTGGTCGACTTCATGAGCGCCCAGGGCTGGCTGACGAAGGAGCAGGGCGGCCAGGCGCGCCACGCGGCCGAGCTGTGCAAGGCCGACCTGACCACCCTGACGGTGCGCGAGTTCACCGAGCTGCAGGGGCAGATGGGCGGCATCTTCCTCGAGCGCGAGGGCCAGCCGGCCGCCACGGCCCGGGCGGTCTACTGGCACTACCACCCGGTGGCCACGGGCGCCGACGACCCGCCGCGGCGCGACGAGGTGGGCGACCCGGCCATCTTCGGCGCGGTGGCGCTGGCCGACAAGCTCGACACGCTGGCGGGCTACTTCTCCCTGGGCCAGGAGCCCCGGGGCAGCAGCGACCCCTACGGCCTGCGTCGCGCGGCGCAGGGGGCCGTGCGCGTGGCGCTCGACTTCTGGACCGACGGGCGCCGGCCGGACCTGGGGGCGCTGGCCTCCGCGGCCCTTCTGGCGTTCGGCGCCGGCCAGGCCGAGGAAGGCCTGCGGGCCTTCCTGCGGGCCCGGCTCGAGTACGTGCTGGGGCAGCGCGGCTTCGCCGCGGGCGAGGTCGAGGCGGTGCTCTCGGCCGCCCCCGACGCGCTGGCCGACGCCCGCGACGCGCTCGAGCGGCTGCAGGCCGTGAAGCGCGTGCGGCAGGAGGCCCGCGCCGACTTCGACGCGCTGGCCGAGGCCTTCAAGCGCGCCAGCAACATCCTGTCGGGGCAGTCGCCGGCCGCGCGCATCGAGGCCGCGCTCTTCGAGCGCGACAGCGAGCGCGGCCTGAGCGAGGCCGTCGAGGCCGCCGCCGCAGCCCAGGACGGGCGCGGCTACGAGGACCGGCTGCGGGCCCTGGCGGCCCTGCGCGAGCCGGTCGACCGCTTCTTCGCGCGCGAGCAGGACGGGGGCGTCATGGTGATGGCCGACGACCCCGCCGTGCGCGCCAACCGCCTGGCCCTCCTGGCCCGGGCGCGCGGGCTCTTCCATTCCATCGCGGACGTCTCCAAGCTCGGAGGTACACAGTGACGACCCAGTACGTCTTCTTCTTCGGCGGCGGCAAGGCCGACGGCCACAAGGACATGAAGGACACCCTCGGCGGCAAGGGCGCGGGCCTGGCCGAGATGACCAACGCCGGCCTGCCGGTGCCGCCCGGCTTCACGATCTCGACGCAGGCCTGCAACCTCTACCAGGAGCGCGGCGGCAGCCTGCCGGCCGAGGTGGACGAGCAGATCGGGGCGGCCCTGGCGCGGCTCGAGAAGCTGATGGGCAAGACCCTGGGCGACGCGGCCGACCCGCTGCTGGTCTCGGTGCGCAGCGGCGCCAAGTTCTCGATGCCCGGCATGATGGACACCATCCTGAACCTGGGCCTCAACGACCGGTCCGTGCAGGGCCTGAAGGCCAAGACCGGCAACGGCCGCTTCGCCAAGGACAGCTACCGGCGCTTCATCCAGATGTACGGCAACGTCGTGCTGGGGCTCGACAAGGACCTCTTCGAGCACGAGCTGCGGGCGGTCAAGAAGGCGGCCAAGGTCAGCCTCGACGTGGACCTCGACGAGGCCGCCTTCGACCAGGTCATCGCGCGCTACGAGGCGGTGGTGCTGAAGCACACGGGCCAGCCCTTCCCGCAGGACCCGCGCCAGCAGCTGGCCGGCGCCCGCGACGCGGTCTTCAAGAGCTGGATGAACCCGCGCGCCGCGACCTACCGCAAGCTCAACGACATCCCCCACGACCTCGGCACGGCCGTCAACGTGCAGACCATGGTCTTCGGCAACATGGGCGACAGCTCGGCCACCGGCGTGGGCTTCACCCGCAACCCCTCCACGGGGTCGAACGAGTTCTACGGCGAGTTCCTGCAGAACGCCCAGGGCGAGGACGTGGTGGCCGGCATCCGCACGCCGCACCCCATCGCCGACCTCCAGAAGCTGATGCCCGAGGCCTACCGCCAGCTGCGCGAGATCACCTCGCGCCTGGAGCGGCACTACAAGGACGTCCAGGACTTCGAGTTCACCATCCAGGAGAACAAGCTGTACATGCTGCAGACGCGCAACGGCAAGCGCACCGGCATGGCGGCCGTCAACATCGCCGTGGACCTGGTCGCGGAGGGCATCCTGACGCCGAAGGAGGCGCTGCTGAAGGTCGAGCCGCAGGCCCTCGACCAGCTGCTGCACCCGATCTTCGAGACCAAGGCGCGCTCGCGCGCCACCGTGGCGGGCAAGGGCCTGCCGGCCTCGCCCGGCGCGGCCTCCGGCGCCATCGTCTTCACGGCCGACGAGGCCGTGGCCTGGGCGGCCAAGGGCAAGCGCGTGCTGCTGGTGCGCATGGAGACCGTCCCCGACGACATCCACGGCATGAGCGTGGCCCAGGGCATCCTGACCGCCACCGGCGGCATGACCTCCCACGCCGCCGTGGTGGGCCGCCAGATGGGCAAGCCCTCCGTGGTCGGTTGCGGCGCGCTGGCCATCGACGCCAAGGCCCGCACGCTCAAGGTCGGCGGCCGCCTGCTGAAGGAGGGCGACGCGCTCTCGATCGACGGCTCGACCGGCGAGGTCATGTTCGGCGAGATCGCCACCAGCCCGTCGGAGGTGCTGCAGGTGGTGGCCGGCAAGCTGAAGCCCGAGAAGTCGGCGCTCTACCGCAAGTTCGAGCAGCTGCTGGGCTGGGCCGACGAGACCCGCCGCCTGGGCATCCGGGCCAACGCCGACGTGCCGCGCGACGCCAAGGTGGCCTTCGCCTTCGGGGCCCGGGGCATCGGGCTGTGCCGCACCGAGCACATGTTCTTCGCCGAGGACCGCCTGCCGCACGTGGTGGCCATGATCCGCTCGGCCTCCCGCGGCCAGCGCGGCCTGGACGCCATCGCCTCGATCAAGGCGCGCCTCAAGGACGCCCAGGGCCCGCAGGCCAAGGCCCTCAAGGCCGAGCTGGCGGCGGCCCAGAAGCTGTACGGCCCGGCCGTGGCCGAGTACACCGGCGCGCTCAGGAAGCTGCTGCCCATGCAGCGCGCCGACTTCGCCGGCCTGTTCAAGGAGATGCACGGCACTCCCGTGACCATCCGCACCCTCGACCCGCCGCTGCACGAGTTCCTGCCCAAGCGCGAGGACCTGATGGTGCAGATCGCCACGCTCGAGGCCAAGAAGGCCCCCAAGGCCAGGGTCGCCAAGCTGCGCGAGCTGCTGCACGACATCGAGGAGCTGCACGAGTTCAACCCGATGCTCGGCCACCGCGGCTGCCGGCTGGGGATCACCTACCCCGAGATCACCCGCATGCAGGCCCGGGCCATCTTCGAGGCGGCCCTGCAGGTCTCGAGGAAGGGCACGCCAGTCAAGCCCGAGGTCATGATCCCGCTGGTGGGCCACGTCGAGGAGCTCAAGCGCCAGAAGGCCATCGTGCTCGAGGCGGCCCGCGAGGTGCTGGGCGAGAGCGGCTCGGGGGTCGACTACCTGATCGGCACCATGATCGAGGTGCCGCGCGGCGCCCTGACGGCCGACGAGATCGCGAAGGAGGCGCAGTTCTTCTCGTTCGGCACCAACGACCTGACCCAGATGGGCTTCGGCCTGTCGCGCGACGACGCCGGCAAGTTCCTGACCTACTACATCGACAAGGGGCTGCTCGACAAGGACCCCTTCGTGACCCTCGACGCGTCGGGCGTGGGCCAGCTGGTCGAGATCGCGGTGGCCAAGGGCCGGCAGTCGCGCCCCGGCATCAAGCTGGGCATCTGCGGCGAGCACGGCGGCGACCCCGGCTCGATCCGGTTCTTCCACAAGGTCGGCCTGGACTACGTCTCGTGCTCGCCCTACCGCGTGCCCATCGCGCGGCTGGCGGCGGCCCAGGCGCAGCTCGAGCAGTCGGCCAGCGACTAGCCGTCCGCGGCGTGCCACGGCCCGGGGGCCCGCGCCCCCGGGCCTCTTTATTTGCGGGCACCGCGGCTTTCCGGGTCGGGTTGGCGCTGGCCGTGATAGCCTGCGTGGGTACCCTCCAATTTGCCGGGCGGCTCTCGGGGAGAGGGCCAACCTATGCGGAAGACCATCACCATGATGGCGACGACGGCCGTGTGTCTCGCCGGAAGCGCGCAGCTCGCGGCCCAGGAGGCCGCCAAGCCGGGCGGTCCGTCCAAGTACCTCCAGATCTACCGTGAGGAAGTGAAGCCGGGCAAGGGTGCGGCTCACGCCAAGGTCGAGGCCGGCTGGCCCGCGGCCCTGGGCAAGGCGGGCTCCAAGGGCCACTACCTGGCGCTGACCACGTCGGGCATGGCCTGGTTCGTGACGCCGTGGGAGACCATGGCGGCGGCCGAACAGGACGAGAAGGCCGTCAACGCCAGCCCCGGCGCCACGGCCGAGCTGGACCGGCTGTCGGCCGCGGACGGCGACCTGCTCAGCAAGGTCAGCAGCGTCTGGGCCGAGCACGTTCCCGAGATCGACTACGGCGGCGCCTGGGACGTGGCCAAGATGCGCTACGTGTGGGTCACCATGATCCGCGTCAAGCCCGGCTACGGCCGTGACTTCGTGGAGGCGCGCAAGTTCGTGAGGGAGGCCCACGAGAAGGCCAAGGTCGACGAGAAGTGGGTCTTCTACGAGGTCGTCTCGGGCGCACCGGGCGGCACGTACCTGATGTTCTCGCCGATGGCCACCATGGCCGAGGGCGACACCGACCCGCACGACAAGGCCTACCAGGAGGCCGTGGGCGAGGCCGGGCGCAGCCGGCTGCGGGAGTTCCAGCGCGAGGGGATCCAGTACTCGGAGACGACGCTCTTCTCCGTCGACCCGAAGATGAGCTACCCGCCGAAGGCCGTGGTCGACCGCGACCCCGAGTTCTGGTCGCCGAAGCCGGCCGCCCCGATCAAGAAGACCAATCCGTAGTTTCGTCGCCGCAGGGGGCCCCCGGCCGCCGGCCGGGCGGCCCCCGCCGTTCGACCTGCCGCGCCCCCTCCTCCCGCGGTAGGCTTGGCCTCGATGGCCCTGTTCCCTCGCGGCCGCTGGCGGCGCCTGGCCGCCGGCCTCCTGGTTTTCGCCGCCCTGCTGACGGCGCTCGGCCTCTGGCTGCGCCCGTGGGCGGAGGCCCGGCTGAGGGCGCGGATCCTGGACGAGGCCACCCGGCGCGGCTGGCAGGCCAGCGTCGAGCAGCTGCGCCTGGGGCTCTTCCCGCTGGTGTCGGTGCGGGGCGCGCGATTCTCGCGCCCCGGGGCCGACCTGCGCCTGGAGCGCCTGTCCGTCCCGCTGCGCGCCGGGCTGTTGCTGGGACGGGTGCGCGTTCAGCTCGGGCGGGTCGAGGCCGACGGCCCGGCCGGGTTGGCCGTGGTGGCGCAGCCCAGCTCGTGGGAGCTGCCCCTGCGTCCACGCGCCGAGCGCGGTCGGGCGCGGCTGGTGGAGCCGGCCGGCCTCGAGGCCGAGTGGAACGACCAGGGAGCCTTCGCGGGGTCGCGAGAGGCGCGCCTGCGCCTGCGTCTCGTGGAGCTGCCCGCCGGCCAGTGGCTGGCCGTGTCCCGGGAGGGGCGGGCCCTGGTCGACGCCGGCACGCTCACGGGGGAGGTCGAGTTGCGCCACTCGACGGCCGAGACGGGCCTCAAGCTGGTCTTGACCACCGTCGGGGCGCGCTCCGCACCGCTCTCGGCCCGCGAGAGCCCGGCCGCCTCCGAGGCGCTCGGGCCACCGCGCGACCTGACCCTGGAGTTGGAGGGCGCCTGGCGGTCCGGCGAGGGACGTCTCGAGGTGCGGCGCTGGGCGGTCCGCAGCGACGGCCTCTCCCTGAACGGCAGCCTGCGACTGGTCGACCTGCCCGCCGACCCGCGCCTCGAGGCGCACCTCGACGTGGAGCAGCTCGACTTCGCGCGCGTGCTGCGCAGCGTGGGCCTGGAAGCGCCCCAGGCCGTGGCGGCGGGCGACCTGGGGTCGGCCGCCCTCGACCTGCGGCTGGCGGGCCGGCTGGCCGACCCGGCCTCGTTCGAGGTGAAGCAGCAGCTCGACTTCAAGCCCCCCACCCGGCGCCTGCCGGCCCTGGAGCGGCTGCGCGGGGACTTCGAGCACGAGGCCGTGGGGCGCGACGGGGCGCGGGTGAGGGTCCTGGTCTCGCCCGCCTCGCCCGACTTCATCCCCATGGACCAGGTCCCGCCGCTGTTCGTGCGGGCCCTGCTGATCAGCGAGGACGCGGGCTTCTGGGGCCACGCCGGGGTCGACTTCTCGGAGCTGCCGGCGGCGCTCCTGACCAACCTGGCCCGCGGCCGGCCGGCGCGCGGGGCCTCGACGGTCACGCAGCAGCTGGCCAAGAACCTGTTCCTGTCGCGCGACAAGGCCGTGGGCCGCAAGCTCCAGGAGCTGTGCCTGGCGCTGCTGCTCGAGTCGGCCCTCGACAAGCGCCGCATCCTCGAGATCTACCTGAACGTGATCGAGTGGGGCCCGGGCCTGCACGGCCTGCGCCCCGCGGCGCGGCACTACTTCGGCCGCGAGCCCGCGGCCCTCAGCCCGGCCCAGATGGCCCTGCTGGTGGCGCTCGTGCCCGGCCCGGTCAAGTACCAGTCGTCGCTCGAGGGCGGGCGCCCCTCCGGCTTCCTGCGCGGCGTCATGGACACGCTGCTGGCGCGCCTGCGCTCGGTGGAGGCCCTCGACGAGGACCAGTACCAGGCTGCGCTGGCCGAGGACGTGGTCGTGGCGGGCGCCCCGGAGGCCGCGCCGGCGTCGCCTGCGCCGGAGCCCGCGCCCTGAGCCGGCGCCCGACGGCCGCGCTATGATCCCCACGCCATGACCCCCGTGAACGGCCGGGCCGGGAAGCGGCGCCGGTGCTGACCTACTTCCGCCAGGCCGACGGGCGCATCGAGCAGGGCCTGCCGTTGACCGCGGAGGCGCTCCGCCAGCCGGACACGCTGCACTGGGTCGACCTCGAGGACGCCACGCCCGAAGAGGCCCAGGTGCTGGAGACGGTCTTCCACTTCCACCCGCTGGCGATCGAGGACGCCGTCACGGAGGTCTCGCACCCCAAGGCCGACGACTACGACGACTACTTGTTCCTGGTCCTGCACGGCATGCTCTTCGACGCGCCCGGGGGCGAGTTCGTGACCCGGCCCCTCAACGTCTTCCTGGGGCCCAACTACCTGGTCACGCTGCACGGCGGCGAGATGCGCTCGGTGCGGGCGGCCCGCGAGCTGTGCGCCAAGGGGGTGGCCGCCAGCCTGCCGCGCGGCGTCGACTTCCTGCTGCACCAGATCCTCGACCAGATGTTCGAGCGCTACTTCCCGGCCCTCGACGCCCTGGAGGACAAGATCCAGCTCCTGCACATCGAGGTCTTCGAGCACGCCACGCGCGAGACCCTCGACCGGATCTTCGCGCTCAAGCGCGACGTCATGCACCTGCGGCGCATCTGCATGCCCGAGCGCGAGATCGTCCACCGCCTGGCGCGCGGCGAGTTCAAGACCGTCAGCCCCAAGGCCGCGCTCTACTTCCGCGACGTCTACGACAACCTCTACCGCATCGTGGAGTCCTCCTTCGGCCACCAGGACATGCTCCAGGGGACCCTCGACGCCTACCTGAGCACGGTCAACAACCGCCTCAACGAGACCATGAAGCGCCTGACCGTGATCAGCGCCATCTTCGCCGCGCTGACGGTCATCACCGGCGTCTACGGCATGAACTTCCAGCACATGCCCGAGCTGCAGTGGCGCTACGGCTACTTCGCCATCCTGGCCTTCATGGCCTGCGTGGCCGGGGGGCTGGTGTGGCTCTTCAAGCGCAACCGCTGGATCTGAGCCCCGCGTGAGCGAGCGCGTCCGCCGGCTCGACGAGGACCTGGTCAACAAGATCGCCGCCGGCGAGGTGGTCGAGCGCCCGGCCTCCGTGGTCAAGGAGCTGGTCGAGAACGCCCTCGACGCCGGGGCCGGCAAGGTGCAGGTCGAGATCGAGGCCGGCGGCAAGTCGCTGGTGCGGGTGCGCGACGACGGCCACGGCATGGGCCGCGCGGACGCCGAGCTGGCCCTGGAGCGCCACGCCACCTCCAAGCTGCGCACGCTCGAGGACCTCTCGGCCATCGCCACCGGGGGCTTCCGCGGCGAGGCCCTGCCCTCGATCGCCTCGGTCTCGCAGCTGCTGCTGCGCACGCGCGAGGAGGGGAGCCCGGCGGGCACCGAAATCGAGGTGCGCTTCGGGCGGCGGCTGCACGTGCGCGACGCCGGCCACCCGCGCGGCACCACCGTCGAGGTGCGCGACCTGTTCGGGGCCGTGCCGGCCCGGCGCAAGTTCCTCAAGGCCGACTCGACCGAGGCCGGCCACGTGGCCGAGGCCGTCACGCTCTTGGCCCTGGCGCGCCCCGGCGTGGGCTTCAGCTTGCGCTCCTCCGGCCGCACGCTGGTCGAGGCGCCCCCGGCCGAGGGGCTGGCGGCGCGGCTCTACCAGCTCTTCGGCGGCGAGCTGCTCGAGACGCTGGCCCCGGTCGAGGGCGGTCAGGAGTGGGCCCGCGTGCGCGGCTTCGTCTCGAAGGCCGGGGCGCAGGGCCCCTCGCGCCCGTCCCTGCGGCTGTTCGTCAACGGCCGTGCCGTGCGCGACCGGGCCCTGGCGAAGGCCGTGGCCCAGGGTTACGCGGCGGCCGGCGCGCGCGACCGTCCCTACGAGGCCTTCCTGTTCGTCGAGCTGCCGCTGCACCTGGTCGACGTCAACGTGCACCCGGCCAAGGCCGAGGTGCGCTTCGCCGACGCGCGCACGGTCTGGGTGGCGGTGGAGCGGGCGGTGGCCGAGGCCCTCTCGGCGGCGGCGCGCGAGGCCGCCCCGGTGCCCGGCGACCTGCGCGGGGCGGGCCGGGTGAGCGAGGCCGTCGAGCGCTACCTGGAGCGCGCCGGCACGGAGCCGCCCGGGCCCGGGCTGTGGAGCCCCGGCGCTCCCGCGATCCGGGTCGACGGCAGCGGGGCGGCTTCGGCCGACCCGCAGGCCGGGCTCGCGCCCACCGCGCTGTTCCCGGCCGGCGCGCCGACCGTGCTCGGCCAGCACCGCCACACGTACATCGTGGCCAGCGACGGCGAGGACCTGATCCTGGTCGACCAGCACACGGCTCACGAGCGCTCGCGCTTCGAGCGCCTGCAGGCCCGTCTGGCCGCCCGCAGCGCCGAGTCACAGCTGCTGCTCTCGCCGGCCGTGGTGTCGCTGCCGCCGGCCCTGCTGGCCGTGCTGGAGGCGCAGCTCGAGCCGCTGCGCGAGCTGGGCTTCGACGTCGAGCCCTTCGGCGGCGGCTCGCTGCGCGTGGCCGCCGTGCCGGCCCTGCTGGGCCAGCGCGACCCGGGCCCGGCCCTGCAGGC
>JBDIBD010000067.1:0-14426 GCA_039812725.1 Vicinamibacteria bacterium | reverse complement strand
CCAGCGCCCACTCGCCCTGCGCCAGCAGCGCCAGGCCCGCCGCCACGCCGGCCAGCTTGAGGGCCAGGCGCCGCCCGGCGGCCTGGGCCACCTCCGGGCCGGCGCCCAGCAGCGCGGGCAGGCCGTGCTCGACCTCCTGGAGGTGCCGCTCGAGCCGGCGCGACTGCTCCACCAGCGGCCCGCGCGAGAGCGACTCGGTGCGCACGTAGCCCGACTCCAGGAAGACCTGCAGGGCGCCGTCCCTGGTCAGGGCCCGCAGCGCGTCCAGGCTGAGCACGTTGGTGGTCCCCTCCCAGATCGGCAGCACCTGGGCGTCGCGCAGGTAGACCGGCAGGCCGCTGTCCTCCACGTAGCCGGGCCCGCCGAAGGCCTCCAGGGACTCGCTGGCCACGGCCACGGCCTGCTTGCCGGTCAGCAGCTTGCACAGCGGCGTCAAGAGCCGCAGCAGCAGGCGCTCGGCGCGCGAGGCCTCGCCCGACTCCTGGCGCCCCAGCAGGCGGGCCGCGTCGAGGGTCAGCGACAGCGCCGCCTCGTACTCGACCTGCAGGTCGGCCAGGGTCTCGCGGTGCAGCGGCAGGTCGCGCAGCCGCCGCCCGAAGGCCTGGCGGCGCGAGGCCCAGTCGCGCTGCAGCTGCAGCAGGCGCGCCATGAAGCCGCAGGCGTTGACCGAGTTGTGCAGGCGGGTCAGGTTGAGCAGCGGCGTGATCTTGCGCACGCCGTGGCCCAGCGCCCCGACCGGCTCGGCCAGGCAGCCCTCCAGGGTCAGCTCCGCCGTGGGCAGGGCGCGCGTGCCGAGCTTGTCCTTGAGGCGGCGCACGCGCAGGCCGTTGAGGCTGCCGTCGGGGCGGCGCACCTCGACCAGGAACAGGGACAAGCCGGCCGAGCCGCCCTCGGCCTGCTCGGTGCGCGCCAGGGTCAGGGCCACCTCGCTGTTGACCGACGAGGTGAACCACTTGCAGCCGTGCAGCTCGAAGCTGCCGTCGGGCTGCAGCACCGCCACCGTCTCGCTCTCGGAGACGTCGCTGCCGCCGGTGCGCTCGGTCATCCACTGGCCGCTGGTCCAGAGCTGGCGCGGGTCGCGGCTGGTGAGGCGCGGCACGATGCGCTGCTTGAGCGGGTCGTCGGCGTGCTCGAGCAGCGTGCGCGCGGCGCCGTCGGTCATGGCCAGCGGGCAGGAGTAGATGGCGGAGCTCGGCGCGTAGAGCAGCAGCAGCGCGAACTGGTGCAGGCGCGCGTAGGGGCCCAGGCGCCCCTCGTACGGGATGGCCGTCAGCCCCCAGTGGGCGGCCTGGGCGTGCAGCTCGGACCAGGCCGGCGAGCAGCGCACCTCGTCGATCCGCCGGCCCCAGGCGTCGTAGGGGACGTGGCGCGGCGGCTCGGCCTCGGCCTTTTGGGCCAGCTCCAACAGCGGTCCGGCAGCGGCCTCGCCCAACGCCTGCCAGGCCGGCCTCAGCCGCTCGGCCAGCTCCCCGGGCACGAGCCGCTCGAGGCGCTCCGAGAGGGCCGGGTCGGCGTCGAAGGTGTTCGAGAGCCGCGGGCCGGCCTGGAAGAAGCCCAGGTCGTCGCGGTCGATGGGCTCGCGCTCGCGCGGGGGGAGGGTCATGCCCGCACTCTCGCGCCGCCGCGCGAAGCCTGTCAAGCACTTCCGGGCAAGCCCCGCAACGCGCAATTTGCTCACGAACGGGGCCACTTCGTGCAAACATTGCGTCGCGGGGCCGTCCAAGTGCTTGCCTTGCTCGACCCCCAGCTGGTCCCGTTCGTGCAAGTCCTGCCGTGGGAGGAACTGCCATGAGTGCACGCCGTCGGCTGCCCCTGGACGGGAACGAGGCTGCGGCCTCGGTCGCCCACCGGGTCAGCGAAGTCATCGCGATCTACCCCATCACCCCTTCGTCCAACATGGGCGAGTTCGCCGACGAGTGGTCGGCGGCCGGACAGAAGAACGTCTGGGGCCAGGTCCCGGCGGTCATCGAGATGCAGTCCGAGGGCGGCGCCGCCGGCGCGGTCCACGGCGCGCTGCAGGGCGGCGCCTTGTCGACGACCTTCACGGCGTCGCAGGGCCTGCTGCTGATGATCCCCAACATGTACAAGATCGCCGGCGAGCTGACGGCCTACACGATGCACGTGGCGGCCCGCACCGTGGCCACCCACGCGCTCTCGATCTTCGGCGACCACTCCGACGTGATGGCCTGCCGCCAGACCGGCTTCGCCCTGCTGGCCTCGGGCTCGGTGCAGGAGGCCCACGACCTGGCCGCCGTGGCCCACGCCGCCACGCTGAAGTGCCGGATTCCCTTCCTGCACTTCTTCGACGGCTTCCGCACCTCCCACGAGATCTCGCCGGCCGAGGAGCTGACCGACGCGGACCTGCTGCACATGCTCGACCCGGAGGCCATCAAGGCCCACCGCGAGCGCGGGCTCAACCCCGAGCGCCCGGTGCTGCGCGGCACGGCCCAGAACCCCGACGCCTTCTTCCAGGCACGCGAGGCCTGCAACCCCTTCTACGCCGCCTGCCCGGCCGCGGTCGAAGAGGCCATGCAGCGCTTCGGCGCCCTGACCGGCCGCAAGTACGGGCTGTTCGACTACCACGGCCACCCCGAGGCCGAGCGCGTGATCGTGCTGATGGGCTCGGGCGCCGAGGCCGTGCACGAGACCGTGGACTGGATGACGGCCCGGGGCGAGAAGGTCGGCCTGCTGCGTGTGCGGCTCTACCGGCCCTTCTCCCCCAAGCACCTGCTGGCCGCGCTGCCGAAGACGGTCAAGCGCCTGAGCGTCCTGGACCGCACCAAGGAGCCCGGTGCGCTGGGCGAGCCGCTCTACCTCGACGTGGTCACGGCCCTGGCCGAGGCGCGCGCCGAGGGCAGCCTGCCCTTCGCCCAGGAGCCGCTGGTGGTGGGCGGCCGCTACGGGCTCTCGTCGAAGGAGTTCAACCCGGCCCACGTCAAGGCGGTGTTCGACAACCTCTCGGCCCCGAAGCCCCGCAACCACTTCACGGTCGGCATCAACGACGACGTCACGGGCCTGTCGCTGCCGGTCGACGACAGCTTCGACATCGAGCCCGAGGACGTGGTGCAGTCGGTCTTCTTCGGACTGGGCGCCGACGGCACGGTGGGCGCCAACAAGAACTCGATCAAGATCATCATCGACGAGACCGATCTCTACGCCCAGGGCTACTTCGTCTACGACTCCAAGAAGTCGGGCGCCGTGACCATCTCGCACCTGCGCTTCGGCCCGCGCCCGATCCGCTCGACCTATCTGGTGCGCAAGGCCAACTTCGTGGCCTGCCACCAGTTCGTCTTCTTCGAGCGCTACGACATGCTGGCCTACGCGGAGCCGGGCTCCACGCTGCTGATCAACGCCCCCTGCAAGCCCGAGGAGGTCTTCGACCAGCTGCCGCGCGAGGCCCAGCAGGAGATCCTGGAGAAGAAGCTCAAGGTCTACGCCATCGACGCGGCGGCCGTGGCCCGTAGCACCGGCATGGGCGGGCGCATCAACTCGATCATGCAGACCTGCTTCTTCGCCCTGGCCGGCGTGCTGCCGCGCGAGGAGGCCATCGCCAAGATCAAGGAGGCGGTCAAGAAGACCTACGGCAAGAAGGGCGACGAGGTGGTGCGGCGCAACCACGCCGCCATCGACGAGACCCTGCAGAACCTCCACCAGGTCACGCTGCCCGGGAAGCGCACCAGCGAGCGCCCGCGGCCCCCGATCGTCCCCAAGGCCGCGCCCGACTTCGTGCAGCGTGTCACGGCCCTGATGCTCGAGGGCAAGGGCGACCTGCTGCCGGTCTCGGCCTTCCCGGTCGACGGCACCTGGCCCACGGCCACGAGCCAGTGGGAGAAGCGCAACATCGCGGCCGAGATCCCGGCCTGGGACCCCAAGATCTGCATCCAGTGCAACAAGTGTGCGGCCATCTGCCCGCACGCGGCGATCCGGGCCGCGATCTACCCGCCCGAGGCCCTCAAGGGGGCCCCGGACACGTTCGTGGCGGTGGACTTCAAGTCGAACGACATGAAGGGCCTGAAGTACACCATCCAGGTGGCCCCCGAGGACTGCACCGGCTGCAGCCTGTGCGTGCAGGTCTGCCCGGCCAAGGACAAGGCCCAGCCCAAGCACAAGGCCATCGACATGGTGGCCCAGGCCCCGCTGCGCGAGAAGGAGGCGGCCAACTACGACTTCTTCCTCAAGCTGCCCGAGCCACCGCGCGCGGAGCTCAAGCTCGACCTCAAGAACTCGCAGTTCCTCGAGCCGCTGTTCGAGTACTCGGGGGCCTGCTCGGGCTGCGGCGAGACGCCCTACATCAAGCTGCTGACCCAGCTCTTCGGCGACCGGCTGATCGTGGCCAACGCCACCGGCTGCTCCTCGATCTACGGCGGCAACCTGCCCACCACGCCCTACACGAAGAACCGCGACGGGCGCGGCCCGGCCTGGTCCAACTCGCTGTTCGAGGACAACGCCGAGTTCGGCCTGGGCCTGCGCCTGGCCGTGGACGCCAACACGCGCCAGTCGCGCCACCTGGTCGAGGCCCTCTCGGGCCAGCTGGGCGACAACCTGGCCGGCGAGCTGCTGAAGGCCGAGCAGCACGACGAAAAGGGCATCGCCGCCCAGCGCGAGCGGGTCAAGGCCCTGCAGCAGAAGCTCCTCAGGCTGAAAGGTCCCGAGGCGGCCCGGCTCCTCGGCCTGGCCGACTACCTGGTGCGCAAGAGCGTCTGGATCGTGGGCGGCGACGGCTGGGCCTACGACATCGGCTTCGGCGGCCTCGACCACGTGCTCTCGCTGCCCTACGACGTCAACGTGCTGGTGCTCGACACCGAGGTCTACTCCAACACCGGCGGCCAGCAGTCGAAGGCCACCCCGCTGGGCGCGGCGGCCAAGTTCGCGGCCTCGGGCAAGGAGGTCGGCAAGAAGGACCTGGGCCTGATGGCCATGGGCTACCGCCACGTCTACGTGGCCCAGCTGGCCATGGGGGCCAAGGACGCCCAGACCGTGAGCGCCTTCCTGGAGGCCGAGTCGTGGCACGGCCCCTCGCTGCTGATCGCCTACAGCCACTGCATCGCGCACGGCTACGACATGGCCCTGGGCGCCGAGCAGCAGAAGCTGGCGGTGGGCAGCGGCATCTGGCCGATGTACCGCTACGACCCGCGGCGCGTGGCCCAGGGGCTGCCGCCGCTCTCGATGGACTCGGGGCTGCCCAAGGGCTCGGCACGCGACTACATGCGCAACGAGACGCGCTTCCGCATGGTCGAGAAGATCGATCCGAAGCGCTTCCAGGAGCTCATGACGGCCGCCGAGCGCAACGCCCTGCAGCGCGACGCGCTCTATCGCCAGCTGGCCGCCGTCACCATTCCCGACCACCCCGAGGCGGCGCAGCCCGCGGGCGCCGGCGCCAAGGGCGCCAAGGAGTAAGGCCATGGACCTCAGCACGACCTACCTGGGCCTGAAGCTGGCCCACCCCCTGATGCCGGGCGCCTGCCCCCTGGCCGACGACCTCGACGGCGTGCGCCGGCTGGAGGACGCCGGCGCCGCCGCCATCGTGCTGCGCTCGCTGTTCGAGGAGCAGATCGCGCGCGAGCAGATGTCGAGCTTCCTGCACACCGACTCCCACGGCGAGTCCTTCGCCGAGGCCCTGTCCTACTTCCCCAGCCCCGACGGCTTCGTGCTGGGGCCCGACGAGTACCTGGAGCACCTGCGCAAGGTCAAGGCGGCCGTCAAGGTGCCCGTGATCGCCTCGCTCAACGGCACCAGCCTGGGCGGCTGGCTGCGCTACGCCGCGCTCATGGAGCAGGCCGGGGCCGACGCCCTGGAGCTCAACGTCTACGCCATCAACACCGACACGGAGGAGGACGCCCCGACCCTCGAGAAGCGCGTGCTGGGCATGGTGCGCTCGATCAAGGGCGCGGTGAAGATCCCGGTGGCGGTCAAGCTCTCGCCCTTCTACACGTCGGTGGCGCACTTCGCCAAGCGCCTCGAGGAGGCCTGCGCCGACGGGCTGGTGCTGTTCAACCGCTTCTACCAGCCCGACATCGACGTGGACGAGCTGCAGACGGTGCGCAGCCTGGTGCTCTCGACCTCGGCCGAGCTGCCCCTGCGTCTGCGCTGGCTGGCGATCCTGTCCGGCCGCGTGCGGCCCGCGCTGGCGGTCAGCGGCGGGGTGCACACGCACCTGGACGCGGTCAAGGCCGTCATGGCCGGGGCGCACGCCGTGCAGGTGGTCTCGGCCCTGCTGAAGCACGGCCCCGGCTACCTGAAGCCCATGCGGGAGGAGCTGGAGCGCTGGCTGGTCGAGCACGAGTACGAGTCGCTCGCCCAGATGTGCGGCTCGATGAGCCTGCGCAACAGCCCCGACCCGGCCGCCTACGAGCGCGGCAACTACATGATGATCCTGCAGAGCTGGCGCCAGGCCTGAGCCGGCCCGTCCGGTCTCGGCCACGAACCGCGCTAGCATCGGCCCACTGGAGGCGACGTGGTCGAGACCGTGACGTGGCGTGACGAGGCCGTCGTGCTGATCGACCAGCGGCGGCTGCCGGCCGAGGAGGTCTACGTCCACTGCCGCACGGCCGGCGAGGTGGCCGACGCCATTCGCGACATGGTGGTGCGCGGCGCGCCGGCCATCGGCGTGACGGCGGCCCTCGGCCTGGCCCTGGGGGCGCGCCGCACGAGCGCCGAGGGGCCGGCCCTCCAGGCCGAGTTCGAGGGGTTGTGCGCGCTGCTGGCGGCCACGCGGCCGACCGCGGTCAACCTGTTCTGGGCCATCGAGCGCATGAAGGCCGCCTTCGCCCGGCTGCTGCCGGCGGGTCCCGCCGCCGTGCGCGACGGGCTGCTGCAGGAGGCCCTGGCGATGCACGCCGAGGACGTGGCCGCCTGCCGGCGCATGGGCGACCTGGGCGCCGAGCTGCTGCCCCGGGACGCGCGCGTGCTGACGCACTGCAACGCCGGCGCCCTGGCCACGGCCGGCTACGGCACCGCCCTGGGCGTGATCCGCTCGGCCGCGCGCCTGGGCAAGGTCCGGCGCGTGCTGGCCGACGAGACCCGGCCCTACCTGCAGGGCGCGCGCCTGACCGCCTGGGAGCTGATGCACGACGGCATCCCGGTCACGCTCATCGCCGACAACATGGCCGGGCACATGATGGCGCGCGGCGAGGTCGACGCCGTCGTGGTGGGGGCCGACCGCATCGCCCGCAACGGCGACGTGGCCAACAAGATCGGCACCTACTCGGTGGCCGTGCTGGCGCGCGAGAACGGCCTGCCCTTCTACGTGGCGGCGCCGCTCTCGACCGTCGACCTCAAGACCCCGAGCGGGGCCGAGATCCCGATCGAGGAGCGCTCGGCCGACGAGGTCACGCACCACGGCGGCCGGCGCCTGGCCCCGCCCGGCGTCGAGGTGCGCAACCCCGCCTTCGACGTGACCCCGGCCCGCTACGTCACGGCCATCGTGACCGAGGCCGGCGTGGCGCGGGCCCCCTACGACGAGAGCCTGGCCGCGCTGTTCGCGCGGCCTTGAGCTCCCGGTCGCCCCGGACGGCCGCCGCGCCCCGCCGCAAAGCTCCGGCCGCAGCGGGACGCACCGAGATCCTGCGCGCGGCCACGCGCGAGTTCGCCGACCACGGCTACGACGGCGCCAGCACGGCCGGCATCGCCCGCCGGGCGGGCGTCACGCAGCCCCTGGTGCACCACCACTTCGGATCCAAGCAGGGCCTGTGGGAGGCGGTGCTCGAGGCCCTCTTCGGCGACCTGCAACGCGAGGTGCGGGCCGGCCTGCGCGCGCTCGGGCCCGTCCCCCGCGAGCAGCGCCTGCGGGCGCTCATCCGGGCCGTGGTGCGCTTCAGCGGCGCCCGACCCGAGCTCTCGCGGCTGATCCGCACCGAGAGCAGCGGCGGCGGCCAGGCCTTCGAGGGGCTCTACCGGCGCTGGCTTCAGCGCTGGCTGCGCTTCTTCGCGCGCGAGGTCAGGGCCGGCGTCGAGGAGGGCGTGCTGCGCGAGCTCGACCCGCGCCTGGCCTACTTCGCCATGGTCGGAGCGGCCACGGCCCTGTTCGCGGAGCCGCTGGCCGCCCGGCGGGCCTTCGGCCTCGACGCCTCGCGGCCCGCCACGGTCGAGAGCTACGCCGACGTGGTGGTGGACCTGTTGCTCCAGGGGCTGCTGCGCCGCCCCGTTGACCGGGAGGCCGGCTAGACTTATACTTCTATAAGTTCGAGGAGCGCCCATGCCCGCCGTGCCCGTCCCCCTGCTCGTCCTCCTGCTCCAGACCGTGCCGCCGCCCGTCGTTCCGCCGCTGGGTTTCGCCGAGGCCCTCGACCGCGCCCGGGCCGGCAACGAGTCGATCCTGGCGGCCCGCAGCGAGGAGGCCCAGCGCCGGGAGGAGCGGCGCGCGGCGCGCGGGCTGTACTGGCCGAGCGTCTCCTTCGACCCGCTCTACACGCACCTGGGCGACGAGATCCTGCTCGACCTCGACCCGATCCGAGACGTGATCCTGACGCTGCACCCACAGGTGCCTTCGCGGCTGGTGCCCCCCTTCGAAGAGACGCTCTTCAAGCAGGACATGCTGCGACTGCCCCTCACGGCCCGCTGGCCGCTCTTCACCGGCGGGCGCGTCCGGGCCGCCAACCGGGCGGCCGAGGCGCGCGTGAAGGACGCCGGCGCCCAGGCCCGCCAGGTCGAGGAGGGCGTGCTGCGTGCGCTGGTGAAGGCCTACTTCGGCCTGCGCCTGGCCCTGGCGGAGCAGGCCGTGCGGGCGGACGTGCTGGCCGGCCTGGAGCAGCACCTGCGCGACGCCCGGCGGCTCGAGGAGGAGGGCCTGATCGCGAAGGTCGAGCGCCTGAACGCGGAGGTGGCCCGGGCCGAGGCCGGGCGCCAGCTCAAGCGCGCCGCCGCCGACGTGGCCATCGCCCGCGCCGCGCTGGCGAACGTGCTCGCCGCCGACGAGCTCCTGGGCGACCCGGCCACGCCGCTCTTCGTCCTGGCGCAGCTCGAGCCGCTCGAGCGCTTCCAGGCCGAGGCCCTGGCGGGCCAC
This sequence comes from Vicinamibacteria bacterium, assembly GCA_039812725.1. Classification (GTDB taxonomy): domain Bacteria; phylum Acidobacteriota; class Vicinamibacteria; order Fen-336; family Fen-336; genus JBDIBD01. The sequence goes on along the minus strand of JBDIBD010000067.1, from coordinate 5,425 downwards.
CCGGGCCTGGAGCGCCTGGCGGCGCAGAAGGACCTGGCCAGCCAGGCCGCCGCGGCGCAGAAGGCGGCCTGGTTCCCCGAGGTCTTCGCCTACGGCCTGTACGAGCTGCGCAAGACCGACCTCTCGCCGATCGAGCCCGAGTGGCTGGCCGGCATGGGCGCCCGCTTCGAGCTGTTCGACGGCGGCAGCCGGTCGAGGAAGGTGGCCGCGGCGCGTGCCCAGCAGGAGCGCGTGGACCTGCTCGAGCGCAAGGCGCGCCGGGACCTGGCGACGCTGGTCGAGCGGCAGTACCGCGAGGCCGAGAAGGCCCGCGACCAGTTCCTGGCGCTCGAGGCCACCCGCGCGCTGGCCGACGAGAACCTGCGCGCCCGGGCGCGGGCCTTCGAGGAGGGCCTGGCCACCTCGCTCGAGGTGGTCGACGCACGGCTGGCGCAGGCCCGCGCGCGCCTGGAGCGGCTTGCGGCGGCCTACGCCTTCGACAACGCGCTGGCCGAGCTGCTGGAGGCCAGCGGCCAGGGGCACAGGTTCGAGGAGCTGAGGGCGCGCGCGGGCGCGAGCGAGGTCCTGCCATGAGAGACGCGCGCGCGGCCGTGCTCCTGTCGGGGGCGCTGGCGCTGGGGGCCTGCCGCCAGCCGGACCTGGTGCAGGGCGAGGTCGAGGCCGCCCAGGTGGACGTCTCCTCCAAGCTCCCTGGACGCGTGGCCGAGGTCCTGGTGGAGCTGGGCCAGGCGGTCAAGAAGGGCGACCCGGTGGCGCGCCTCGAGAGCCCCGAGGTGCAGGCCAGGCTCGACCAGGCCGCGGCCGCGCGCGCCGCCGCCTCGGCCCAGAGCCAGAAGGCCGACCACGGCGCGCGCGAGGAGGAGCTGCGCGCGGCCGAGAACAACTGGCGCCGGGCCGAGGCCGCGGCCGGCCTGGCCCGCACCACCTGGGAGCGGCTCGAGCGCCTGCAGCGCGACGGCGTCGTCGCGGCCGAGCGGCTCGACGAGGCCGAGGCCAACTGGAAGGCCGCCCGCGCCGCGGCCGACGCGGCCCAGGCGACCTGGGACATGGCCCAGGCCGGGGCCCGCAGCGAGGACAAGGCCGCGGCCCGCGCGGTCGTGCGGCAGGCCGAGGGCGCCGTGTCCGAGGTCGAGGCCTGGCTGGGCGAGACCACGCTGCGGGCACCACGCGACGGCGAGGTCTCGGCCAGGAACGTCGAGCCCGGCGAGCTGGCCGCGCCCGGCTACCCGGTCGTGAGCCTGGTCGACCTGCGCGACGCCTGGGTGGTCTTCAACCTGCGCGAGGACCGCCTGGCCGGGCTGAAGGTCGGCCAGCGCCTGACCGCGCGCGTGCCGGCCCTGGGCCGCGAGGTCGAGCTGGCCGTGAGCGCCATCTCGCCGCTGGCCGACTTCGCCACCTGGCGCTCCACCAGCGCCTCGGGTGGCTTCGACCTGAAGACCTTCGAGGTGCGCGCGCGGCCGCTCCAGCCCGTGGACGGCCTGCGGCCGGGGATGAGCGCGCTGGTGGACTGGTCCGCGCGGGGCGGGCGCTAGGGAGGGGGGCGCGTGCGGGCGGTCCTGGCGCGCGAGCTACGGCGCATCGCACGGCGGCCCCTCGAGCCCCTGCTGCTGCTGGCGCTGCCGGCCCTCGCCCTCGCGCTGACCTACGCCATCTTCTCGGCCGGCCTGCCGCGCGACCTGCCGGTGGCGGTCGTGGACCAGGACCACTCGCGCCTCTCGCGCCAGCTGACTCGCATGATCGACGCCACGCCCACCGTGCGCGTGGCCGCCCGCCCGCCCGACCCGGACGCGGCGCGGGAGCTGGTGCTGTCGGGCCGGGTCTACGCCTGGGTGCAGCTGCCCTCGGGCCTCGAGCGCGACGTGAAGCGCGGCCGGGCCGCGCCGGTGATGGCGTACACCAACGCCCAGCTGCTGGTGCCGGCCAGCCTGGTGCGGCGCGACCTGCAGGCCGCCACCGCAACGCTCTCGGCCGGCCTGGAGCTGCGGCGCCTGCGGTCCGCCGGCGAGACGGCCGAGAGCGCGGCCGCGCGCGTCGAGCCGGTGCGCGCCGACCTGCACGCCCTCTTCAACCCGCAGCTCGACTACGTCGCCTACATCTTCGTGGCCCTGTTCCCGACCCTGCTGCACGTCTTCGTGCTGCTGGCGGCGGTCAACTCGGTGGGCTCCGAGCTGCGCGAGGGGACCGCCGCGGAGTGGCTGGCGTGCGCCGGGGGCTCGCTGGCGCGCGCCCTCTTCGGCAAGCTGCTGCCCGCCACGCTGGCTTTCCTGCTGGTCGCCGGGGCTGCCATGGCGCTGCTGTTCGGCGTGGTCGGGGTGCCGCTGCGCGGCAGCCTGCCGGCGGTCGCGGCGGGCACGCTGCTGTTCGTGCTGGCCTACCAGGCCATCGGCGTCCTGCTGGTGGCTCTCTTCGCCAACCTGCGCTTCGCCACGAGCGCGGCCGCCTTCCTGGCCTCGCCGGCCTTCGCCTACGCCGGCATCACCTTCCCGCGCGACGCGATGCCGGCCTTCGGCCGCTGGTGGGGCGCGCTGCTGCCCCTGACGCACTACCTCGAGCTGCTGGTGGGGCAGGCCATGAAGGGCGCGCCGCTGGCCGCCTCGGCCACCGCCCTGGCCAGCCTGCTCACCTTCACGCTGCTGGCGCCGGCCCTGGCCTGGCGGCGGCTGCGGCGCGTGGCCGGCGACGCTTCCTTCTGGGGCCGGCTGTGAGGGCCCTCTGGCGCGCCACGGCCAGCGAGGCGGGTCGCGTGTGGCGCGACCCGGGCGCGCTGCTCGTGCTGGCCGGCGCCGTCGTGCTGTACTCGTTCTTCTATCCGATCCCCTACCTGCCGCAGGTGCTGCGGGAGGTCCCGGTGGCGGTCGTGGACCACGACGGCAGCGGGCTGTCGCGGCAGCTGACGCGCCTGGCCGACGCCCACCCCCTGCTGCGCGTGGCGGAGCGGCCCGCCACGCTGCCCGAGGCCCGCGGGCAGGTGGCCGCGGGCCGGGTCGGGGGCGTGCTCGTGATCCCGCGCGGCTTCGAACGCACGGTCCGGTCGGGCGAGCGGGCCCGGGTGGGGGTCTTCGCCGACGCCAGCTACTTCCTCGTCTACCGGCAGGTGGCCACGGGCTTCCTCGAGGCGGTCGGCACGCTCTCGGCCGGCGTCGAGATCCGCCGGCTGGAGGCCCGCGGCCGGCCGGAGGGGGCCGCGCGCGCCTGGCGCGAGCCCCTGCCGTTCGTCGCGCGGCCGCTGTTCAACCCGAGCGAGGGCTACGCCAGCTACGTGGTGCCGGCCGTGCTCGTGCTGATCCTCCAGCAGACGCTGCTGATCGGGATCGGTCTGCTGGGCGGCACCTCGGCCGAGGGGCTGGCCGCGGATCCCCACGCGGGCGCCGGTCCGGCGCTCCCGCGGCTGCTGGGCCGGGCGCTCTTCTACGTGGGCCTGCACGGCTGTTGGGCCGCCTTCACGTTCTTCGTCGTCTACCGGATCTTCGGCTTCCCGGAGCGCAGCCGGCTGTTCGACCTGGCGGCCTTCGCCCTGCCGTTCCTGCTGGCGTGCACCTTCCTGGCCCTGGCGCTGGCCGCCCTCTTCCGGCGGCGCGAGACCGCCCTGCAAGTGCTGCTCTTCACCTCGCTGCCGTCGGTGTTCCTGGCGGGCTTCGCCTGGCCCGCCGAGGCCCTGCCGGGCTGGCTGCGGACCCTGTCGCTGCTGCTGCCCAGCACCGCCGGGATCGCGGGCTTCCTGCGCCTCGCCGGCATGGGCGCGAGCCTGCGCCACGTGCGTTTCGAGCTGGCCCTCTTGTGGGCCCTGGCGGCGGCCTACCTGGCGCTGGCGCTCCTGGCCGAGCGCCGGCGCGCGCGCTCGGCCCCCGCGCCGCCAGTGTAGACTCGCCGCGCCCATGCGCCTGCTGGCCATCGAGACCTCCTGCGACGAGACGGCCGCGGCCGTGCTGGAAGACGGCCGGCGCGTGCTCTCGAGCGTGGTCTCGTCGCAGGTGGCGCTGCACGCCCCGTACGGCGGCGTGGTCCCCGAGCTGGCCTCGCGCCACCACCTCGAGAACGTGGCCCCGGTCATCCGCCAGGCGATGCAGGAGGCCGGCACGGGCTTCGGCCAGCTCGACGCGGTGGCGGCGACCTACGGCCCCGGGCTGATCGGCTCGCTGCTGGTCGGGCTGCAGGCCGCCAAGGGCATCGCCTTCGCGCTGGGGAAGCCGCTGGTGCCCGTGCACCACATCGCCGGCCACATCCAGGCCCCCTTCCTGGCCGCGCCGGGCGAGGTGCCGCTGCCGGCCCTGGCGCTGGTGGTCTCGGGAGGGCACTCGCACCTCTACGAGGTCTCCGAGCCGGGCGTCTACCGGCTGCTCGGACGCACCCGCGACGACGCCGCCGGCGAGGCCTACGACAAGGTGGCCAAGCTGATGGGCCTGGGCTACCCGGGCGGGCCGGTGATCGACCGGCTGGCGCAGTCGGGCGACGACCGCGCGGTCGAGTTCACCGCGCCGCGCATCAAGAGCGGCCGCCCCGACTACTCCTTCAGCGGCGTCAAGACGGCCGTCCTGCTGCACATGCGCAAGACGGGCCTGCAGCCCGTGGACGGGCCGCAGGCGATCACGCGCGAGGGGCGCGACCTGCTGGCCTCGTTCCAACGGGCGGTGGTGCAGATGCTGCTGGGCCGCGTCGAGCAGCTGGCCCGCGAGCGCCGCCCGCGCAGCCTCCTGGTGACCGGCGGCGTGGCGGCCAACTCGCGCCTGCGCCGCGACGCGCAGGCCCTGGCGGCGCGCCTGGGACTGCCCCTCTTCGTGCCGCCGCCGGAGCTGTGCACCGACAACGCCGCCATGATCGGGGCGGCCGGCCACGTCTCGCTCCTGCGCGGCCTGCGGGCCGGCTGGGACCTCAACGCCGTGGCGCACCTGGAGCTGGGCAGCGCGCCTTGACAGGCGGCCGGAGGCGACGGTACGTTTGAACGTACGCGCACTCGCGACCAGCACAGACGGAGGACAACGTGGACCCGGCCCGCCGGCGAGCCCTGAGCGATTTCTACCGTGAGGAGTTCGTCCGGCACCTGGAGTGCCTCGAGGCGGGCGGCTTCGTGCACGACGGCAACCGCGCCACCCTCGAGCGCGCCTGGCAGCGCATCGTCGGCGACCTCGACCGGGTCTGCTGCCGGGACGAGTTCCCGGTGGTGGCCGAGACGCTGCTGGCCCACTTCGACGCCCTGACCCGCCTCTCGGAGCTGCAGCCCCGCCAGGGGCACTGAGGCCGGTGGGGGGCCTGCGCCAGGACGCCTGGCGCCTCCTGCGGGCGGCCCTGGCCACCGCCGACCCCGGTCCCCTCGTGGCGCGCCACCTCGCCCTCCGGGGCGGCAGGCTGCGCGTGGCGGGCACGCAGGTCGAGGTCGGGCGCGGCCGCGTCGTGCTGATCGCCGCGGGCAAGGCCGCGTGGGCCATGG
>JBDIBD010000066.1:0-14470 GCA_039812725.1 Vicinamibacteria bacterium | reverse complement strand
CGGGCCTGGCCCTGTCGGCGCCGGCCGCGGCGCGCCTGGCCGCGCTCGGGGCCCGGGCCGCCATCGTCAGCCTGACCCATGGGGTCGAGCAGGCCGCGGCCTGGGTGCTGCTGGTGGCCTCCCCGTGAGGGCCTTCCTGCGCCGGGCGGGCTTCGTGGCGCTGGCGCTGCTGGGGCTGGGCCTGCTGCTCGCGCTCTACCTGTGGCGCTCGACGCCCGCGCCGGACACGGCCCCGCACCCATTCAACCAGGACCGCAACGCGGTCTGGCTGGAGCACCGCTGGCTGGAGCGCGAGCTGCCCGTGGCCGAGGTCGAGCGGCTCCTGGCAGGGCTGGAGCGGCGCGGTGTGCGCTACGTCTTCCCGCACCTCATCCCCTTCGACGCCGAGGGGCGCCTGCCGCCCCACAGCCGGCCGCAGATGCGGGCCTTTCTCGAAGCGGCCCGGCGCGTGGCGCCCGGGATGAAGGTGCTGCCGTGGGTGGGCGGGCTGCGGCTGGGCTGGCGCCGCCAGCTGCGCGGCCAGCTGGCCCTGGGCAACCTGGCGCAACGCCAGCGCATCGTGGCGGAGTGCCGCGGGCTGATCGACGAGGGCTTCGACGGCATCCACGTCAACGTCGAGCCCGTGGACGACGGCAACGTGGAGTTCCTGGCGCTGCTGCGCGCGCTGCGCACGGCGGTGGGCAGCGAGCACGTGCTCTCGGTCTCGGCCACGCGCCCCGGGCCCTTCGCCCTGCCGCTGGCGCCGAACTTCCTCTGGTCGCCGGACTACTACGCGCGCGTGGCGTCCGTGGCCGACCAGCTGGTGGTGATGGCCTACGACACGGGCCTGCCGACGCCGGGCCTGTTCCGGCGCTACGTCAGCTGGGCGGCGGCCTCCCTGACGCGCACGCTGGCCGGCTCCCGGAGCCGGTCGCGGGTGCTGATGGGCGTGCCGACCTACGACGAGACGGGCCTGATGCACCGCCGCGGCGTGGAGACGCCCGAGAACGCGATGCTGGGCGTGGTGGCTGGGCTGCGGGGCGTCGGCGGCGGCGGCACCTTCGAGGGGGTGGCGCTCTACGCCGAGTGGACCACGGACGAGGCCGAGTGGGATGCCTACGAGCGGCTCTGGCGCGGGCGGAACTGCTGCCCGCCCGGGGTCAGGGAGCGCAGCCACGAGCGGCCGGAGCCCGCAGCGTCGCGCTGAGGCCGCCGCGTGGCTCGCTTCCGCTACTGGTAGTCCTCGTTGAGCGCGCGCAGGAAGGCGACCAGGTTCGCCGAGTCCTCGTCCGAGAGGAGGAAGATGCGCGCCAGCTCCGGTGCGGCGTTGCGCACCCTCCCGAGCCGCGCCTTTTGCGAGAAGGAGACGTAGAAACGCACCACGTCCTCGAGGGTGTCCATGCGGCCGGCATGGAGGTAGGGGGCGCTGTGGCCCAGGTCCCTCAGGCCGGGCGTCTTGAACAGGCCCAGGGTACGCTGCAGGGCCTGCTCGGGCGTCAGGGCGGCCGGCGCCAGGATCCGCTCGAGCGCCGCCTGGGGACCGGGCAGGTCGGGGTTCAGGTAGACGTTCCACAGTCCCAGGTCGGTGTGGCCCGGACGCGAGCGCGAGGCCGTGGAGCGGAAGCGCCCCGTGGCCCGCGGGTGCCGCGGGCTGGCGGGCAGCCAGGCTTCCGGGTTCGCGAGCCGCTGCGCCAGGCTGGGCACCTCCAGGGCCGCGAACGCACCCTCGCCGTGCAGCGCGTCGTACTCCTCCTGACTGCCGCCCGTGTTGTGGAAGCGGAAGTCGGTGAAGGCCGGGGCCGGGTGGCAGGCGGCGCAGTTACCCGCGCTGCGCCGGCTGTCGGTCCCTGGGGCCAGGAAGAGCTTCAGGCCTGCCAGCTCGCGGCGACCGAAGGCATAGGGCTGGTCGTGCAGGCCAAAGGCCCCGTCGCGACCGCCCACGAAGAGGGGCTGCTCGAGCCGGTCGAGCTCGCCGGCCAAGCGGCGACTGTAGGCGGCGTCGGACTCGTCTGGGTCGGGCGCCTGTGGCAGCCCATTGCGGCTGAGGAAGAGGTCGTAGGGCGAGCCGTCGAAGTAGCCCTGTGCGTCCTGGGAGAAGACCAGCGCTTCGACGTAGGCCGCGGTCAGGCGGGCCACGGCCTCCAGGATTTCGGCGTCGCCGGCGCGGGCGACGTCGAGCCGCAGCGCCTCGGGCAGCGACAGCTCGGGCGGGATGGACGGATCGGTGCCGGCCAGCAGCGCCCGGTAGGGCAGCCCTCCGAACTGCGCGGCTAGCTCGCCCTTGCCGTCGTCCTCGCGGATGACGCGCGCGACGTGGCGGGCCGCGCTCGCGGCCTCCTCGGGCAGCCAGCCGAAGTTGCGACCCAGGAGCGTGCCCTTCACCAGCTCGGCGGTGGTGGCGAACTCCCCGTCGAAGTGCAGCAGGAAGGCCCCCTGGCGGGGCAGGCTGGCGTTCACGAGCGGCGGCGAGTTGCGGGGGGTCTCGACCAGGCCGTCGTCCCGCAGGGACACGCGGCTCCTGCGGGCGAAGTCACCGTACGTGTTGGCGTGGCCACCGGGAACCGGCACGAGCTCGTCCACGAAGTGGCAGGCCCGGCAGCTCACCGACTTCCCGCTGAACGGCCCCGGCAGCGGTGTCCCGGTCGTGGGCGTCTCGTCCAGGATCGGATCGCCCGTCGGCAGCGGCCGGTTCACGTCGGCCGCCCGCACCGCGAAGAACTGCGCGAAGCGCGTCTCGAGGAACAGGCGTTCGCCGACGGCCACCTCGGGAGGGTCGAGGTCGCCACCGCTCGTGGACGCCAGACGGGGCCCCTCGGCGCCGGAGCGGAAGGGGACGAAGCGGTGGCGGGTGTGCCGGCGGTTTCCCGCGCCAGCCGAAGCGGGGGCGGCGGCCTGCAGCACCACCGCGACCGCGAGCGCCGCTCCGGCCAGCCGGGCAGCCCGATCGAAGGAGATCATCGCCGCGCGCTCAGAAGAGGTAGCCGAGGCCGAGGTTGAACTGGTTGCGGCCCGTCTTCGCGCGGTTGGTGAGCCACTGGTAGTCGGCCTTGAGCGCGACGTTGGGCAGGGGCTTGACGCCGATGCCCGCGGTCCAGATGGTCTTGCGGTTGCCGGGGTCGCGCTCGGAGCCGGCGGGCACGCGCGCCTGCGTGTCGAGGGCCTCGTAGCGCACGAAGGGCGTCACGGACCAGCGCGAGCCCTTCCCGCCGAGCAGGTCGTAGGCGGCTTCCAGGTAGCCGCCCCACTGCCGCTCGCCGACCGACTCATCCGCTGCCAAGCCGTTGCGGGCGTTGATCAGGGCCGCGTCGCCGACGCTGGTCCGAGCGTAGAGGCCGCGCAGCTGCAGCCCGCGGTGCTGGTACTGGGCGTGCGCGTCGAGGATCGTGACCCGTCCGTGCAGGGCCTGGCCGTCGAGCTCGGCGCCCTGCCCCGAGTTGCCGGTGAAGACCGAGGCGCCGAGGAGCAGCCCCGGCAGGCCCGCGTAGTCCAGCCGGCCCGTCAGGGCCAGGTCCTCGGCCAGGCTCTCGGAGCCCTGCTGCCGGCCTTCCCGCAGGCCCTCGCCCTCGAAGCCGGCGCTGTCCAGGCCGGAGACCAGGTAGGCCCGCCACTGCACGGGACCGTTCTCGCCGAAGGCCCCCAGCCCGACCTCGCGCCAGGTGGTCGGGATGATCAGGCGTTCGACGTCGGGCCGGCGCACGCCGTTGAAGACCGGCGGCTCGTGCAGCTCGTTGACGAAGCCGAGCGGCACGAGCAGCATCCCGGCCCGCAGGCCGCCGCTCTTCCAGGCCTTGAACTCCAGGTAGGCCAGCTCGACCGAGACCTCGCCCTTCTCCTCGTCGCCCTCGCCGGTGGTGGCGTGCTCCACCTCGAGCTCGGAGTTGAACAGGATGCGGTCGTCGAACTTGTAACCCACGTAGAGCACGGCCCGCAGGAAGTCGGCCCGGTCGAGCGCCCCCGTGGGCTGTCCGGACTGGCCCTCGGCGGCGAAGTTCTGGTAGTTGGCCTCGCCGTAGCCGCCGATCGAGACGCCGCGCGCCACGCCGTAGACCTTGGCGGCCGCCGGCGCGAAGCCGGGCACGGGCTGGAGCGGCCGTTCGGCGCTGGCGCCGCCCGTGCGGCTCTTCTCGATCTCGGCCGCCAGCAGGTCGATGCGGCGCTCCAGCTCGGCGAGCCGGGTGTCGGCCGTGCCGGCGGCCTTCAGGCGGGCCAGCTCCTCCTGCAGGGCCGTCACCTGGCGCTGCAGCTCTTCCGTGGACGACTGGGCGGCCGCGAGGGTGGTCAGCAGGGTCAAGCCGAGGCACGCGGCCAGCCGGCCCAGGGTGGCGACGAAGCGCATCGAGGTCCTCCAGATGAAAGTGGAATTCGTTTTCATTTGAGGACCAGACAGTAGCCCGGCCCGGTCCCGCTGTCAAGCGGAACTGGAATTCAATTTCAGTTCTAGAAGTTCTCGGGGCGGTAGGCCATCTCGGCCGAGAAGCGGCCCTGCAGGCGGACCAGGTCGGCCTCGAGGTCCTCGCTGGTCTCGTAGAGCGGTCCCAGCTCGACCTGGCGCCGCTCGTAGTTCAGAGCCACCGCGAAGATCGGCACGCCGGCCGCGCGGGCGATGCGGTGGAAGCCGCTCTTCCAGCGCTCGACCTTGCGGCGGGTCCCCTCGGGCGACAGCGCCAGGTAGAAGCGGTCGGCGGCGCGCATCTGCCGGGCCACGCTCTCGACCACGCCCTCGGCCGCGCGCCGGTCGACGGGCACCCCGCCCCAGAAGCGCAGCAGGCCCCCGAACGGGAAGCGGAAGATGGTGTGCTTGCCGAGCCAGTAGACGCGCAGGTTGAGGGCCAGCATGGCGGACACGCCCAGCAAGAAGTCCCAGTTGGAGGTGTGCGGCGCGGCGATCATCACGCAGCGCGGCACGGGCGGCAGCTCGCCCACCAGGCGGAAGCGCATCAGCCGCAGCGCCAGGCGCCCGACGGCACGCGTCAGGGCGTTGCCGCGGCGGGGCACCGGGTCCTCTCTCGGGCTGGGCACGCGGCATTATCACCCGGCCGCCGGCACGGCCGTGGTAGCGTTCAGTCGAGTCGGTGCCGACATGGCCAAGGCCCCCGGTCAGAGACGACGAGAAGGCCGCGCGCTGGATCGCGGCCGGCGCGCCATCGGGGGGCTCCCGCTCGTGGGGAGCGCCTGGTTGGGCCTGGGCTGCCTCGCTCTCGCGGCCGTGGGGCAGGCGCCACCGCCGACGCCGGCCTTCCCTTCCGGGGCCGAGCTGGTCAAGGTCGACGTGGTCGTGCTCGACCAGGAGGGTGAGCCCGTGCGCGGCCTGGCCGCCGCGGACTTCAGCCTGGCCGACGACGGCCAGCCCCGGCAGATCAGCCTGTTCGAGGCCGTCGACGAGGACGACGACCCCGCGGCGCCCTCTCGGGTCACGGACGAGTCGGTCCCGCCTCGGCCGGCGCAAGCGCCCGGCCTGCGGGAGATCGAGCTCGTGGTGGCGTTCGACGAGCTGCACCTGTCCCCCGCCGGCCTGGAGCAGGCCCGGCGACGGTTGGCCGAGACCCTCGGAGCCGACACGCTCGGGCCTGCCGCGTTGACGCTCCTGTCGACTGCGGGCGGCGGGGCCTGGCGCGGACATCTGCCGGAGGAGCGCGAGACGCTGGTCGCGGCGCTGTCCCGTTTCGAGAGCCGGGGGCGCACGAGAGCGGTCGGCCGCCTGAGCGACCAGGAGGCCTTCCAGATCGCGGCCCGCCACGACGACCGCGTCCTGACGGAGGCCTACCGGCGCTATCTCGACCAGCGCTTGCTCGCCGACCCGACCCTGGTGAGCGCGCAGCCAAGAATGCGCGGGCAGCAGACCGAAGCGCAGCAGAACATACCGGCCATGGGTCGCGCCGCCCTGCAGGTCGAGGCCGAGATGGTCTGGCGCGAGGTGCGCGGACGCCAGACCACCACCCTGCGGGCCCTGTGCGACCTGCTCGCAGGCCTGGCCTCGCGGCCGGGACGGAAGGCCGTGCTGCTGATCTCGGAAGGCTTCCTCCACGACCCTTCGCTGAGCGAGCACCGTGAGCTGCTGGCCCTGGCCAGGCGCGCGCAGGCCGGCGTGCACCTGATCGATCCGCGCTCGGCCAACCGCCTCTTCTGGCACGAAGGCGAGGCCTCCGACTGGGTCGACACGCGTGACTACGCGGCAGCCCTCGACCGGGCCCTCAAGGACGCGGAGGGAGCCGAGACCGTGGCCGCTGGAACGGGCGGGCAGGTGCTGCGGCACCTGCCCGCGCTGCCCCGGGCGCTGGCCCGTCTCACGCGGGAACTGCGCACGTACTACCTGCTGGGCTACGCGCCGCCTGGCCTGCTCGAGGACGGCCGGTACCACGCGCTCCAGGTCAAAGTGCGGCAGCCCGGCCTGCGCGTGCACGCGCGACCCGGCTACTATGCTCTGCCTTCGCGGCCGGCGGCTGGCCGCGAGGGCACACCGGCCGCTCTCGAGAGCCTGCTCGCGGCGCCCGCCGGCACGGGCCCCTGGCCGGTGCAGCTCGCGGCGTTCGTGCTCGGTCCGGCCGGAAAAGGCCACACCCTGGTCCGGCTGCTGGCCGAGGTCGACGAAGCGGCGCTTGGCCCGACCGCCGCCGGCGGGGCCGAAGGGCTGCTCCAGCTGGTGCCGCTCGGTCGGCAGCCCACCCGGCGCTGGGCCGGGCGCGCGACCAGCAGGGCGGGCCGGCTCCGCCTGGAGGCCCAGTTCACCTTGCCGCCCGGCGCGTACCAGGCCCAGGCGGCCCTGAGCTCCGGAGAAGGCCTGGGGGGCGGCAGCGCCCAGCGGGCGGTCGAGGTGCTCCCGGGCGAGGCCCTTCGCCTGTCCACGCCCATCCTGACCGACCGGCTGGAAGGGTCGACGCCCCTGATGCGAGCCGGGCGGGCCTTCGCCGCCGCCGGCAACCTGCACTGCCTGGTCGAAGTCCTGGGCAGCGCGATCGTCGGTCCGGTGCGGGCGGGGATCCAGCTCGTCGACGCCGACGGTCGTGTGTGGCGCGAAGCTCGCTCCGCACCCATCGCCACGTCCCGCCGCTCGCGGCTGTGGTCGCTGCCGCTGTCGGGCCTGCCACCCGGCCCCTACGCGCTCCTGATCTCGGCGCTGGACGAAGGCTCAAGACAAGGCCTGCTGCAACGCGAGGAGCTGGAGATCGTCAGCGCTCCGTGAGCCGCAGCCGGCTAGGCCGCGCGCCGGTCCTCCGTGATCAGGCCGTCGCGGATCTGCACCACGCGCGAGGCCTGCCTGGCCACGGCCGCGTCGTGGGTGATCATCACGATGGTCTGGCCGGCCGCGTGCAGCTCGTGGAAGAGCGCCACGATGCCGGTCCCCGACGAGGAGTCGAGGTTGCCGGTGGGCTCGTCGGCCAGCACCATGGCCGGGCGGTTGACCAGCGCCCGGGCGATGGCCACGCGCTGCATCTGCCCGCCCGACAGCTCGGTGGGCTTGTGGTCCAGGCGGTCGGCCAAGCCGACCTTCTCGAGCATGGCCGCGGCCCGCTCGGCGCGCTGGCGGGCCGGCAGGCCCGCGAACAGCAGCGGCAGCTCGACGTTCTCGAGGGCCGAGGCGTAGGGCAGCAGGTTGAAGTTCTGGAAGACGAAGCCCACGTGCCGGTTGCGGATCTCGGCCAGGCGGTTGCGGTCGAGCCCCGCCACGCTCTCGCCCGACAGGACGTACTCGCCGGAGCTGGGTGTGTCGAGGCAGCCCAGGAGGTTCATGAGCGTCGACTTGCCCGAGCCCGACGGGCCCACGATGGCCACGTACTCGTTGTCGGCCACGTCCAGGTCGATGCCGCGCAGGGCCTCCACCTCCACGCGCCCGGTGGAGTAAACCTTGCGGATCCCGCGCATCTTGATCATGTGACGCTCCTGCTCCCTACTCGTACCTGAGCGACTCGGCCGGGCTGACCAGCGCCGCGCGGCGGGCCGGGAAGAAGCCCGCCAGCGTGCCGATGCCGCCCAGGATCAGGGTCGTGGCGGCCGCGATGGCGGGCGAGAAGGTCGGCCGGCCGAGGAACTGGAAGGCCTCGCCCTCCAGCGGCAGCAGCGCGACCACGCCCATCAGCCCCAGCGCCACGGCCGTGCCCAGCAGGCCCCCGGCCACCGTCATCAGGAGCGCCTCCATCACGAAGGGCGCCATGACCTGGCGCAGCTTGGCGCCCAGGGCCATCTTGATGCCGATCTCGCGGGTGCGCTCCTTGACCACGGCGTACATGATGTTGGCCACGCCCATGCCGCCCACCATCAGGGTCAGCGCGCCGATGATGCCCAGGAACATCTGGATGCCGAGGGCGATGTTGCCCACGATGCGCTGGTCCTCGCGCGTGTCCCAGATCCCCAGGGCGCGCTCGTCGTCGGGGTCGAAGCGGTACTTGCCGCCGAGCACGCGGTAGATCTCGACCTTGGCCAGGTCGGCCAGCTCCGGCGAGCGCGGCAGGTAGACCAGGTTGCCGGGCCGCGCGTCGCTGAACAGCAGCCGGAAGGTGCTGGCCGGGATGCAGGCCTGCTCCTTGTCGTGGCCGCTGTACATGCCCATCATGATCTTGGGCTGCATCACGCCGACCACCAGGAAGGTCGACTGCTGGATCTGGATGGCCTGGCCGACCGGGTTCTCCTCGCCGAACAGGTCGCGGGCCAGCGCGTCGCCCAGGAACACCACGCGCCGCTTGGCCTCGTGGTCGAGCGGGTCGAGGAAGCGCCCGCCGGGCTGGGGGACGTGGTTGCGCAGCTCGCCGAAGCTGGGGTCGACACCGCGCAGGCGGGCGTTGACGGTCTTCTGCCCGCGCGTCAGGCCGAGACGGCGCGAGTACTCGCGGCTGACGGCCTGGAGCGAGGGGATGCGCGCCTGCAGCAGCTCGGCGTCCTCGTCCCGGAAGGCGATGGTGCGGCCGGAGGGCAGGCCCAGGTAGGCCCGCGTGGTGGCGCCCGGCCAGAGCACGCCGATGCCCTCGCCCATGCCGCGCTTGCCGCGGTGGAAGGCCTGCTTGAGCCCCTCGCCGAAGGACAGGAGCAACACGATCGAGAGCGTCCCCCAGCCGATGGCCAGGATGGTCAGGGCCAGGCGCTTCCTCTGCCGCTCCGCGTCGTGGCGGAACAGCTTGAGGACCAGCGCCAGCTCGCTCTTCAGCACCCTCACGACAGCTTCAGGGCCACGACCGGGTCGAGCGTGGCCGCCCTCCGGGCGGGGAAGTAGCCGGCCAGCAGGCCGATCAGGCCCAGCAGCAGCGTGGTGGTGGCGATCACCGCCGGGGAGGCCTCGGGCGTGCCCACGAAGTCGTCGAGCTGGGCCGGGAAGGCGGCCACCACCAAGAGCGTGATCAGGAAGCCCAGCAGGCCGCCCACCGCGGTGAGCGTGAGCGTCTCGGCCAGGAACTGCCCCAGGATGAAGCCCGGCTTGGCGCCGACGGCCATCTTGACGCCGATCTCGCGGGTGCGCTCCTCGACCACCACGTACATGATGTTGGAGACGCCGATGCCGCCCACCAGCAGCGTGCAGGCCCCGATCACGGCCAGGAAGGCCCGGAAGACGCCGAAGAAGACCCGGAAGAACTTCTCGGCCTCGGTGGTGTCCCACATGCCGATGGCCTCCTTGTCCTTCGGGTCGAACTTCAGCCGGCGGGCCAGCACCTCGTAGACCTTGCGGGTGGCCCCCTCGACCTGGGCCTCCTCCTTGACCTGGAAGATGAAGTTGTCCACGTAGCGCTCCGAGAACAGGGCCCGGTAGGTGCTGTCGGGCATGAAGGCCTTGTCGCGGTCGCGCCCCCCGTAGCTCGAGTCCTGGGCCTTCTTCTCCATCACGCCGATCACGAGGAACGGGACCGCGTCGACCATGACGGTCTTGCCCACGGCCTCCTCGTCGCCGAACAGGTCCTGCTTGAGCTTGTCGCCCAGGAACAGCACCCGGCGGCGGCGGTCCACGTCGACGTCGTTGACGTAGCGCCCGCCCGGGCTCGGGATCAGGTTGCGCATGACGGCGAAGACCGGGCTGGTGGCCGAGACGTCGGGGGTGATGCGCACGCGCTCGCGCCGGAAGGCGCTCTTGTCGCGGCCGTGCTCGCCGGAGAAGAGCGCCTCCGGGATCTCGCGCCGCAGGGCCTCGACGTCGTCCTCGCTGACGCGGATGCGGCGGCCCTTGCCCAGGCCCTCCCAGGGCAGGGAGGTGCGGGCCGGGAAGCAGATCACGATGTTCTCCCCCAGGCCGCGCTGGTTCTTGACGATGCGCTTCTGCAGCCCCTCGCCGAAGGCCACCAGCAGCGAGACCGAGACGGTGCCCCAGGTGATGCCGAACAGCGTCAGGGCCGTGCGCAGCTTCTGGTGGCGCACGTCCTGCAGCATCTGCCTGAGGAAGGCGAGCGATGTCATGGCCTTGGCCTGGCTCCCCTCTCCCCCCGGGAGAGGGGTCGGGGGTGAGGGCTGTCCACCGCGCTACTCGATCTTCTTGGGCGGGCGCTCGACCACCAGCTCGCCCTCGCGCAGGCCCTCGGCCACCTCGACGTTGAGGCCGTCCGAGAGGCCCACCTTGACGGGCTTGCGCTGCGGGTCGTCGACGCGCGCGCCAGGGACCTCGACCGAGGCCTGGCCGTCCTTGAAGGTCACCAGGCGCTCGGGCAGCAGCAGCACGTCCTGCTTCTCGCGCACCACCACGTCGGCGTTGGCCGAGTAGCCGGCCCGCAGCACCACACCCGCGCCCGGCAGCAGCTCGATCTCCACGTCGAAGAGCGTGGCGCCCTCCTGGGTCTTGGACTTGGGGGCGATCTTGTAGACCTTGCCGTCGACCCTGGCCTCGGGCAGCGCCCCGACCTTGATGCGGGCCGGCAGGCCCTCGGCCAGCTTGCCCACGTCGATCTCGTCGACCGTGCCCTTGAAGACCAGCGTGGACATGTCGGCCAGGGTCGTGAGCGCCGTGCCGGCCTGGTACGAGGTCAGCGGCACGACCGGGTCGCCCTCGTTGACCAGCAGCTCGAGCACCGTGCCGTCGATGGGCGCGCGCAGGATCGACTCGACGTTGAGCTGCTCGCTCTTGACGCGGCCCTTCTCGACCAGGGCCAGCTTCTCGCTGGCCAGCCGCAGGCGGATCTCGGCGTCCTGCACGTCCTTGTCGGCCTTGTCCGCGTCCTGCGAGGACATGATGCCCTGCTGGCGCAGGGACTGGCTGCGCTCGTGCTGGCGCCGGGCCTGCTCGTGGATGTTCCTGGCGATCTCGACCTCGCGCCGCGCCTCGGTCAGCTCGAGCGGCGTGGGGTCGGGCAGGATCTCGAACAGCGGGTCGCCGGCCTTCACGCGGTCGCCCACCTCGCGGAAGCTGCGCTTGACGATGCCGGAGATCTTGCTCTTGACCTGGACCTCGCGCTTGGGCCGGATGGCGCCCACGGCCAGGGCCTTCTCCACGACCGCGCCGCGCGAGACGGCCACGGTCTTGAAGCCCTTGTCGTCCTTGGCGTTCGCGTGGGTGAACAGGGCCACGGCCCCGACCCCGGCCGCCGCCGCGAGACCCAGACCGACGACTACCTTGCGCATGCTCGGACCTACCCCGGAAGAAGGTTGGAGGCGGGCCGCCCGGCCCGCCGACTTCACCTGGTAGGACGCCGGCCGGGGCGCCGAGGTTCAAGAAAAAGCTGCGGCGGGTACGGACGGAGCCCTAGATCCGGTCGGGGGCCTGGGCCACGGGCGGCCGGCCCACGGCGGTCTCGCGGTCGAGCACCACCAGCGTGCGGCGGTAGAGCTCGTCGACCTCTTCCTTGCTGTTGGCGATGGCCGTCAGTCCCAGCTTGCCGAACTCCGAGACGGCCCCGATCAGGTGGAACAGCACGCCCGACTCGGTGCCGTGGGAGTAGTGCAGCTTGTTGATGGTCAGGATCTCGATCAGGTCCTCGGGCAGCAGGCCGCGGTAGTTGTCCGAGCGCAGGTTGTCGGTGGCGCGGTAGTACTTGGCGTGGCCGGAGGGCGAGAGGAACAGGCCCGTGGTCGGGTCGAGCTGCCCCGAGGTCAGGAACTGCAGGGCCAGGTAGGGGTGGGTGGTGCCGCCCATGCGCAGGTTGATCTCGAGCGCGGCGATCGACCAGTCGTGCTGCGGGTCCTGCCGGAAGGTCAGGAAGTCGACCGCGAAGCGGCTGACCACGCCGTGGCGCGCCAGCACGTGGCCGATGCGCAGCCCCAGCTCCTGCAGCCGCAGGCGGTAGTCGTCGTGGGCCGGGAAGTTGCAGCCCAGGAAGACCTGGTCGGAGGGGCCGCCCAGGATCTGGTCGTGGGTCGAGATGATGACCACCTCGCCCTTGGGGCTGACCCGCAGCTGCACGGAGGGCGAGCGCTTCTCGGGCGCCTCCAGGAACTCCTCGACGATGCCGCCCATGCGCGAGAACTTCTCGAAGTAGACCTCGGGCGTCTCGCTCGGCACCGAGAACTCCAGCTGGCGCAGGGCCTCGCGCACGGCCTCGCGACTGTCGGAGTGCTGGGGGTAGCGGAAGACCGCGTTGCCCTCGCCCGAGAAGCTGTCGTTGAGCTTGACCACGGCCCGGCGCAGCCCCGGCCGGCGGGCGCGCAGCTCCAGCAGGCCGTCCTCGACCTCGTGCTCGGAGTGCAGGTCCTCGAAGCCCTCGGGCAGGGGCACGCCGGCCTCCCGGAAGACCTTGCGGCTGCCCGACTTGGTGCCGAGGTGGATCAGGTTGGGGTCGACCCCGTTGAGCGGCACGCCCAGCAGCACCGCCAGCTTGCGCTCCAGCGGGGTCGAGTTGAAGACCGTCAGGTAGGCCTGCTCGCGGTCCTGGATGCCCGCCCGGATGCGCTCGAGCAGCCGCGGCCGCTCGAGGATCTTCTCGGTCAGCGAGCGCGGCGAGGAGTCGTGCGCGCACACGAGCGTCAGCCGCGCGCGGGCGTGGCTGGCCGGGATCCCCGCCAGGAACTGGAAGTAGTACTCCAGGATCATGGGGTGGACCGGCTGCGAGGTCACGTAGACCATGCGCGCGCGCGGGTTGCGCAGGCGGATCAGCAGGAACAGCAGCCGCTCCTCGTAGAACGAGGCCCCGGCCAGCTTCCTGAGCTCGCTCTGGTCGAGGGTCAGCGAGGGCACCACCACCGAGGTGTGCGGCTCCTCCTCGCGGTTGAGCAGCGTCTCCCACAGGTCGTGCAGGCGCGGTTTGAGCCGCTCGAACTCGGCGATCTCCTGCTCGAGGGACAGCTCGTGGACGAAGGGCGGCTTGGGGATCATGCCCGGGCCAGATGATGGGCCTCGAGCACCTGCTGCTCGTGGACCGGCACCGGACGGCCGAGGGCCTCGGCCCGCCGCCGCACCTCGCGCCACAGGTGGAAGCGCAGCGGGGCCACGATCGTGAAGTCGGAGGTCACCTGCAGGCGTTGCTCGCTGTCCTCGTCGGGGTAGCTGCGGGTGACGATGTCGAGGCGCTCCTGGAACCACTGCAGCGAGACCTCGCCGCGGTCGTGCTTGCGCTGCAGGATCAGGCGCTGGCGAGCGCGGTCGACGATCTCGGGGTGGTGGTTGACGCCGAAGACGCGCGGCATGACCCCCTCCCGGTCGCGGGCCCACTCGACCATCGTGAGCGCGTCGCCGCGCGGCCCGCCCACGCCCAGGGTCTCGTGGCCGATGACCGTCAGGCCGGCAGGCGGCGGTCCCGCCGGAACCAGGTCGTAGAGGCGGTTGTCGGCGATGCGCAGCCGCCAGCCGTCGGGCAGCTCGTCCGCGAAGCGGCGGAACCAGGGGTGCCGGCGCCCCTCGGGGGTCAGCACGTTCTCGAGGATGCCCGAGCTCTTGCCGCCCTTCTCCTCGCCGCGCAGCACGGGCGCGGCGATGCCGGACCAGCGGCACATCACGCCGAAGGTGTGGCAGACGGCCAGGAAGGCCGCGTCGCCGTCGGCCTTGACCGCGTCGAGCAGCTCGAAGAAGGGCCGCTCCCAGCCCGGGTTCTCGACGATGCCCTGGCTGCCCTCGGTGGCGCCGTCGTTGCGCTGCGGGTCGAGATGGCCGGGGCCGCCGGTGCCGAGGTAGACCGCGAAGCGCCCGCCCGGCACCTCGGGGACGCCACCCTCGCGGCGCACGTCGAAGGACAGCGCCCGCAGCCGCAGGCCGGACTGCTCCAGCGCGCCACGCAGGTCGCAGGAGGCGTCCTGCACCAGGTGCACCAGCGAGTCGTGGCCCAGGTTGGGCCAGCCGTGGTTCATGTCCAGCACCGCCACGTCGATCTCGCGCTCGTCGGCCGGCGGCAGCTGGTCGGGGTGCTCGACGCGCCTGTACTCGAAGACGCCACAGGGCGCGTTGACCGGGCAGTCCGAGATGCAGAACTGCGGCCCGTGGGCGATCTTCTGGTGGCAGGCAATCGGCATTTGGCCGAACAGTCTAGCCTCGCCCCCCGGCCGCGTCCACCGCGGTAGCATCGGCCCGATGCGCCGCTTCCTGGCCCTGGCCGGCCTGCTGGCCGCGATCGCCGTGCCGGCCGCCCGCGGCGAGGAGCCGCGCCGCGGGCCGCTCGAG
>JBDIBD010000065.1:0-14506 GCA_039812725.1 Vicinamibacteria bacterium | reverse complement strand
GGCCCTGGCGGCAGGCGGCCTGCTGTGGGCGCTGGGCCGCTGGCGGGGCTGGTCCCTGGGGGCCTGGCTGGCCCGCGCGCCGCTGGCGGCCCTGGCGCTGGCGGCGGGCCTGGTCTACGGCGCGGTCGGCCTGGCCTACGTCCGCGTCGTGCCGGCCTCCGGGGACGAGGTCGAGTACCTGATGCTGGCCCAAAGCCTCTGGCGCGAGCACGACCTCGACCTGGCCGACAACTTCGCCCGCGGCGACCAGCTCGAGTTCATGGCGGGGCTGTCCGAGATGCCCTTCGGCACCTTCCGGGCCGACGGGCGCCCCATCACCACCCACAGCGTCGGCCTCCCGCTGCTGCTGGCGCCCGCCTACGCGCTGGGCGGGCGGCCCGCCTGCGTGCTGCTCATGGCCGTGCTCGGGGCCCTGCTGACGCTCGAGACCGGCCGCCTGGCCCGGCTGCTGACGGGCAGCGAGGCGGCCGCCCGCTGGGCCTGGCTGCTGGCGGCTGGCCCGCCGGTCTTCTTCTATTCGTTCCACACCTACACCGAGGTCCCCTCGGCGCTGGCGATGGTGGCGGCCCTGCGCCTGCTGCTGGCGCCGGCCGGGCCAGGCCGGGCAGTCCTGGCGGCCCTGCTGGCTTCGGTCCTGCCCTGGCTGCACGTCAAGCTCATCCCGGCCGCGGCCGTGCTGGGCGTGGTGGCCCTGCTGCGACTGGCGGGCGCGGCCCGCCTGGCCTTCCTGGCCACGGCCGCGGCCTGCGCCGCGGGCTACCTGGCCTTCTACGGCATCGTCTACGGCGACCCGTGGCCGCTGGCGCTCTACGGCTCGAAGCTGCCGAAGAAGGTGCGCCGGGCCGACCCCGGCGAGAGCCTCGCCGGGCTCTTCTTCGACAGCTCGTTCGGGCTGCTCTTCACCGCGCCCGCGTTCGCCGTGGCGGCGGGCGCCCTGACGGCCTGGCGGCGTCCCTCCCGGGATGCCTGGGCCGCGCTGGCCCTCGGAGCGGCCCTCGTGCTGCCGCTGGTCTTCTGGCAGACCTGGTGGGCCGGAGCCTGCCCGCCGGCGCGTTTCCTGGTGCCGCTCGCGCCGCTCTTGGCCGTGGCCGCCGCCGGCCGCCTGGCAGAGCCGCGCGGCCTGGCGCGGTGGGGCGCCCCGCTGGCCCTGGGCGGCTGGGCGCTGGGGCTCTTCATGAGCCTGCGACCGGCGGAGCAGCTCCTGCTCAACGGACGCGGGACGGCGACGCTGGCGTGGGAGGCGCTGGGCGGTCAGCCGACGCTGGGCCGTTACCTCCCGCTGCTCACCGGCGGCGGGCCGGCCGAGTGGCGCGTGGCCCTGGCGTGGGGCCTGAGCCTGCTGTTCGTCCTCGGGCTCGACGCGCTGGCCCTCCGGCGCGAGCGGCTCGATCACGACTTCGGGCGGCCGTGGCTGGCGCTTGGTCTGGCGGCCGCGCTCACCGCCGCCGTGGAGCTCTGGGCCCGGGGCTGACGCGGCCGGCACGCCAGGACGCCGGTCCGGGCGGAAAGCCCTACAGCGCCCCGGCGAGAACCGAGGCGGCCTGGCGAGCGGCGGCCAGGGCCGGCCCGGGGTAGACGCCCAGGCCCAGCACCACCACCACGGAGACCAACAGCGCCAGGCGGGCCGGCAGGCCGGTCGGGGCCCACTCGACGCCCTCGACGGGCTCGCGCATGTACATCGCCACCACCACCCTCAGGTAGTAGTACGCGGACACGACGCTCATCAGCACGCCCACGATCGCCAGGCTGGTGTAGCCCGCCCCCACCGCGGCGGTGAAGAGCTGGAACTTGCCCACGAAGCCGGCCGAGACGGGCACGCCCGTGAGCGAGATCAGGAAGACCGTGAGGGCCGCGGCCAGGACGGGCCGGCGCTCGCCCAGCCCGGCCACGTCGTCGAGCGAGAGCGGCTCGCGCCCGTCGCGGGCGATGGCCGCGAGCACCCCGAACGCGCCCAGGCTCACCGCCGCGTAGCCGACCAGGTAGAACATGACGGCCTCGGCCGCCACCGGTCCGCGGGCCACCATGCCGACCAGGAGGTAGCCGGCGTGGCCGATGGACGAGTAGGCCAGCATGCGCTTCAGGTTCGACTGGGCCAGCGCCCCCAGGTTGCCGAGCACCATGCTGACCACCGCCAGGATGGCGACGGCCGGCTGCCAGTCCTGCCGCAGCGGCTGGAGGGCCTCGAGGAAGACCCGCAGGAAGGCCCCGAAGGCGGCGGCCTTGACGCCGGCGGCCATGAAGGCGGTCACCGAGGTGGGGGCGCCCTCGTACACGTCGGGGGCCCAGGCGTGAAACGGCACGCTGGCCACCTTGAAGCCGAAGCCCACCAGCAGCAGCCCGGTGCCGAGCAGCGCCAGCGTCGCGCTGCCGGCCGGCGGGTCGGCCACGGCGCGCGCGATGACCGACAGCCGGGTGCTGCCCGAGACGCCGTAGAGCAGCGCCACGCCGTAGAGGAAGAAGGCCGACGAGAAGGCCCCCGTGATGAAGTACTTGATGGCCGACTCCTGGCTCTCCACGCGGTCGCGCTGGAGCCCGGCCAGGGCGTAGGCCGAGACCGACATGATCTCGAGCGCCACGAACAGGGCGATCAGCTCGCGGGCCGAGACCAGGCCCAGCATGCCGACCACGGACCACAGCATCAGCGTGTAGTACTCGCCTCGCTCGGCGCCGGTGGCCCGCAGGTAGGCCGGCGACAGCAGCACCGCCAGCAGGCCCACCGCCAGGATCAGGAAGTGGAAGAAGAGCGCGAAGTCGTCGGCCACCACCGCTCCGCCGGTGCTGGAGCCGCGGGCGTGGGCCGCCACGCGGAAGGTCACGGCCAGGGCCCCCACGAGGCCCAGCGCGGCCAGCTCCAGGGCGGGCGCGCGGCGCCCCTTGGGGGTGAAGGCCGTGGCCAGCAGCACCACCAGGCCGGTGAGCGCCACCACCAGCGCGGGCAGGACGGGTTGCAGCTCGAGGTTGGGCATCTCAGTGTCCCTCAGCGACCGCGCCCGGGGCCGGGGCCGTCACGGGGGCCTGCGCCGCGGACGGGGCGCCCTGCTGCTGGGCCCGCACCTGCTCCACCAGCCCGGCCACGGCGGGCTCGATGGTGCGGGTGAACAGCGGGCTGGCCACGCCCATGAACAGCGCCAGGGCCACCAGGGGCACCAGCACGCACAGCTCGCGGGCCGACAGGTCGCGCAGGCCCTCGTTCTTGGGGTTGGTCACCTCGCCGTACAGCACGCGCTTGACCATCCACAGGACGTAGGCCGCCGCCAGGATCACGCCCAGCGAGGCCGCCGCCACCAGGCGCCAGTCGTAGCTCCACGAGCCCAGCAGGATCAGGAACTCGCCCACGAAGCCGTTGAAGCCCGGCACGGCGATGGACGACAGGCAGACCATCAGGAAGATGGCCGCGTACCAGGGGATCACGTTCTTGAGCCCGCCGAACTCGCCGATCAGGCGGGTGTGGCGGCGCTCGTAGAGCATGCCCACCATGAAGAACAGGGCCCCGGTCGAGATGCCGTGGTTGAGCATCTGGTAGACGGCACCGGTCACGGAGACCGTGCTGAAGGCCGCCACGCCCAGCATCACGAAGCCCAGGTGCGAGACCGAGGAGTAGGCCACCAGCTTCTTCAGGTCGGGCTGCACCAGCGAGACCAGCGCGCCGTACACCACGCCGATCACCGCCAGCAGGCCGATCCAGGGACCGAAATCGAGGGCCGCCTGGGGGAAGAGCGGGATGGCCAGCCGCAGGAAGCCGTAGCCGCCCATCTTCAGCAGCACGCCGGCCAGGATCACCGAGCCGGCCGTGGGGGCCTCGACGTGGGCGTCGGGCAGCCAGGTGTGGAACGGGAACATCGGCACCTTGATGGCGAAGGCCAGCGCGAAGGCGGCGAACAGCCAGGCCTGCAGGGCCGGCGGCACCGGGCTCTGGGCCAGCACCGCCAGCTCGAAGGTGCGCAGCCCCGACTCGCGGTAGAGCACCAGGAAGGCCACCAGCATCAGCACGCTGCCGGCCATCGTGTACAGGAAGAACTTGACGGCGGCGTAGATGCGCCGCTCGTGCCCCCAGATCCCGATCAGGAAGTACATCGGGATCAGCATGGCTTCCCAGAAGATGTAGAAGAGGAACAGGTCGAGCGCGCAGAAGACGCCGATCATGCCCGCTTCCAGCAGCAGCATGAAGACGCCAAACTCCTTCTGGCGGTGCTCGATCCCCTGCCACGAGCCCAGCAGGCACAGGGGCGTCAGGAAGGTGGTCAGGAGCACCAGCCAGAGGCTGATGCCGTCGATGCCCAGGCGGTAGGCGATGCCGTACTCGGGCAGCCAGGGCAGGGTCTCCTTGAACTGCATGGCGGCGGTGGCCTGGAAGCCGCCCAGGAGCTTCAGCGAGACCAGGAAGACGGCGGCGCTGGAGACGAGCGCCACCAGCTTCTGCAGGCCCACCGACTCGCGCGGCAGGAGCGCCACCACGACCGCCGCCAGGAGGGGCAGCAGGATCAGGGAGCTGAGGAGGTGTTGGTCGAGGAAGCTCATGCCGGTCGGATCCAGAGCAGGTAGGAGAGCAGCAGCACCGCGCCGCCGAAGATCAGCAGGGCGTAGCCGCGCAGCAGGCCCGTCTGCAGGCCCCGCGTGGCCCGCCCCCAGGCGTCCACGAAGCGGCCCAGCCCGTTGACCGTGCCGTCGATGAGGCCGGCGTCGAAGCGCTTCCAGAGGGCGCTCTCGCTGCCGCCCACCACCACCCGCGCGGCGAACCAGTCGAAGGCCAGGTCGAAGCCCCACTTCTCCTCGAGCACGCGCTGCAGGCCGCGGGCGGCGGCCGAGACGCGCCCGGGGATCTCGGGGCTCATGACGTAGGCGTACCAGGCCGCCACGATGCCCACGACCGCCGCGAGGGTGGCCAGCACGGGCAGCCAGGAGGGGTGGGCCCCGTGGCCCTCGGCGTGGGCCAGCACCAGGTTGAGGGCCTCGCCCATGTGCAGGCGCTCCCAGCCCCAGCCCGTGACGACCGAGCCCAGCGCCAGGACCACCAGCGGCACCAGCATCGAGGCCGGCGACTCGTGCACGTGGTGCTCGGCCTCGTGGCTGCCGCGGAAGCGGCCGAAGAAGGTCAGGAAGAGCAGCCGCGACATGTAGAAGGCGGTCAGCAGGGCGGTGGCCAGGCCGACCCCGAACAGGACCGGCTTGTGGGCCCCCCAGGCCCCCAGCAGGATGGCGTCCTTGCTGTAGAAGCCGGCCAGCGGCGGGATGCCCGCGATGGCCAGCGTGCCGACCAGGAAGGTCCAGTAGGTCCAGGGGATCTTGCTGCGCAGGCCGCCCATCTGGCGCATGTCCTGCTCGCCCGACATGGCGTGGATCACCGAGCCGGAGCCGAGGAACAGCAGGGCCTTGAAGAAGGCGTGCGTGAACAGGTGGAAGATGGCCACCCAGAAGGCCCCCACGCCGCAGGCCAGGAACATGTAGCCCAGCTGGCTGACGGTCGAGTAGGCCAGCACCTTCTTGATGTCGGTCTGCACCAGGGCGATGGTGGCCGCCATCAGGGCCGTGGCCGTGCCCACCACCGCCACCACCGCCAGGGCCGTCTCGGACAGCGCGAACAGCGGCGACAGGCGCGAGACCAGGTAGACGCCGGCGGTCACCATGGTGGCCGCGTGGATCAGGGCCGAGACCGGGGTCGGGCCCTCCATGGCGTCGGGCAGCCAGACGTGCAGGGGGATCTGGGCGCTCTTGCCGCAGGCCCCCACGAACAGCAGCAGGCAGACCCAGGTGACCGGCCCGAAGGCCCCGAAGGCCTCGGGCGCCAGCCCCTCGGCCCCCAGCCGCAGCTCGAGCAGGTCGACGCTGCCCAGCGCGCTGAAGGCCAGGATCATGCCCAGGATCAGGCCGGCGTCGCCCACGCGGTTGACCACGAAGGCCTTCATGCCGGCGGCGCTGGCGCTCTCCTTCTTGAACCAGAAGCCGATCAGGAGGTAGGAGCACAGGCCCACCCCCTCCCAGCCCACGAACATGAGCGGCAGGCTGCCGCCCAGCACGAGCAGCAGCATGAAGAACAGGAACAGGTTCAGGTACGAGAAGTAGCGCACCCGCTCCGGGTCGTGCCCCATGTAGCCGACGGAGTAGACGTGGATCAGCGAGCCGATGCCGCTCACCACCAGGATCATCACCGACGAGAGCGGGTCGAGCAGCAGGCCCATCGGCACCGTGAAGCCGGCCACCGAGATCCAGTCGAAGGTCAGCGAGGGCTGGTAGAAGCGGGCGTCCGCGGGCAGGGCCAGCAGCCGCGCCACCGACCAGGCGGCGAGCGCGAAGGAGCCGATCGCCATCACGCAGGCGATCAGCATGGCCCCGCGGGTGCCCTCGGCGCGCAGCCTGAAGGCCAGGCCCTGGCCGCCGGACTTCCTGGCCTCGGTCTCCTCGTCGCGGATGGCGTCGCCGAACAGGGCCAGCACCGCGAAGCCCACCAGGGGCAGCAGCAGGACGAGGAAGGGCAGCTGGTTGAGGAGCGGGTCTTCCATGACCTAGCCCTTGAGCAGGCTGAACGCGTCCACGTCCAGCGTGTCCTTGTGGCGGTGCAGGGCCAGCACGATGGCCAGCCCCACGGCCGCCTCGGCGGCGGCCACGGTCATGACGAAGAACACCAGCACCTGCCCGTCGAGGCGGTCCCAGGAGCGGCTGAAGGCCACGAAGGCCAGGTTGACCGCGTTGAGCATCAGCTCGATGGACATGAAGACGGTGATGACGTTGCGGCGCAGGAACACGCCCAGCGCGCCGATCACGAACAGCGCCAGGCTCAGGAGCACCGCGTGGGGCACCAGGGCGGGGTTCATCTGGGCTCCTTGCGCGCGAGCACCACCGCCCCCACCAGCGCCGACAGGATGAGGATCGAGGTGGCCTCGAAGACGTAGAGGTAGTCGGGGGAGAAGAGCAGGCGCGCCATGCGCGCGGTCGAGGCGTCGTAGGCCGGCGAGCCCGGCTGGAGGGTGCTGGCCAGGACCACCGCCCCGACCTGCAGCAGGAACACCAGCGCCAGGCCGCCCGCCAGCAGGCCCACCCCGCGCCCCTCGGGCTGGTGCTCCTCGCGCTTGACGTTGAGCAGCATCAGCACGAACAGGAACAGCACCATGATGGCGCCGGCGTAGACCACGATCTGCAGCACGGCGATGAAGGGCGAGCCCAGCAGGCCGTACAGCACCGACAGCGAGCACAGCGTCACGATCAGCGCGAAGGCGCTGCCCACCGGGCTGCGCTGCGCCACCACGGCCATGGCCGAGAGCAGCGCCAGGCCCGACGCGGCGTAGAAGAGGACGGCAGTGACCGAGTCCATCACTTGGAAAACACCAGCCAGCCAGCCGTGGCCAGCACGTTCAGGGTCGCGAGCGGCACCAGCACCTTCCAGCCGAAGTGCATCAGCTGGTCGTAGCGGAAGCGGGGCACGGTGGCGCGCAGCCAGAAGAAGGTGAAGATCACCAGCAGGGTCTTGACGCCGAACCAGGCCAGGCCCCACAGCCCGCCCGACGGCAGGAACGGCAGGCCGGGGTCGGCGCCGCCCAGGAACAGGTTGGCGGTCAGGGCCGCGACCGTGATCATGTTGATGTACTCGGCCATCTGCAGCAGCGCGAACTTCATGGACGAGTACTCGGTGTGGTAGCCGGCCACCAGCTCCGACTCGGCCTCGGGCAGGTCGAAGGGGGTGCGGCTGACCTCGGCCGTGGCCGAGATGAAGTAGGTCAGGAAGGCCAGGAACTGCGGGAAGACGTGCCAGTTCCAGAAGCCGCCGGCCTGGCGCGCGGCGATGTCCTGGATGCGGAACGAGCCGGCCAGCATGATCAGGCCCACGAACGACAGGCCCAGCGACAGCTCGTAGGAGAACATCTGGGCCGAGGAGCGCAGGCCGCCGAACAGCGAGTACTTGTTGTTGGCCGACCAGCCCGCCAGCACGATGCCGTACACGCCCAGGGAGGTGATGGCGAAGATGTAGAGGATGCCCACGTCGAGGTCGGCGATCTGCAGGCTGAAGGGCCGGCCCTGCAGCCACTGGGGCAGGAAGCCCCAGGCGGGCAGCGTCAGGGGCGGGCCGTAGGGGACCACCGCCACGGCGGTGAAGGCCGCCGTGACCGCCAGCACCGGGGCCGCGAAGAAGGCCAGCAGGTTGGCGTTCTTCGGGGCCATGTCCTCCTTGAAGAACAGCTTCAGGCCGTCGGCCACCGGCTGCAGGATGCCGAAGGGCCCGGTGCGGTTGGGGCCCAGCCGGAACTGAGCGAAGGCCAGGAAGCGCCGCTCGACCCAGGTCAAGAGCGAGAAGAGCGTCAGCAGCACCGTGAAGATCAGCAGCACCTTCACGGTCGCGATGAGGGTGTCCTGCGCCCAGGCCGGCATGTCAGCCCCGCGCCGCCGCGCCCGATCCGCTGAGCGCCTTGGCCTCCTCGAAGGTGCGCGCCACGTGCTTCCAGCACTTCTTCTCGCGCACGTGCCACTCGTACTCCTCGCGGAACTTCTTGAGCGAGGACTGGGGCGGGGCGATGGCCGCGTCGCCGAAGGGGCAGACCGTCTTGCCGCCGATGGCGTCGGTCACGTTCCAGAGCGTCTCGAGGTCCTTCTCGCTGCCCTGGCCGCTCTCGATCTTGTCCAGCAGGCGCAGCATCCAGCCCGTCCCCTCGCGGCAGGGCGAGCACTTGCCGCAGGACTCGTGCTTGTAGAAGTAGGTCAGGCGCTGGGCCACCCAGACCATGCAGACCGTCTCGTCCAGCACGATCGTGGCGGCCGAGCCCAGCATCGAGCCGGCCTTGGCCACCCCGTCGAAGTCCATCGGGATGTCGATCTCGGAGGGCAGCAGGACCGGCGTCGACGAGCCGCCCGGGATGACCGCCTTGAGCTGCTTCCCGCCGGCGATCCCCTGCCCGAACTTCTCGTCGTAGAGCAGCTGGCGCAGCGTGATGCGCCCCATGGGCGCCTCGTACACGCCGGGCCGGCTGACGTGCCCCGAGACGCAGTAGAGCTTGGGGCCGCCGTTCTTCTCGGTGCCGTAGCTCGCGAACCAGTCGGCCCCGCGCTCGAGCACGAGCGGCACGCAGGCGATGGTCTCGACGTTGTTGACGATGGTCGGGCAGCCGTACAGGCCGTGCGTGGCCGGGAAGGGCGGCTTGATGCGCGGCTGGCCGCGCTTGCCCTCCAGGCTCTCGATCAGGGCCGTCTCCTCGCCGCACTCGTAGGCCCCGGCCCCGGCGTGCACCACGATGTCCACGTCGACGCCGGTGCCCAGGATGTTCCGGCCCACGTAGCCGGCCGCGTAGGCCTCGGCCACGGCCTTCTCCAGGATGCGGATGGCCTCCCAGAACTCACCGCGGACGTAGATGAAGGCCAGCTTGGAGCGGATGCCGTGGGCCGAGACCACCGTGGCCTCGATCAGCTGGTGCGGGTCGCGCTCCATGATCAGCCGGTCCTTGTACGTGCCCGGCTCGCTCTCGTCGGCGTTCACGCACAGGTAGCGCGGCTTGTCGTTCTTGGGCAGGAAGCCCCACTTCATGCCGGTCGGGAAGCCGGCCCCGCCGCGCCCGCGCAGGCCCGACTTCTTGAGCTCCTCGATGATCGCGTCGGGGGACGTCTCCAGGTGCTTCTTGAGGTTCGCGTAGCCGCCGCCGGCCTGGTAGGTCGCGAGCGAGGTCGAATCGGGCTTGTAGATGTTGCGCAGCAGGATGGTCTCGCCCGCGCTCCTGGGCCAGTCGAAGGAGCGCCGCACGTCCTGCCCCGACAGCAGCCGGTCGATGTCGGCGTCGGTGCAGTGCTCCAGCCAGTCGCCGTTGACCTGGGCCGTCGGGCCGCCGCCGCAGGCCCCCAGGCACTCCACGCGCGTGACCACGAACCCGCCGTCCTTCGTGACCTCGCCCTCCTGGACGCCCAGCTTCTTGCACGTCCGCTCGATCAGGCCGTCGGCGCCGTTGAGCGCGCACGAGAGGTTCGTGCAGATCTCGATGTGCTGCCTGCCCCAGGGGCGGAAGCGGAACATCGCGTAGTAGCTGGCGGTGTCGTGGACCTGGGCCGGGGTCAGGCCCAGCAGCCCGCCCAGGTACTCCAGGGCCTCGTTGGAGAGCCAGCCCTCCTGGGCCTGCATCAGGTGCAGGGCCGGCAGGATGGCGGAGCGCTTGACCGGGTAGCGCGCCACGATCTGCTCGAAGCGCGCCTTGTTCTCGGGGGTGAATTCGATCATGGCCTTGCTGGGCTACCAGTCGAGGGCGCCGGTCTTCCAGGCGTAGGCGAAGCCGCCCGCCAGGAGCGCCACGAAGAACGACATCTCGAGGAAGACGAAGCGGCCCAGCCCCTCTTTCAGCAGGTCGCGGAAGACCAGCGCCCACGGGTAGAGGAAGGCCGCGTCCACGTCGAGCAGGATGAAGATCATGCACACGAGGAAGAACTTGATCGGGAAGCGCTCGCGGGCCGTGCCGATGGGCGGCATGCCGCACTCGTAGGTCGAGACCTTGGAGTCGCTGGACCGGGGCCGGCCCAGCGCCCACGAGGCGAGCACCGTGAACAGCCCGAACCCGAGAGCCACGACGAACAGGATCAGGACGGGGACGTAGGAGGGCATGGCAGCTTCGGTCATGGGGCCGGACGCTCCCTGCGGCGCTAAGTTCTTGATCAGCCAGAGGCCCGCCGGGGCCCGGTGACCGCAGAAGTCGCGGCACTATAGCTTCCGCGCGGGCCGGATTCAAGCCCGCGGAGGCGCTGCTAGCGCGGCCCCGCCACCGTCCAGTCGAGCGGGTTCGTCGGGGCGGCCGGGCTGGTGAAGCCGCCGCCGGTGCGGTTGCCGGCCAGGTCCATGTGCCAGACCACCAGGTTGCCGCTGGTGGCGTTGCGCCAGACCACGTCCTTCGAGCCGGGCACGGGCGTGCCGGTCTGGGCCAGGCCCAGGCCGTAGTCGCCCCCGGCCAGCACGTTCCAGTTGGCGTCGCCGGCGTTGGCGGGGTTGGTGAAGCGGCCCGTCAGGCGCAGAAGCCCGGCGTCGAGGAACCACAGCACGATCTTGCCGGAGCTCCAGTTGTACCAGAGCAGGTCGGTGGCCCCGTCGCGGTTGTAGTCGAGGGCCGCCACCACCTCCCAGTTGCCGTCGACCGCCTGGTCGGGCGAGGGCGTCAGCGTGGCCACCCGCGCGGTGCCGTTCATGGTCCAGACCTGCAGCTTCTGCGTGGCGTAGTTGCGCCACAGCAGGTCGGGCTGGCGGTCGCCGTCGAAGTCGGCGGTGGCCGACAGCTTCCAGTCGGTGGTCAGCGTGGGAGCGTTCGTGATGGGCACGGGCGATCCGACCCGGGTCGCGCCGTTCATCACCCAGAACTCGACCGCACCGGTGGTGGAGTTCCAGAAGGCCAGGTCGTTGCCCCCGTCGCGGTTGAAGTCGTCCACCCCGGCCACCTTCCAGGCGGCGCTGGCGGGGCTGGGGCTGACGGCGCTCTCCGAGAGGCGCGTGGTGCCGTTCATCGACCAGACCTGGGCCTGGCCCGTGGCCGGCTTCTGGAAGTAGAGGTCGGTGGCCAGGTCGCGGTTGACGTC
Organism: Vicinamibacteria bacterium; assembly: GCA_039812725.1. Classification (GTDB taxonomy): domain Bacteria; phylum Acidobacteriota; class Vicinamibacteria; order Fen-336; family Fen-336; genus JBDIBD01. The sequence goes on along the minus strand of JBDIBD010000065.1, from coordinate 2,983 downwards.
GCCCTTCAGCGCCCGCGCGTTCTGGGCGAACAGCCAGGACAGGTGCCCGGAGGGGCGGTGCTCCCAGTTCCACTTGCGCCAGGGGGCGATCCGGAAGGCGGTGTTGACCGGCGGCGCGGCCGGCCGGATCCAGTAGTTCACGCTCCAGTCGTAGGTCGTGTAGACGTCGTTCGCGCGCGCGGTCAGGCTGGCGTCGGGCTCCCCCAGCAGCCGCCCGAAGTAGTCGCCCCAGGCGATGTTGGTGGCGATCTCGAGGGCGTGCTCGTCGGCCACGTCGCCGTCCATGCCGTCGGGGCTGCCGTCGAGGGCGATCATGTAGCGCGGGTACCAGAGCGGACCGCCCGAGTCGTACTGGTGCTGGTCGTCGAAGGCCAGGGCCCCCTTCTGCCAGCGCCCCAGCCGCTTCACGAAGCGCGCCACGTCGTCGCGCTCGGTGGTGGCGTAGACCCGCACCATGGCGTCGTTCAGCAGGGCCGACATCCAGCTCGAGGCCACCAGGTTGCCGGGCGTGCCGTCGCCGTGCTGGCTGCCGTAGTGGTAGAGCGCGCCGTCCAGGCGGTTGGCCGGGATCTGGCCGCCGGCGCCGTCCTGGTGCCAGACGAGGTCGCTGGCCCAGGTCATGACCCGGTCGCGCGCGGCCGTGTCGCCCGTGACCTCGAAGGCCACGGCGCTGGCCAGCAGGCGGAAGGCGTTGTGGCGCTCGGTCCAGGCCGCGGCCGTGGGGCTCCAGCGCATGACGTCCTCCCAGTTGCTCTCGTGGCAGTTCACGGTCCAGGGGATGGCCGCGGCGGCCTGCGGGTCGCCCGTCAGCCAGTGCAGGTCGGCCAGCGACTCGCCGTAGACGTACATGCTGCCGTTGCTGCCGATGTAGCCGGCCGGGTCGGGGTTCTTGAGCGAGAAGCAGCCCACCGCGCTGGCCGGGCTGGTGCCGGGCGGGTAGAGCTTGAGCCGGTAGTACTCGGCCGCCCGCACGGCCTCGCGCAGCGGCTTCAGGTAGCCGGAGCGCAGGTAGAGCACGAACATGGCCGAGGCCCGGTCGAACAGCCAGGGCTCGCCCTCGGAGGCCGGGTCCTTGTAGGGACACAGCACGCTGGCGGGCAGCCCGGGCGCGTCCTCGTTGACGTGGGTGTAGAAGTTGTTCTTGAAGGCGTGGTCCAGCTCGACCTGCCCGGGCCAGTGCTCGGTGGCGTCCATGACCGCCGGATCCTCGCGGGCCTCGGGGACCGAGTCGTCGATCGGCAGCATGCGCATCGGCCGCAGGACGCCCTTGACCAGGTGCGCCTTGGGGAGGAGCGCGTAGACGTCGGGCTCGTAGACCCCGTCGCCGGCCACGAAGCTGCCGCTGGTCACGAGGTGCCAGCCCGTGCGCGGGTTCTGCAGGGACGGCAGGCTCTGCGACCGGGCCTGGTAGCCCCACTCGACCTGGATCTCCTCGTAGCCCGGGTAGAGCGTGGCGAAGGCGTACTGGACCTGCACGCGCGCCACCCGCACCGACTGCCCGTCCACGGCCGCGTTCGTGGCGTGGCGCCAGGGCGTGAGCTGCTCGACGAAGGCCGGCAGCTCGACGTTGCCCTTCAGGACGCGCAGCGTCGACAGGCCCGCGGCGCTGATCGAGCCGCGCGTGAAGGGCACCCCGAAGGTCACCAGCCGGGGCGAGCCCGCGCCGACGTTCTCCATCGGGTGGAGGCGCACGGTCAGGCGCCCGCGGCTCTCGGGCGGGGCGAAGAACGAGTCGACCTGGGCCAGGGCCGGGAGGCCGGCCAGGGCCCAGGTCAGGCAGGCCAGGAGCGGAGCAGGGCGCATGGGTTGGACCTCTCGGGTGACTGCGTCGGAGGGCGGCATTGTGGCTCGCGCCCCGGGGGGGCGCCGTGACGCCGCTCACGGAGTGCCGCATAATCGGGGAGCTTGACGGGATCCGGCTCGCGGCCGGGTCCGCCGACCCTCCCTCCGGAAAGGCCGGGCGTCGAAGCATGCGAGCCGTCGACCTGACGCGGGCACCCCGGCCAGCGGAGCTTTGCCCGTGAAGTGTCCGCACTGCCAGGCCGAGAACCCCGGAGGCGAGAGCGTCTGCTTCGAGTGCGGCCGGGCGCTGGCCGCCATCACCAAGGGCAGCGTCCTGGCCGAGCGCTACCAGGTGCTCGAGGTGCTCGGGCGCGGCGGCATGGGCGTGGTCTACAAGGCCCACGACCAGCTTCTGGACGAGCTGGTGGCCATCAAGGTGCTGAAGCCGGAGCTGCTGGCGGAGCCCGAGGCCGCCCAGCGCTTCCGCAACGAGATCAAGCTGGCCCGGCGCGTCTCGCACCCCAACGTCTGCCGCATCCACGAGTACGGGCGCTACGGCGACCTCAGCTACATCAGCATGGCCTTCGTCGACGGCCAGGACCTGCGCGAGCGCCTGGCGGGGTTCCCCGAGGGCCTGCCCGCCGAGGAGGCCTACGAGGTGGCCATCCAGGCGGCGCGCGGCCTGCAGGCCATCCACGACGCGGGCGTGATCCACCGCGACTTCAAGACCCCCAACATCATGCGCGAGGCCGACGGCACGGTCCGGCTGATGGACTTCGGCATCGCCAAGGAGAGCGCCGCCGCCGCCGGGCAGGGGCTGACGGGCACCGGCATGGTGGTCGGCACGCCCGAGTTCATGAGCCCCGAGCAGTGCCGCGGGCAGCAGCTCGACGCGCGCAGCGACGTCTACTCGCTGGGCGTGGTGATCTACGAGCTGTTCACCGGGCGGGTGCCTTTCAGGGGCGACAGCCTGATGGCCACCGTCATGAAGCACCTCGACGAGCCCCCGCCCCTCGAGGGCCCCGGCGCCGAGCGCCTGCCGCCGGCGCTGGTGCCGGTGCTGCGCAAGGCCCTGGCCAAGGCCGCGGACCAGCGCTACGGGCGGGCCATCGAGGTGGCCCTGGCCCTGGAGCAGGCGCGCTCGGCTCCCGCTGGCGCGGCGCCATCCCCGGCCCCCGCTGCGGCGCCGGCCACGCCGCCG
>JBDIBD010000064.1:0-14597 GCA_039812725.1 Vicinamibacteria bacterium | reverse complement strand
GCAGGCGGTCGGCGCGAGCCGGGGCGAGCGCGGGCCCGGCCAGCTCCACGGCGCGGGGCAGGGGCGGGCTCTCCTGCAGCACGCGCAGCCGGCGCTTGAGGCTCTCGGGCACGCTGCCCGGCTCCCGCCAGACGAGGTCCGACGTGGCGCCGGCGTCCACCAGGCCCCGACGCACCCAGGCGAAGACGTTGAGCTCCGAGCCCGCGAAGACCAGGCCCACCCTCCCGGCGCGCACCGAGGCCCCGGGCGACGGCAGCAGCTCGGTCGGCAGGCGCGCCTGGGCCAGCAGCGCACGCGGGACCAGGGCGCCGGTCGTGGAGCCGGGGTCCTCGAGCGCGACACGGCGGCTGCGCAGGTCGGCCAGGCTGCGCGCGGGGCTGCTCTCGTGGACGAACAGCAGCGCGCGGTACTCGCCCACGCCGCCCTTCCAGCTGCGCGCCAGGACCCGGGCGCCCGCGCGCCGGGCGAAGAGCGCCGCGCCGGCCGGGCTCTCCGTGACCCAGTCGACGCGCCCGTCCCTCAGCATCGCGACCATTTCGTCGTCGTCGCGGGCGAAGCGCACCTCGCCACGCCGCACCCCCAGGTCGTGCAGCCCGCGGGCCGCCCACTGCACCAGGGGCTCCAGGGACGCGGCCTCGCGCTGCGGGCTGTCGCTGACGCGGCCGAGCACCAGCGTCGCGGCGCGCGGGGGCTCGGCGGGCGGAGCGGCAGGGGTGGCGCCGGGGTCCAGCGCGACGAGCAGCAGCAGGAGCGCGGCCGGCACGGCCCGGGATCGGCAGGACCCGTCGCTCGTCATGGCAGAGGCCTCGCGCCGGGGAGTATGCCGGTCCGCGCCGGCCCCGGCAACGCCCGGGCCGGGGGGCCGCGGGTGGGGACACTTGCGCCACGGGAGGCGACAGGCAGCCCCACCACGCCGGCGCTGAGCCGCCCCCGAGGTCGCAAGTTGCCGTCACGAACGGCCTCTGGGGGTGACCTCGAGGCCAGCCAGCCCCAGGAGGGCGTCGGCCACTGCTACGTCGGCGACCGCGCCACCTGGCGCGAGGGCGTCGCCCACTTCGGCCGCGTCACCCGGCGCTGGTCGTCGACCCGGTCCTGACCTGGTCCACTTACCCGGGGATGCGCAGAGCGCGCCAGCCGTGGGCCCCTTGACAATCGTGTCCTGGTGTATTATATCTGTAGTACACTAGGCGGCCAGGGAGGGCCAGGGCGGGATGCTGAAGGTCGACCCCAGGGACGCCGTGCCCATCTGGAGGCAGATCGAGCTGGGGGTGCAGCGCCTGGTGGGGACCGGCGCCCTGGCGCCCGGGGCCGCCCTGCCCTCCGTGCGCGACCTGGCCCGCGAGCTCCAGGTCAACCCCATGACGGTGTCGAAGGCCTACCAGCGCCTGGCCGAGGACGGGGTGCTGGAGGTCCGTCGCGGGGAGGGCACCTTCGTGCGCGAGGGCGCCCCCCGCCTGGGCCGGGCGGACCGCCAGCGGGCCCTGCGCGAGGGCGCGCTGCGCTACGTGGGCCTGGCCGGCACCCTGGGGGCCAGCCGGGACGAGGCCACCTCCGAGGTGGAGCGCTGCTGGGAGCGCGAGCGAGGAGAGCGATGAGCGCGGTGCTGTCGGTGGAGGACCTCAGCGTCAGCTACGGGGGGCGGCGGGCCTTGGACGGGATCAGCCTCGCGGCCGAGCGCGGGAGCGTCTTCGCCCTGCTGGGCCGCAACGGGGCGGGCAAGTCCTCGCTGGTGCGCTGCCTGCTGGGCCTGCAGAAGCCCCAGGGCGGCCGGGTGCTCCTGTTCGGCGAGGACGCCTGGTCGCAGCGGCAGCGCGTGCTGGCCCGGGTGGGCGTCGTGCCCGAGGAGCCCGACGCGCCGCCCGAGATGACCGCGCGGGAGCTGATCGCGTTCTGCGGCGCCCTCTACCCCACCTGGAGCGACGTGGAGGCGAAGGAGCGCCTGCGCCGGCTGGAGGTGCCGCTGGAGCTGGCCTTCGGCCACCTCTCCAAGGGGCAGAAGGGGGCGGTGATGCTGGCCCTCGCCCTGGCCAGCCAGCCCGAGCTGCTCGTGCTCGACGACCCCACGCTGGGCCTGGACGTGGTGGCGCGACATGCGCTCTACGACGAGCTGATCGGCGAGCTGGCCGACCGCGGCACCACGGTCTTCGTGACCACCCACGACCTGGCGGGCATCGAGGCCCTGGCGGACCGGGTGGCCGTGCTGCACGACGCCCGCCTGGCGGTGGACGAGCCCATGGACAGCCTCAAGGAGCGCTTCCGGCGCCTGCGCTGTGCGCCGGGCGGGTCGTGGGAGCCCTTCGCGCCCGCCACCGCGGTGGAGCGGGAGTGGGGACGGGAGGCGGTGGTGACCAACTTCAGCGAGGAGCGGCTGGCGGAGTTCGCCGCCCGCGGCGGTGGCGACGTGGAGGTCGGCGCGGTGGCCCTGGAGGACATCTTCCTGGCCGTGGCCGGGGCGGGAGGGCGGGCATGAGGAGCGCCGTGCTGGCCGTCGCCGCCCGCGAGCTGCGCGAGCGGCGCCTGATCGTGATGACCGCGGTGGTGGCCGGGCTCCTGCCGTTCGCCCTGCGCGCGGTCCTGGCTGACCGGGGCGTGGGGGATGCCGCCGGTCTCCTCGTGGGCCTGGGTTTCTCGGCCGCGGTGGCCCTGGTGCTGGGCGCCACCCTGGTGGCGAGCGATGCCGCCTCCGGTCGCCTCCGTTTCTTCCTGGCGCGACCGCTCTCCGCCTCGGCCCTGTGGGCCGGCAAGCTGCTGGCCGCCGTGACCCTGGTCCTGCTCTCCCTGCTCCTCACCTACGTGCCGGCCCTGGTGGTCCAGGCCGGCTGGCGCTTCAGCCTGGAGCGCGGGGTGTGGAACGGGCTGGGCTTTCACTACGAAGGCCCCGAGCTGCTCTGGTCGCTGTTCCTGCTCGGGTTCGTCTTCGTCCTGCTCCTCTTCCTCCTGGGAGCGGCTCACGTGGCCTCGACCCTCTACCGCGCCCACTCGCGCTGGCTGGCCCTCGACCTCACGGTGGGGACGGGCCTGGTGACGCTCCTCGTGGTCGTGCTCCGGCGCCAGATCCTGGAGGGGATGGGGGTGGCCCTGGCCCGGGCCCTGCCCATCCTGCTGCTGGCTGGGGCGATGGTCGTGCTCGCCGCCGCCGCCGTGCAGATCGCGGCCGGCCGTGCGGACCTGACGCGCGGCCACGGGGCTTTCTCGATCAGCCTCTGGACGCTCACGGCCCTCCTCGCCGCCGCCGTCTGGGCGTGGGGCGGCTGGCTGAGGCGCGTGAGTCCCGGCGACCTCGGGGCGCACGTGCCCCTGTACGGGGCGCCGGCGGGACCCGGGCTGGTCTTCGGCCCGGGGGACGGGCGCGGCCGGGCCGGCTTCGCGCCGCACTTCGTCTTCAACGCCGAGACCGGCGGCTGGGCGCAGGTTTCCGACGAGCGCATCGGCCCGCCTGCCTTCGCGGCCGACGGGCGTTCCGCCGTGTGGGTCGCGGTGGGGCAGGAGACGGCCTGGCGGGTCCCTGCGCCCGAGGGCCACCCCGACGGCCGGCTGACCGCCGAGGGCCGCGCCAACGGGCTGTGGTGGCCCGGCCGGCCGGGTGGCGCCCTGATGCGCGCCCACTTCGAAGCCCAGCCCACCGTGGACGAGGTTCCCCTCGACCCCAGCTACCACTGGAACCTGGCGCTCGCCTTCGACGCCCCCTCCCAGCGCGCGATCCTCACGTCGAGGGAAGCCACCGGCCTGGTCGACAGCGCCTCGGGGACGGTGATCGCCGAGCTGCCGATGGAGGCGCAGGGTGCCGCCTTCCGCCCTGACGGCACCGTGCGCGTCTGCGCCCGCGAGGGCGACCAGGCCGTGGCGTCCCTCGTGGTGGTGGACTGGGACCCGGGCTCCGGGACGCGGAAGGACCTGGTGCGGGTCCCCGGCTCGCCGTCCAAGGTGCGGATGGCCGGGGACGTGGTCCTGGGCTGGCTGAGCCGCGGGCGCCTGGTCGAGCGCGCGGTGGTGGACGTGGCGCACGGCGCCTGGCACACCTTCCCGCGCGGCCCCGCCGACCTGGTCCTGGCCAGCGGCAACGTGGCCCTCACCCTGCCCGAGGGCCTGCGCGTGGTCACGCCCGCGGGGGAAACGGTCTGCCTGGCTGCCCTCGAGGGGCGGTCGGTGAGCGTGATCGCGGAGACGCAGCCCGGCCTCCTGGCCGTGGGCCTGTTCGACCCCCGGGAGGTCGGCTGGTGGCGGACGGTCTTCGTCGACGAGCGCAGCGGGGCCGTCTTGCGGGAGGAGCAGGGCGTGGCCCCCGCCGCAGGCTCCTCGCTCGATCGGGAGACGGCGCCGGCGGGCTCACCCGGCGCGCAGCTCTTCATGGACCGGGAGCACCGGCTCGTCCGCATCGGCGCCGATGGAAGCCGCCAAGTGCTGGTGGCGGGACCGGAATAGTGGGCGCCCCGCAGATCAGCGGGTACGTCTTCAACTCCCCGGACGCCCCCGCCGCCGACGCTATCGACTGGACCATCGCCGGCCCGCGCTGAGCCGTCCCGCCTCCACGGATGGGGCAGTAATTGCCGCAACCTGGCCACTTTTTGGCCGAGCCGCCGCACGATGAGTGATCCAAGTCACTGATTCGGGAGGGGAACGCAAGGAGGGGCTCTCGGCGTGAGGTTTGCTTTCGCTGTCGGAAGGCCAGTGCGGCTCCGGGTCTCAAGGAGATTGAAGATGCCACCGCCCCTCCGTCACGCCTCTCGTCTCGCCCGGGACCTCATGTTGTGGACCCTGGCCGCGGCTGCCGCGTGGCCCGGCAGCTCGAGCGCAGGTCCCTCGCGCTGGACCACCGGGGGGCCCTACGGAACCGCGAACCTGTACGGGAGAGGCAAGAGCGGCGTGACCGCCATGGCGCTCGATCCAGGTGACTCCAGCGTCATCTATGTCGGCACGGCGTTCGGTGGTGTGTTCAAGTCGACGGACGCAGGCGAGACCTGGAGCCGTGCTGGAGCCGGGCTGCGCCGCCCCGGCGTCAGCTCGTTGGCCATCGACCCGTCCGATACGTCGCGCCTCGTCGCCGGAGGATCGGGCACTTTCAGGTCCACGGACGCAGGCGAGACCTGGTCGGAGGTGCAGGGGGGCGCCACCGGGGGCGCCACCGTCCTCGCCGTCCATCCGACGTCTCCAGGCACGCTCTATGCGGGAGCGAACGCCACTCCGGCGCACCCAGGCGGCTTCTTGAAGTCGACCGACTTCGGGGCCTCGTGGATCGCTCCCGGCACCGGACTGCCGGACAAGGTCACCAGCCTGGCCATCGACCCGTCCAACCCCGCGCGCCTTTATGCCGCAACGTTTTCGAGCGGCGTCTTCAGGTCGATGGACTCGGGTGCTTCGTGGAGCCCGACCAATGCCGGCCTGACCGACCTCTACACCGGCACCATCGCCATCAACCCGCTGGTCCCGTCCACGCTCTTCGTGGCCACGACGATCGACGGCAAGCTCTTCAAGTCCACGGATGCGGGTACGACCTGGGCGCTGTCCAGCACCGGCCTGCCCGGAGAGGTCGGAAGTATCCTCTTCGACCCGGTGCGCCCCGAGCGCGTGCTCGCCGGGACCTATGGCGTGTTCGCGTCCACGGACGGCGGCGCCACGTGGGTCGACACCGGGCCTTCCGGGGCTGGCGGCTTCTTCGGTGCCCTGGCCTCCGATCCGTCAGCTCCAGCCACTCTCTACGCCGGCACTGTCGACGTGGCCTTCAAGTCCACGGACGGCGGCGGCACCTGGTCCGGCGCAAACCACGGCCTGACCGCGGTGGACGTCCTGGCCCTGGCCACGAGTGGCGACGGCGCCACCGTCTTCGCCGGCACGAACGGCGGAGGCGTCTTCAGGACCACTGACTTGGGCGGCACGTGGCTGAACTCGAGGCAGGGTCTCGCCTACCAGCGTGTCCGCGCCCTGGCCACCGACCCGGCTGCCCCGCTCACGATCTACGCGGGTGTCAACGATGGCGGTGGCTCCACCAAGGGCGTCTTCAAGTCCACGGACGGCGGCGAGAGCTGGTTCCCCTCGAGCCAACAGCTCAATGACATCAAACGTCGAGGCCATCTCTCTCGACCCGACTACGCCCTCGACCCTGTATGCGGCAACCAGCTCTGGTGTCTTCAAGTCCACGGACGCCGGTGGCTCTTGGACCCAGCCGACCGTCTACATGATGGCCGTGGCGCTGGCCATCGACCCCTCGGACACCAGGATCCTCTACGCCGGCGGAGAGGCCGGTACCGCCGGCGCCTACAAGTCGACCGACGCCGGAGCCACGTGGGTACGCCTGCTGGGCAACGCGGCCTTCGCCCTGGCCGTGCACCCCTCGGCTCCGTCCACTCTGTTGGCGGGAACCAACTCGGGCCTGTTCAGGACAACCGATGCCGGAGCCACGTGGGTTGATGTCTTGTCGAACCGCGTCCACGCCCTTCGGTTCGATCCCCTGAGCCCCACCACGGTCTACGCCGGATCCGACTGCGGCGTCTTGGCTTCCACCGATTCCGGGGCCACGTGGGCCCCCGCCAACGCCAGCTGGCCCGGGCCCTACCTGGTCCAGGCGCTGGCCGTCTCGCCGACCTCGCCAGTGACCGTCTACGCTGGCCTCGAGCACGCCAGCGTCTGGCAAGCGACCCCGCCCGCGGCACCTGTGAAGGGTGACCTGAACGGCGATGGTCGGGCGGACTTGGTGTTTCGCAGCGAGATCGACCCGAGGCGGGTCAAGGTGTGGATCATGAATGGTGCGGCCCGCTCCGCCGAGGCGGCCGTCGTGCCGGATGCGGGTTCCGCAGAGCTCGTGGTCCGCGGCATCGACGACTTCGACATCGACGGCACGAACGACATCTTCTTCTGGAACCGGGCCACCGGGGAGGTCCAGTTCTGGCTGATGTCCGGCACGCACCGGCTCGGCGCGCCGGTGGCCCTCACCGGCGCGCCCACGTTGAGCACCAACTGGGAGCCCGCCGCTACGGCCGATTTCGATCACGATTCGTGGCCGGACATCGTCTGGCTGAACTCCACATCCCAGAAGATCGTGATCTGGACCATGTTCGGGACGGCCAAGAAGGGGACCATCATCCCCACACCCGGCCAGGCCGTGCACGGCAACTGGGCCATCGTGAGCGCGGGGGACTACAACCACGACGGCAACGCCGACCTCCTCTGGTACAACGCCACCTCCGGCAGGCTCGTGACCTGGTACCTGGACGGCCAAGTGGCCCGCATCAGCGGCCAGTTCACGACGCCGCCCAACGCCGGGGACAACAACTGGAAGGTGGTGGCCAGCGCCGACTACAGCGGCACCTCCGGCCCTGGCACGCCGCCCCTCGGCTCGCCCGACATCGTCTGGCGCAACGAGACCGGCGGCAACCAGGTCGTCTGGCACATGGACTTCGCCAGCACCCGCGTGCACGGCGAGTTCACCAGCCCGCCCGCCAACACGCCGGCCCTCGACTGGACCGTCGTCGGCCCGCGGTAGCGGGCTCGGCGCTGGCCGGTACGGCGTCTCACCAGCGTCGTCGCGGGTCGAGGTCGACGAGCTCTTCCGCGCGGGCCCGAGGCCGGCGCTCGCTCGACCGGGTAGACTCCAGGCCATGGCACGACGAACCACGACCATCGCCACCGGCGTGGCCGGCATCCTGGCGCTCGCGGGGAGCCGCGGGCCCGGATCGTCGAGCACCGACCTGCTTCCGGTCACCCGTGCGGCCTCCCAGGAGCCGCCCGAGGAGCACCCGCCCGCAGCAGACGCGGAACCAGAGGATTCGGGGGACGCTCCAGGCGAGCAGCCCGCCGTGCCCGCTCCGCCCGCAGCACCGGGCAGCCCGGCTGCGGCGACCGAACAGGAAGCGCCGGCGGAGAGCAGGCCCGCGCTCGATCCGGGGCAGGTCAGGTCGCGGGTGCGCGACTTCCTCCTCCGTTTCTCCAGGGGCCACAATCTCCGCGACGACGAGGACATCTTCGCGCTCGGCATCGTGAACTCCCTGCTCTCCATGCAACTGTTGAACTTCGTCGAGACGGAGTTCCAGGTCAGCCTCGGCGAGGGGGACCTGGAACTGGACAAGTTCCGGACGGTGAACGCGATCACCAACCTGATCCTCAGCAAGGCGAAGTAGCGTCGATCGCGGCCATCCGGAGGTACTTGCCCCGCCGGGTCGGGGTGAGGGGGTCGCCGGCCTTCAGTCCCCAGGCCCCCACCGCTGCCGCCACGTCGGCGATGGTGTCGTCCTCGGTCTCCCCGGAGCGGTGGGAGAGGACGAGCTTGAGGCCGTGCCGCCGCGACAGCTTCATGACCTCGAACGTGCCGTGGAGGGAGCCGTTCTGGTCGGGCTTCACCAAGAGCCCGTCGGCGGATCGATCGGCCAGGCCGCGCAGGATCCGAGCCGGCCGGCTGGCGTAGAGATCGTCGCCCACCACCAGCACGCCGCGCCGCTTCAGCCGCGGCGCGAGACGGGCCAGCCCCACCCAGTCGTTCTCCTCGAGCGGATCCTCGACCGCGGCGAACAGGCCCGGGTAGCGGTCGACCAGCGCGACCAGGCGGCGCGCGAAGTCCCCGGGCGAGACGCGCACGCCGCCGACGCCGTACGTCCGGCCGCGCGCATCCCAGCGGTGGCTGGCCGCCAGGTCCAGCGCGATCTGCGCGTCGCGGCCGGGCTCGTAGCCGGCGGCCCGGATGGCGCGGACCAGCAGGTCGACGTCGTGGCCGGTGCGGTCGGCCGAGGGCACGGACGCCTCGAGAGACAGCTCGCGCACGCAGGCGTCGACCTGCTCGGCGACGGCGAGGGCCTCGCGGTACGGCCTCGGGGCGGGCACGACCTGCATCTCCATGAACCCGAACCGCTGGTGGCCGAGCGCCGCGGCGGCACCCCGACGCAGGGCGTGAGGCGCACCGTTGAGCGCGCCCACCAGCAGGCGGACGCGGCCCGTCCCCGCCAGCTCGGGCTCGAAACGCCGGATGTACTGGTACAGCTCCAGGCCGTGGAGGGCGGCGGCGGCCCGCCAGAGCGCGATCGAGACCGGCAGGAGCGCGTTGGCCCCGAGGCTGGCGCAGCCGGGCCCGGCCAGGGCGATCAGCCGGCGCTCCAGCGCGCACAGCGCCTGGTGGTCTCGCAGATCCGCCGCGGCGCCGCGCAGCGCGGGCTGCAGCACCTCGCGCACGCCGGCCAGGGCACGCTCGACGCCCACCACGATCGCCTCGTCGCCGCCCCGCGTGCGACCCGAGGGGGCGCGGCCCACGGTCGTCACGCCGTCCACCTGCAGCACGACCTCGACGGTGGGCTGCTGGTGAGAGTCCAGGATCGGGCGCGGCAGCAGCTCGGCCGTGGCCGTGCTCACCGCCGGTGCCCCGCGCTGGCCGCTCGCATGCGGAAGAGCGTATGCCATGCCACGGGGCGTCGCGCGGGCGGGACCGGCGCGGGCCCACGGCCCTATACTCCGCGCATGTTCCTGGTCCCCGTCGCGCTGGCCCTGCTCGTCGCCTCGCCCCCCGCCGCCGCGGGGCCCGTCGACGTGGTCAAGGACGTCTACGCCCGCCACTTCGCCCACCAGCAGCGCTGGGACCTCACGGCGCGGGAGGCGCGCAGCCGCTTTGCGCCCGCCCTGCTGGCGCTGCTGGACGCGGACGACCGGGCGGCTGCCGCGAACCCCGACGAGATCGTGGGGCTCGACTTCGACCCGCTGACCAACGCGCAGGAGGAGGCCGAGGCCTGGACGCCCGGCTCGGCGCAGGTGACGGGCACGACCGCCGCGGTGCCCGTGGAGCTGCGCACCGGCACGCAGACCAGGCGGGTCACCGTGCGCCTGGTGGCCCAGGGCCAGCAGTGGCGGATCGCCGACCTCGACTACGGGGAGACGACGCTGGTCAGGACGCTGGAGCAACTGGCGGCCGAACGCCGCCGAAAATGACCGACGCGCGCCCAGGGAGCGCCACGGCAAGGGCGGCCGGCCGACATCGGTCACGTCCGGGCTGGCAGCTGCCCGTCAGGGCTCCGCGCGCCGGACCAGCTCCCGGGCATGAGCGCGCAACGCGCGGCGCAGGCCGGCGGGACGCACGATGGCGAAACCAAATGGCAAGCGCGACAGCTCGCGCGCAAAGGCGCCCAGGTCGTCCGCCTGGGCGCTCAGCCGCACGCCGCCGGGCGCGGGCTCGAGCACGCCCAGGGCGGGGAAGACCTGGCGCCGCGCCGTGTCCAGGTCGCAGCGCAGCAGCAGCTCGACCGCGTGTGCGCGGGGCAGGGTGGCCAAGCCCAGCGTCAGGTGGCCCAGCGTGTCGAAACGCTGCGGCCGCTCGAAGCTGCTCGCCAGCACGCGTGCTCGCCGCACGCGGTCCACGCGGAAGGTGCGCAGCCCACGGCGCAGATGGCAGTGTCCCACGGCGTACCAGCAGCCCGCGCGGTAGGCCAGGCCGTAGAGGTCCACCTCTCGGGCGCTGGGGGCCGCCTGGGCCGGGACGTAGTCGAAGGCCACGCGGCGACGCTGCTGGGCCGCGCTGGCCAGCACCGCCAGCGTGGCGGGGTCCGGTGAAGCGACCTGCCGCGGCAGGTCGAGAGCCACGCTCTCGTCGGCGGCCCGCAAGCGCTCGCGCAGCGTGGACGGCATCACGCGCTCGAGCTTGGCCTGCGCTCCGGCCACACCCGGCGCGCGGTGGTCCAGCCCCACCGCGCGCGCCGCCAGCAGTCCCACGGAAAGCGCCAGCGCCTCCTCGTCCGTGAACATCAGCGGTGGCAGCTTGTAGCCCGGCACGAGCGTGTAGCCCCCGTGCCGGCCCTGCTCGGTCGCGACGGGAATGCCCAGCTCCTCGAGGCGCGCGACGTAGCGCCGCAGCGTGCGCGGGTTCACACCCAGGCGCGAGGCGAGCTCGCGGCCGCTCACCTGGCCGTGGGCCTGCAGCAGCTCGAGCAGCGCCAGGACACGCGTGGTGGGGTGGTACACGAAAACGCATGCTAGCTCGAAACTAGGGCGGAATTCGTCCTAGATGGGCCCTACGCTGCGGCAGGTGAGAGGAGGGGGAGATGACCGCGAGAGGGCAGACGGAGGTGTGCGTGGGAAGGAACCGGTCCCTGGAGCTCGAGCTCGGAGGGGCCGGGCCATCGGCCGCGGGGCCTCAGCGATGAGCGCCGCGCACTTGTGGCTCTTCTTCGGGCTGGTCTTGTCGGTCGTGATCCTGCCAGGCCTGGACATGGCCGTGGTGCTGGGCAGCGCGCTGGCGGGCGGACGGCGCGCTGGGCTCGCGGCCGTGGCCGGCCTGGTCGCCGGCGGCGTCTGTCACGTGGCCGCCGCCGCCTCCGGCCTGGCCCTGGTGCTCACTGTCGTGCCGGCGGCCTTCAACGCGCTGCTGGTGGCGGGCGCCGCCTACGTGGCCTGGCTCGGCCTGGCCCTGTGCCGCACGGCCAGCCTCAGGCTCGCCACCGCCGGAGGTCCGGCCACGGCGCGGCGCGCGTTCTCCCGGGCGGTGCTGACGAACCTCCTCAACCCCAAGGCCTACGCGTTCATGCTGGCGATCTTCCCCCAGTTCCTGCGGCCGGAGGCGGGGCCCGTCCACGTCCAGGCGCTGGTGCTGGGCGGGATCATCGCGGCCACGCAGGGCGGGGTCTACGGTTCCGTGGCGCTGGGCGCGGCGCGCGTGCGCGACGGGCTGGGCGGCGACTCGCCGGCCAGCCGGCGCCTGGCCCAGGCCGTTGGCGTGGTGCTGGTGCTATCCGCGGTGGGCGCGCTGTTGGAGGGCTGGCGGCGGGGTTGAGGCGCAACACCAGCTATCGCGTGGGGCGGCTCAGGAGCAGCAGGTCGTGCTCGTTGACGGCGAAGCCGGGGCTCTCCGACCACAAGCCCGGCAGCAGCCGCTCGACGCGCAGCCCGGCCTCCTCGGCGCACTGCGCCAGCCAGGCCTGGCTGTAGCCCACCAGCGCGTCGAGGTGCTCGGGGTCGCGGGCGGCGACGCCCGGCTCGAGCTCGAGGTGGAACTCGTAGAGCGGCGAGACCGTGCTCCCGGCGCCGCGGTAGTGGTCGAGCACGAAGACGCTGAACAGCGCCCACCCGCCGGGACGCAGCACGCGCCGGGCCTGGCGGAAGTAGTTGCGCGTCTCGTCCGGCAGGAGGTGCGTGAACAGCGAGGCCGCGTAGACCACGTCGAAGGCACCGTCGGCGAACGGGAAGACGAACTCCGCGGCCGCGGCCGCGCCGGCCGGGTTGTAGTGGGCGCTTCGTACGTCGGCCCAGTGGAACTCGAAGTTGGGGTAGCGCCGCTGGATGCGCTCACGGGCGTCGTCGAGCCGCCTTTGGTCGACGTCGAGCCCGCAGTAGCGCCCGGGGCTGCGCAGGTACTCCAGCAGCCCGCGCGCCGTGCGGCCGTGGCCGCAGCCCAGCTCGAGCACCGCCGACTCGCGGCGCAAGTCGCACAGCAGCGTCAGGTAGGCCAGGTACTCCCAGATCCAGCGGTAGTAGTGCTGGATCGAGTCGCCCGGGCCGATCCAGAGCTCGCGGGGCGGCACGAGGGCGTCCTCCTCGGGGCTGAGCCAGGCCTTGGGGCGGTCGGCCCACTCGGGCCGCGGGGACGGCGGGGGCCACAGACGCGCCCGCAGGCGGGCCAGAAGCCCGGCGAGGCGGCGCACTAGGCTTCGGCCGCCAGGTCCAGCAGGGCCGCCTCGACCACGCCGCGCACGAGGTCGACCTTGGAGCCGTTCTGCTCGAGCGGCTCGGCCCCCTCGGCAGCCGCTGCGCCTGCGGCGGCCGCGGTGGCGGCGTCGAGCCGTTTCCCGACGAGCGCGGCCTCGGCCGCCGTCGCGCGCCAGGGCCGCAGCGCCACGCCCGAGAGCACGACGCGAGCGGCGCCCACGCTACCGCCGGAGAGCTGCACGGCCACGGCCACGCCCACCAGGGCGAAGTCCCAGGCGCCGCGCGCGCGCACCTTGCGGTACAGGCTGCGCTCGCCCGCCGGCCGGGCCGGGATCAGCACCTCCGTCAGGATCTCGCCGGGCATCAGCACGTTCTCGCGGGTGAGGTCCTGCGCCGGGGCGACGAAGAACTCCTCCAGCGGCAGGCTGCGCTCGCCGGCCGGCCCCAGGAGACGCAGGCGCGCCTCGAGCGCGACCAGCGGCGCGGCCGTGTCGGAGGGGTGCACGGCCACGCAGCCGGCCCCGCCGAAGAGCGCGTGCAACTCGTTCTCGCCCTGCACGGCGAAGCAGCTGTCGCCGCCCTTGCGGGCGCAGTGGAAGTCGCCGCGGAAGTACCAGCAGCGCGGGCGCTGGCAGAGGTTGCCGCCCAGCGTCCCCTGGTGGCGCAGCTGCGGGCTGGCGGCCGCGGCTGCCCCCTGGCACAGCGCCGGCACGCGCTCCTTCAGGCGCGGGTGGGCCGCGATCTCGCTCAGGGTCGCGAGCGCGCCCAGGCGCAGCGAGCCGTCGGGGCGCTGGTCGACGCCGCGCAGCTCGGGCAGGCCGGAGAGCGACACGAGGCGCTGCGCCTCGAAGACGCCGTCGCGCAGGCAGCCGAGCAGGTCGGTGCCGCCGGCGTGCAGCCGCGCGCCAGGCGCCTGGAGCTGCCGGACCGCCTCGGCCAGGCTGGCGGGACGCACGTAGGCGAAGCTGGGCAGCACGGCTCACCCCCTCCCCTTCTGCTCGCGCAGCAGGCGCACGAGCTGCCCCGGCGTGATGGGCGCCTGCAGGACGCGCACCCCCGTGGCGTCGTGGACCGCGTTGGCGACGGCCGCGGCGGTCGGGATCGTGGCCGGCTCGCCCAGGCCCTTGGCGCCGGTGGTGTTGCACTCCGCGTCGTGCGGGTCGATCGGCAGACAGACCGGCTCGGCCGGCACGTCCAGCGCCGTCGGGATCTTGTAGTCGTGCCAGTTGGCGTTGGCCATCTTGCCGGTCTGGCGGTCGAGCACGCGCCGCTCGGTCAGCCCGAAGCCGATGCCCATGGCCATGCCGCCGAAGACCTGGTTGCGGTACGTGAGCGGGCTCATCACCCGGCCGCTGTCGTGGGCGCCCAGCAGGCGCAGCACGCGCACCTCGCCGGTCAGCGTGTCGACCTCGACCTCGGCGAACTGGGCCGCGAAGGGCAGCGGCAGCTTGCCCTCGGGGTGCGGCTGGCGGCGTCCGACGCCCAGCAGGTTCTGGCGCTCCTGCAGGGCCTTGAGCGCGCCGATGGCCACGGCCTGGTCCGGCGCGCCGCGCGGCACGACCTGGCCGCTCTCGAGCGACAGCTCCCCGACGGGGCGCTTCAGCTCGGCCGCGGCCAGCTCGAGCAGCTGGCGCTTGACCTCGACGGCCGCGGCCCGCACGGCGGGCGCGTTGACCAGCGTGGTCTGGCTGCCGCCGCTGCCGGGCGCGTAAGGGGTCGTCAGGGTGTCGGCGTGCTCGATGCCCACGCGCTCCACGGGCAGGCCCAACTCCTCGGCCACCACCAGGGCCAGCACCGTCTTGGTGCCGGTGCCGATGTCGCTCGCGCCGGTCACCAGGCTCACGCTGCCGTCGGCGAAGAGCTTGACGGTGGCGGTGGCGTTGGGCTCGCCGGCGTAGCCCCACATGGCCCCGGCCATCCCCACCCCGCGCCGCAGCCGGCCGGAGCGCACGGCGCGCACCCGGGCCGCCGGCCAGCCGAAGGCCGCGGCG
>JBDIBD010000063.1:0-14660 GCA_039812725.1 Vicinamibacteria bacterium | reverse complement strand
CCAGAATGCTGGAACGTTATGCCGATCAGATCCGCGCCAAAGAAGGTTCGCAATCGAGTACTGCGGATAAAGTGGAGGCCCTCGCTAAGCAGGTGCGTTCGTTGCAGCAGGAGAAAATCCTCAGCATTGATAAAGCCCGGAACAAAGTGCAGCAAGCGAAGTTGAAAATTTCGAGCGACAGTGCCGAGATGAAAGCAATGCTGGTGGATCTCGATATCGCGAAGTATCAGTCGCGCCGGGCGGATTCGCTCTTTAAAAAGGGACTTATCTCTCTTGTTGATCTCGAACGCCGTAATCTCAAAGTGCAGGAGTCGAATGCAAAAGTGATCGCGGTAGAGAATAAATTACTGACTTCACGCAACGAACTGATCAACGCTAACATCGAGCTGAATTCCCTTGAGGCGGAATATACCACCAAGATTTCGAAGGCGGAGTCGGACCTGCAAAGTGCACTTTCTTATCTTTACGAGACGCAGGGTGAGATTGCAAAAATGAACACAGAGTATGCAAATCTCAGCATCCGTAGCGGATATTATTATGTAACCGCTCCGCAGGATGGATACGTGGTGCAAACCAGAGTGTCCGGAGTAGGAGAGAACATCAATGAAGGGGATGCTATCTGCACCATTATGCCGAGCGGTTCAACACTGGCGGTGCAATTGTATGTTCGTCCGATGGATATTCCGTTGCTGGAAAAAGGCCGGAAAGTACGCCTCCAGTTTGATGGCTGGCCTGCGCTGGTATTTTCCGGCTGGCCGAATTATACATTTGGTACTTTTGGTGGCGTGATCGCTGTGATTGATAATATTGATACGAAAGGTCATTACCGGATTCTCGTTATTCCCGATCCGAAGGATGATCCCTGGCCGACTCAATTGCGGGTGGGTTCCGGTGTGTATGGTTGGGTGATGCTCAAGGATGTTCCGGTATGGTATGAACTTTGGCGTCAGTTCAATGGGTTTCCTCCTGATTATATGGGTGAGATGAAAGATGAGGACTTGCATGTGTATGAGAAAGCAAAGCCGGAGAAGAAAAAGAAGGAGGACGAGAAGTGATGCGCTTCCGTATTCTTCTCCTGTTGCTCCTGTCCGCTGTCAACGCGTATAGCCAGGATTCACTCCGGATGACGTTGCCCGATTATTATCGTCTCATCCTGCAGTATCATCCCCTGGCACGACAGGCGGCGAATCTTCCGGAGATGGCCAGAAAAGAGATCCGCACCGCACGTGGCGCTTTTGATCCGGTACTGAAGTCGGTGTATGAGGAGAAAAAGTTTGATCGGAAAAATTACTGGTCCATGTGGGAGTCGGGACTCGTGGTGCCGGTGTGGACAGGCGCCGACCTGAAAGTAGCCTATGATCAGAACAACGGACGATTTCTGGATGATCAGTTCCTGGTGCCGGAAGATGGATTGTCGTATTTCGGTATATCGGTACCGTTAGGACAAGGTTTGTTGATCGACCAGCGCAGAGCGAGCCTGCGGCAGGCACAGCAACTGGGCCTTAAAGTGATTCCGTGGACGGTGAATGAGCCCGCCGACATGGCGCGGCTGATCGACTGGGGCGTGGACGGCCTGATCACCGACTACCCCGACCGGCTGCGCGCGGCGCTGGCGCGTCGCGGCGCTCCGCTGCCCGCCGCCACTCCGGTCGAGCCCTGAGCGGCGGCCGGCCCCCGACGCGGCCGTCAGCCCGCCACGTCGGCGGCCAGGAGATAGCGCCAGCCCAGGAACCGGCCCAGGCCCACCGCGTCGAGGGCCGCGAAGAGCGCCGCGTCCAGCCTCAGCACGGCGGTGCCCACCCAGCGCGGGCGGGAGGGCAGCAGGACCGGCCCGACGTAGCCGCCGCTCAGGGGAAAGGCGAGGAGCTCCGAGTACTCGAGGCACCGCACCCGGAACCCGGCCTCCTGCACCAGCCGCACGGCCTCGCGCGGCCGGCAGACCGGGTCGACGTGGCCGATCAGCCTGCGCGCCGCCAGCAGGATCGCCGTGGGGTTGGGGTCGAGGACCACCAGGCGCCGCCGGGCCACCCGCCGCACGGCCGCGAGGAAGGCCGGCGCGTCCCCCTCCGCGTAGACGTGGTGGATCGTGTCCTTGAGCACGACCGTGTCGAAGCTGGCGGCCGGGAGGTCGAGCTCCTCCGAGGCGGCCAGCCGCAGGTCGGCCGAGGGGTAGCGCGCGCGGCCCGCCGCCAGGCAGGGCTCGAGCAGGTCGAGGCCCGTGGCCCGGAAGCCGCGCCGGCGCAGGTGCTCGACCAGGGACCCGAAGCCGCAGCCGAGGTCGAGCACCGACTCCCCGGCCACGTGGCGCGCCACGCGCTCGTTGAGCCGCTCGTCCACGCGCCCGTAGAACGCGTCCAGGCGGCGCGCCATCCGCGGCGAGTAGTGCTCGTAGTGGGGGTGCTGGCCGGCTCGCGGTCGATCGCTCATGTGCAGGCTCGCCAGTCTACGCCCCTGCGCTCCCGGGGCGGGCCGCGGGCCGAGCCGCCGCTTGACTTCCGCCCGCGAGGGGCATAGCCTGAGGCTGTCTTGAAACTGAAATCCAGTTTCAGTTACGGTCGGAGCCGATGAGCGCCACGCTGCCGGAGACCCTGGCGCAGCCCGAGCTGCGTCCCGCGCCCCGCACCGGAGCCCCGCCCGGGGTGGTGCTGGTGGGCAATGCCAACGTGGGCAAGAGCGCCCTCTTCGGGGCCCTGACCGGCACGTACGTGACGGTCTCGAACTACCCCGGCACCACGGTCGAGGTCACGCGCGGGGCCACCCACGTGGGCGGCCAGCGCCTGGAGGTGGTCGACACGCCGGGGACGGCCTCCTTCCTGCCGTCCTCGGAGGACGAGCGCGTCACCCGCGACATCCTGCTGGCCGGCCGGCCGCACGCCGTGGTGGTGGTGGGCGACGCCAAGAACCTCGAGCGCACCCTGCTGCTGGCCGTGCAGCTGGCCGAGATGGGCCTGCCGCACGTGCTGTGCCTCAACATGATGGACGAGGCCGCGGCGCGCGGCATGGCCGTGGACGCCCGGCGGCTCTCGGAGCGGCTGCGCGTGGCGGTCGTCCCCACCGTGGCCGTGCGGCGCGAGGGGCTGAAGCTGCTGCAGCAGAGCCTCGAGGCGCCGCGGCCGGGCGCGGCCTTCGTCCCCTACCCCGAGGCCATCGAGAAGGCCGTGGCGGCCATCGAGCCGCTGCTGCCCGAGGCCCCCGTCCAGCCCCGGGCCCTGGCCCTCATGGTGCTGGCCGGCGACCAGACCCTCGACACCTGGCTGCGCGGACGCCTCGACGCGGAGCGCCTGCGGCGTATCGAGGAGGCCCGCGAGGGCTGCGGCCCGGCCGGCCCCGAGGCCCTGGCCTACTCGGTCAACCAGGCCCGCCTCAACGCCGTGGCGCGCCTGATGGAGGGCGTGGTGACCCGCGACGGTGCCGCCCGCCCGGCGCGCGCGGTCCTCAAGCGCTTCGAGGCGCTCACCACCCACCCGGTCTGGGGGCTGCCGATCCTGGCGGTGGTGCTCTACCTGGCCTTCCAGTTCGTGGGCGTCTTCGGCGCCCAGACCCTGGTCGAGCTGCTCGAGGACGGCCTGTTCGGGAAGATCCTGAGCCCCGCGGCCACGGCCTTCTTCGAGCGCTTCGTGCCGTGGGCCTTCGTGCGCGACCTGTTCGTGGGCCCCTACGGCGTGATCACCATGGCCCTGGCCTACTCGCTGGCCCTGGTGCTGCCGATCGTGGGGACCTTCTTCATCGCCTTCGGCGTGCTCGAGGACTCGGGCTACCTGCCGCGCCTGGCGGTCATGGTCAACGGCCTCTTCAAGCGCATCGGCCTCAACGGCAAGGCCGTCCTGCCGATGGTGCTGGGGCTGGGCTGCGACACCATGGCCACGCTCACCACGCGCATCCTCGAGACCCCCAAGGAGCGCCTGATCGTCATCACCCTGCTGGCCCTGGGGGTGCCCTGCTCGGCCCAGCTGACGGTCATCCTGGCCATGTTCAGCGGCCTGCCCACGGCGGCCTTCGTGATCTGGCTGACGGTGGTGCTGGCCACCATCGCCCTGGTCGGACGCCTGGCCTCCGCGGTGCTGCCCGGCCGCGGCAGCGACTTCATCCTCGAGCTGCCGCCGCTGCGACTGCCCCAGCTCGGCAACATCGCCCTGAAGACCCTGGCGCGCATCGAGTGGTACCTCAAGGAGGCCGTGCCGCTGTTCGTGGTCGGCACGCTGATCCTCTTCACGGCCGACCGCCTCGACCTGCTGGGCGGCCTGCAGCGCCTGTGCGAGCCGCTGCTGACCGGCCTGCTGGGGCTGCCGCGCGAGACCGCCGAGGCCTTCGTGATCGGCTTCCTGCGGCGCGACTTCGGCGCGGCCGGCTTCTACAAGCTGGCCGAGCAGGGGCGCCTGGACGTGGTCCAGACCGTGGTGGCCATGGTCACGATCACGCTCTTCATCCCCTGCGTGGCCAACTTCCTGATGATGGTCAAGGAGCGCGGCCTCAAGACCGGCCTGCTGGTGGCGGGCTTCATCCTGCCCTTCGCGATCGGCGTGGGCGCGGTGCTCAACTGGGCCCTGCGCGCCTGGCCGGTCTTCTGAGCCGGGCGCCCGTCGTGCAGCCCGTCCCGCCCGACGAGTTCCGGGCCGTCCCCGAATCGGCCCCGGCCGAGGGGACGGTCTTCGCCTGCACGCTGTGCGGGGCGCGCTTCACGCACGCCGAGAAGGCCTGCAGCGCCTGCCCGCTCAACCACGGCTGCGAGGTGGTACGCTGCCCCAACTGCGGCTTCCAGTTCCCGCGCGAGTCGCAGCTGGTGCGGCTGGCGCGGCGGCTGCTCGGCCGCGCAGGGGAGTCGTCGCGCCGATGATGAGCCACCGCAGCGAGCTGGCCGACCAGGACATCGAGGAGCTGGCCGAGGAGCTCTGGACCCTGGCCGAGGAAGGCGGCGCGCGCCTCGAGGCCCTGCGCCAGACCGGACACGTCGAGGGGCTGGACGACGTGCTGGGCGCCATGCAGGAGCGCGGCCTGCTGCGCCGCGAGGGCGACAGCCTGCAGCTGACCGAGCCCGGACGCACCCTGGCCGAGCGCCAGGTGCGACGCCACCGGCTGGCCGAGACGCTCTTCACGACCGTGCTCGAGGTGCGCGACGACGCTTCCGTCAACCGCACGGCCTGCGTCATCGAGCACGTGCTCGACCCCGGCCTGACCGACTCGATCTGCGCCTTCCTGGGCCACCCGCGGCGCTGCCCGCACGGCAAGCCCATCCCGCCCGGGGCCTGCTGCCGCACGCTCAGCGCGCCGGTCGAGCCGCTGGTGCAGCCGCTCAACCGCCTGCCCGTCGGCTGCGACGCGCGCATCGTCTACATCGCCCCGCGTGAGGCCGCCCGCCTGGTGCGGCTCTCCAACCTGGGCATCGTGCCGGGCGCGGTCATCCAGCTCCAGCAGGTCAAGCCCGCGGCCGTGCTGCGCGTGGGCGAGACCACCCTGGCGGTCGAGCCCGAGGTGGCCGGCGAGATCTACGTGCGGCGCGCCGTCTGAGCCCGGGCGGGCCGCGGGAGGAACGCATGCGCAGCCTGCGCGCTGCCCTGGCCGCCACGTCCCTGTCGCTGGCCCCGTGCCTGTTGGCCGAGGGTCCGACCCGCGCCACCCCCGACTGGGTGCGCGACGCGGTGGTCTACGAGGTCAACCCGCGCGCCTTCTCGCCTACGGGCGACTTCGCCGGCATCGCGGCGCGGCTCGACCAGCTGCGCGACCTGGGCGTGAGCGTGCTGTGGCTGATGCCCGTGCACGACGTCGGCCGCGAGCGCCGCAAGGGCAGCCTGGGAAGCCCCTACTCGGTGCGCGACTACGACTCGATCGACCCCGCCTACGGGAAGCCGGAGGACCTGAAGCGCCTGGTGCGCGAGGCTCACGCCCGCGGTCTCAGGGTCATCCTGGACGTGGTCCTCAACCACACGGCCTGGGACAACCCGCTGCTTCGGCGCCCCGGCTTCCACACCCGCGACGCCCAGGGGCGGGTGGTCTCGCCCGAGCCCGACTGGAGCGACGTGGCCGACCTCGACTACGGCAACCCCGAGGTGCGCGCGTACATGCTGGGCGTGCTGCGGCGCTGGCTGAAGGACTATGACCTCGACGGCTTCCGCTGCGACGTGGCCTGGCTGGTGCCGACGGACTTCTGGGAAGAGGCCCGCCGCGAGCTCGAGCAGCTGAAGCCGGGCCTGTTCCTGCTGGCCGAGGCCGACGAGCCGGCCCTGGTGCGGCAGGCCTTCGACGCCGACTACGCCTGGCCCTTCTTCCACGCGCTCGACGACGTGATCTGGGGCCAGCGCCCGGCCTCGGCCCTGCGCGCCGAGTGGGAGCGCGAGCAGGACCGCCGCCCGCCCGGCGCGCTGCGTTTGCGCTTCAGCGACAACCACGACGAGCGCCGGGCGGTGGCGCGCCTGGGCGAGCGCGGCGCGCAGGCGGCTGCCGCCCTGGTCTTCACCCTCGACGGCCTGCCGCTCGTCTACAACGGCCAGGAGATCGGCGACACGGCCGAGTCGGGGGCGCCGGCGTTGTTCGAGCGCCTGCCGATCCTGTGGGAGATGGCGCAGCGCCGCCCGGAGGTGCGCCCGTTCTTCCACGACCTGATCGCGCTGCGCGCGCACAGCCCGGCCCTGCGACGGGGCAGCGTCCTGTGGCTCGACAACGACGACCCGGCCCGCGTGGTCAGCTACGTGCGAAGCGCCTTTGGCCAGGAGCTGCTGGTCGCGATCAACTTCTCGAACCGGCCCTTCGGCGGCGCCGTCGGCGCGCCCGGGGAGGGCTGGCGCGAGCGGGCCTGGCGCGCGACGTCGAGCGCGCCCGAGGGCGCGAGCCCGACGCGCCTCGTGCTGCAGCCCTGGGAGATGCGGGTCTTCGAGCGCCGCGCGAACTGAGCCTCAGGCCGGTCCGGCCCGGCGCAGGCGCCGCGCGTGGGCCAGGCTGAGGACGTCCTCGCGGCTCTCGCGCAGGGCCAGGCTGATGGCCACGTCCTCCAGGCAGGCCCACACCCCCACCGCGGCGGCCAGCAGCAGGCCCCGCCCGTCGCCTGCGCCGAAAAGGGCCACGGTGGCCACGCACAGGGACGCGCCCCAGGCCTTGGACGACCAGGTGTGGTAGCTCGGCAGTCGTCCGAAGCGCGCCAGCGAGACGATCCAGGCCGACAGCTGCGCCGCCAGCATGGCCAGCAGGGCCGGCCAGAAGGTCAGCAGGTCGGCCCGTCGCGTCAGCCAGGCACTGGCCAGCACCGCGCCGTAGAGCGCCACGTCGGCCAGGCTGTCGGCGCGCCTCAGGCCTGCGGTCGACACGCCCAGCCGCCGCGCCACCATCCCGTCGAGCACGTCGGAGACGAAGGCCGCCAGGAACAGCGCCAGGAAGAGCGCCCCGCTGCGGCCGCGCCAGGCCAGGGCCAGCAGCACCGGCGCGACGGCCAGCCGCGACGCGACCAGGAGCGCCGGCACGCGCCGGGCCCAGCCTGGAACGCTCAGCGCGGCTCCGCGGCGACGACGCGCTTCACGGCCTCGACCATCGCGTCGCTCTTGAGACCGGCCCCGCGCCCGACCGCCAGGGCCTCGTCGAGGGACTGGCCTGCGCGGTGGGCCAGCACGGCCATGACCCCGCCCACGCGGTTCGACGAGTGGCAGTGCAGCAGCACCGGCGCGGCCTGCGCCTCGGCCAGCACGGCCGCCACCCGGTCGACGTCGGCCGAGGAGAACGTCTCGGCCGTCACGGGCACCGAGACGTAGCGCAGGCCGGCCGCCGCCAGCGCGGCGCGTTCCTCGGCCAGGCCCTCCTCCTTGTCCGTGCGCAGGTCGATCACGGTGCGGAAGCGCTTGGCGATCTCCGGCAGGGCCGCCGCGGCGGGGACGCCGCCCACGGCCAGGCCGGGACTCAGCAGCTTGTAGCTCGGCACGCCGTCGAGGGCGGCCGGAGCCTGGCCGTCCCCGGCGGAGGCGGTGCCGGCCAGCAGCACGAGGGCGCAGGCGGTCAAGGAGCGCATCGGACCTCCCGAGAAAGGCGAAGGGCGGAGCGCCACGCGGCGCCCCGCCCAGTCTACGACGCCCGCCGCCGGCTCAGTAGCGGTAGTGGTCGGGCTTGTACGGGCCGTCGACCTTGACGCCGATGTAGGCCGCCTGTTTCTCGGACAGGCGCGTCAGCCGGGCGCCGATCTTCTCGAGGTGCAGGCGGGCCACCATCTCGTCCAGGTGCTTGGGCAGGGTGTAGACCTTCTTCTCGTACTTGGCGGCGTTCTGGGCCAGCTCGATCTGGGCCAGGGTCTGGTTGGTGAAGCTGTTCGACATCACGAAGCTGGGGTGGCCCGTGGCGCAGCCCAGGTTGAGCAGCCGGCCCTCGGCCAGCACCAGCACGCCGTGGCCGTCGGGGAAGCTCCACAGGTCGTACTGGGGCTTGATGTTGGTCTTCTGGATGCCGGGCACCTTGGCCAGCCCGGCCATGTCGATCTCGTTGTCGAAGTGGCCGATGTTGCCGATGATGGCCTTGTCCTTCATGCGCGCCATGTGCTCGACCGTGATGACGTTGGCGTTGCCCGTGGCGGTGATGAAGATGTCGGCCGTGCCCACCACGTCCTCGAGCGTCAGGACCTGGTAGCCCTCCATGGCGGCCTGCAGGGCGCAGATCGGGTCGATCTCGGTCACGATCACGCGCGCGCCCTGGCCGCGCAGCGACTGGGCGCAGCCCTTGCCCACGTCGCCGTAGCCGCACACCACGGCCACCTTGCCCGAGAGCATCACGTCGGTGGCGCGGAACAGGCCGTCCACCAGGCTGTGGCGGCAGCCGTACAGGTTGTCGAACTTGCTCTTGGTGACGCTGTCGTTGACGTTGATGGCCGGGAACAGCAGCGTGCCGGCCTTCTGCATGTCGTAGAGCCGGTGCACGCCGGTGGTGGTCTCCTCGGAGACGCCGCGGCACTCGGCCGCCACCTTGGCCCAGCGCCCGGCCTGCTGCTTCTGCAGCCGCGCCAGGAGCTTCAGCACGATCGCGAACTCCTCGCTCTCGGCCGTCTCGGGGGCCGGCACCTTCCCGGCCTTCTCGAACTCGAGGCCCTTGTGGATCAGCAGCGTGGCGTCGCCGCCGTCGTCCACGATCTGGGTCGGGCCGCGGCCGCCCCCGAAGTCGAGGGCGCGCTCGGTGAAGTCCCAGTACTGCTCGAGCGTCTCGCCCTTGAAGGCGAAGACCGGCAGGCCCTGCGGGTTCTCCGGGGTGCCCGTGGGACCGACCGCCACGGCGGCCGCGGCGTGGTCCTGGGTCGAGAAGATGTTGCACGAGGCCCAGCGCACCTCGGCGCCCAGGGCCTTGAGCGTCTCGGCCAGCACCGCGGTCTGGATGGTCATGTGCAGCGAGCCGGTGATGCGCTGGCCCTTGAGCGGCTGCTGGGCGGCATACTTCTCGCGCACGGCCATCAGGCCCGGCATCTCCTGCTCGGCCAGGCGGATCTCCTTGCGGCCCCACTCGGCCAGGCCCAGGTCGGCAACCTTGAACTCGAGCGCGCCCTTCTTGTCGGACACGGCGGGAACGGTGGCGGTCATCTACTTCTTCCTCTCTGGCCCGCCTGTGCGGGGCCGGGACGGCGTCTTGGACGAAGGAACGGGAACCTGAAGCCTCTCCGCCACGGCCATGATCAGCGCAGGGCCCTTGGCGTGCGGCTCGGGCGGCAGCGGCGCGCAGCACGGCACGCCGAAGCCGGCGGCCTGCAGCAGCGACTCGAGCGCGGCCGGCTCGAAGCCCGGGTGCAGCTGGCCCAGCTCGCGCCGGAAGTCCTCGCGGTCGTGGCGCAGCAGGTCCACCACCACCAGCCGGCCGCCGGGACGCAGCACGCGGGCGGCCTCGCGCAGGGCCAGGCCGGGCTCGGCCACGTAGGTCAGCGCCAGCACCAGCAGGGCCGCGTCGCAGGCCTGGTCGTCGAGCGGCAGCTGCTCCAGGTCGCCCTGGCGCAGCTCGACTCCGGGCGTCTCGCCCAGCCGCCGGCGCGCGGCCTTGAGCATGGCGGCCGAGTTGTCGATGCCCAGCACGCGAGAGGCGAAGGGCGCCAGGCGCTCGACCATCACGCCCGTGCCGCAGGCCAGGTCGGCCACCACCAGCTCGCGGCCCAGCAGCGCCAGCAGGGCCGTGTCGCCGAAGGCGCTGCCGTACAGCTCCTGCCGCAGGCGGTCCCAGCGCTCGGCCGAGCGCGCGAAGAAGGCCTGCGAGGCGCTGCGCTCGCGCAGGCGCGCCTCCAGCCGCAGGCCGTCCTGGCGGGCCGTGGCCCAGCCCTCGGTCTGCTCCTTGACCAGGTGCCAGAGGCGCCGCGCGGCGCCCGGCAGCTCGCCGTTGCGCAGGACGTAGAAGTTCGAGGGGCCGCGGCTGCGGCTGCGCACCCAGCCCTGGTCGGAGAGCGCCTTGAGGTGCCGGCTGACGGTCGACTGGGGCAGCTGCAGCACGTCGATCAGCTCGGTCACGCCCAGCTCCTCGCGCTCGAGCAGGCGCAGCAGGCGCAGGCGCGTGGGGTCGGCCAGGCTGTCGAGAAAGCCGATCAGGGCGGCGGGCTGGGCGGCGGGCGCTTCCATCACTAAATCCGGATCCAAGGATAGTCCGGAGGCCGGCCGGGGTCAAGCCGCCCCCGCCGCCGGACGGCTCGGCGACCTGCTAGACTGCCCCCGGCCTTCTCCCTCCGGCGGAGGCAGCCATTTGAGCGAGGTGCGCATCAAGGCCACGCCGGTCCTCGGCCTGGCGAGCTATATCAAGGGCACGCTCTCGGCGGAGCAGCTGGCCCGCCTGCAGGCCCAGCTGGGGCCGGACGAGGCCCGCGTCATGGCGGGCCGGCTGCTGGCCAGCGAGACCCTGCCGGTCGACGTCTCCAACCGTCTGACCGAGCTGGCCGCGCGGGAGCGCGGCCAGTCGGTGTTCGAGTTCGGCCGCGCCGCCGGGCGGGTGGTGGCCGAGCTCGGCACCCGCACCGTCTACAAGTTCATCCTGGCGCTGCTCTCGCCCCAGTCGATGCTGCGCACGGCGCCCACGATGTGGAGCCGGGTCTACGACGCCGGTCGCCTGGCGGCGGAGGCCGGCGAAGGGCGGGGACGCTTGACGCTGCGTGACTTCCCCAGCCTGCACGAGGGGTTCTGCGGACGGACCACGGGCTGGTTCGAGTTCATCGGCGAGAAGGCCGCCAGGAACATGCGCGTGAGCCACGCGGCCTGTCGCCTGCGTGGCGCTCCCGAGTGCGCCTGGGACTTCGAGTGGAGCAAGTAGCCGGCCCGGCCCGGCCGGCCTGATAGACTCGGCGGCATCCCTCACGGGGAGGACAGGGCCATGAGCGAGGTCCGCGTCAAGGCCACGCCGGCCAACGGGCTGGCCACCTACATCCAGCGCACCCTCTCGCCCCAGCATCTGGAGCGCCTCAAGGCGCAGCTGGAGGGCGAGGGCTTGCGCGTGCTGGAGGGCCGGCTGCTGGCCAACGACACCGTCGCCGTGGAGACGCTCAACCGCCTCACGGACCTGGCGGCACGCGAGGCGCAGCAGCCGGCCTTCGAGTTCGGCCGGGCCGCCGGCCGCTTCGGCGCCGAGCTGGGGACGCGCACGGTCTACAAGTTCATCCTGGCCCTGCTCTCGCCCCAGTCGACCCTGCGTACCGCCTCGGCCATGTGGGCCCGGGTCTACAGCTCCGGCCGGCTCGAGGTCGAGGTCGGCGACGCCTGGGGACGCATCCACCTGCGCGACTTCCCGGTGCACGACGGCATGTGCGGGCGCATCACCGGCTGGTTCGAGTTCATCGGCGAGAAGGCCCGCAGGGGCACCCGCACCGTCCACGCTTCCTGCCGGGCCCGGGGCGACCAGGAGTGCCGCTGGGACTTCAGCTGGGGCCAGTGAGCGGCCGACCTCAGGGCGCGCCGGCCGGGGCGGGCGCCCCGTCCAGCTCTTCGATCGTGGCCTGGGAGGGCGGCCGCTCGCGTTGCAGCCGGCGGGCCGTGGCCTCGGCCGCGCGCAGCGCGCGCAGCAGGTTGCCCCCGGCCAGCTTGCGCAGCTCGGCGTCGCTCCAGCCGCGCCGCACCAGCTCGGCGAACAGGCGCGGATAGCCCGAGACGTCCTCCAGGCCCACGGGCCAGCTGTCGTTGCCGTCGTAGTCGCCGCCCAGGCCCACGTGGTCGACACCGGCCACGCGCCGCACGTGCTCGACGTGGTCGGCCACCGTGGCAACCGTGGCGCGCGGCACCTGCAGGCTCCCCAGGATCTCCCGGTAGAGCCGCTCGCGCTCGGCCGCGTCCTCGACGCCGGCGGCGCGGCGCTGGTACTCCTGCCAGGCCGGCAGCGCCACCCGCGCGGCCTCGGCCGAGACGAACGAGTTGACGAACGTGACCATCACCACGCCGCCGTTCTTGGGCAGCTCCCGCAGCACCTCGTCGGGGACGTTGCGCGGCACGTCGCAGACCGCCCGGGCCGAGGAGTGCGAGAAGATCACCGGGGCCTGGGCGACCCGCAGCGCGTCCTGCATGGTCTCGGCCGAGACGTGCGAGAGGTCCACCAGCATGCCGAGGCGGTTCATCTCGCGCACCACCTCCTCGCCGAAGCGCGTCAGGCCGCCGTGGCGGGCCTCGTCCGTGGCCGAGTCGGCCCAGTCGAGGGTGCTGCCGTGGGTCAGGGTCATGGAGCGCGCGCCCAGGTCGTAGAAGGCGCGCAGCAGGCCCAGCCGGTTCTCGATGACGTGCCCACCCTCCAGGCCGATCAGGGAGGCGATGCGCCCGCGCTTGCGGGCCCGCTCGACGTCGTCGGCGGTCAGCGCCAGCTGCAGCGCGTCGGGGTACTGCGCGATCACGCGCCGGGCCACGTCGATCTGCTCGAGCTGCACGCGGGCCCAGCCCGACTTCAGCTCGGCCGGCACGTAGACCGACCAGACCTGCGCCCCCACCCGGCCGGCGCGCAGGCGCGCGAGGTCGGTCTGGCCGGGCGCGGCGCCGCGCAGGTCGTAGCCGAGCACGTCGCCCGGGTGCTCCTTCCACTCGCGGATGGCCCAGGGCAGGTCGTTGTGGCCGTCGACCAGGATGGCGTGGTCGAGCACCCGCAGCGCGCGCTGGAGGGCCGGGTCGGGAGCCGCTGGCGGAGGCGCGGCGGCCAGGGCCAGCAGCAGGGGCAGGGCGTGGACGGGCATGGCGACCTCCTCCGGGGCGGCGGCTACAGCCAGCCGCGGCGCCTGAACCAGGCGTAGATGGCGACGCTCGTGGCCAGCATGACGGCCAGCACGCCGGGGTAGCCCCAGGGGTGCTTGAGCTCGGGCATGAACTCGAAGTTCATGCCGTAGATGCCGACCAGGAAGGTCAGCGGCATGAAGAACACCGAGAAGACCGTCAGCACCCGCATGACCTCGTTGGTCTGGTGGGCGGCCAGCGAGAGCTGCAGGTTGACCAGGTTGTTGACGTCCTCGAGCAGCTCGTCGGCCGCGAAGTACAGCCCCTCGGCGTTCTCCTTGAGGTCCTGCAGGCGCGGGGCCTGGGCCTCCGACGAGGCCTTGAGCTTCTGGATCAGGTCGAGGGTGTGGCGGCCCATCCAGCGCAGGGCCGTGACCTTGCGCTTGAGCAGGTAGACCTCGCGGATCAGCTGGGTCACGTCGCGGCGCTCGAACAGGCGCTGCTCGAAGTGGGCCACCGCCCGCTCGGCCTCGTCGAGCGGCGGCCAGTACGTGTCGAGCACGCCGTCGAGCAGGGCCGCCACCACGCGCTCGCCGGGGTCGGCCTTGCCGGCCAGCCGGGCCGGCAGGTCGCGCTTGAGCTCGTCGAGGAAGCGCTGCTCCACGCGGTGCACGGTCAGCAGCAGCTCGTGCGAGACGAACAGGGCCACCTTGCGGGTCAGCTGCTGCACCGTGTCGGCCTCGTGCCCCGCGCGCTCGTCGAAGGCCCGCACGATCATGAAGACGCGCTCGCCCAGGCGCTCGTGCTTGGGCAGGTGCTCCGGCTCGAGGCAGTCCTGCACCGCGTGGGCCGGCAGGTCGTGCTCGGCGGCCAGCTCCTCCAGCTCCGCCGGGGAGGGGTTGACCACGTCGACCCAGCGGAAGCGCGGTTCGTGGAGCTCCATCACGACCTGGCGCATGTCACCCCTCCCGGCCCGCGGCGCCGCCCGGCCGCGCGCCCGCGGGGGCGGGCAGCAGCCAGCCCAGGCCCAGCGCCAGGAGCGCGAACAGCGCGGCGTCCAGGTGGTAGATCGCGTGCAGGTCGAAGCGTACCAGCTCCCCGGCCACCCAGGGCGAGAGCGCCCCGCCGAACAGCGCGGCCCCCGAGAAGAAGCCGAAGGCCGTGGTGCGCAGCCCCTCCGGCACCAGCAGCCCGCCGATCGTGTAGCACAGCGTGAGCGCGCCGCCCGAGGTCAGGCCCAGCGCCGCCCCCAGCAGCAGCAGGCTGGCGTAGTCGGGCGCCCAGGCCATCGGCGCCACGGCCAGGGCGCCACCCGCCAGGCTGGCGCTCAACAGCCGCCGCGGCGGCCAGCGGCGGGTCAGGCGTTCCAGCGCCGCGGCCGACAGCGCCGCGGCCACCGCGAAGCAGGCGATCAGCGCGCCGGTGGCGCCGGCCAGGCCCTGCAGCGCCACGCCCAGGCGCTGCAGTTGCAGGGCCAGGATCGGGGTGAAGGAGCGCCCCACGAAGTTGACCAGGAACAGCGTCGCCAGCAGGGCCGGGAGGCGGGGCAGGAGATCG
>JBDIBD010000062.1:0-14717 GCA_039812725.1 Vicinamibacteria bacterium | reverse complement strand
AGGTCGACGGCCACGACACGGGCGTCGTGACCGACGGGCGGGTCGAGCTTCCGGCCGGCGCAGGCCAGGTGACCGTGACCCTGTCGCGCCCCGGCTACCGCCCGGCCAGCCGCACCCTGCGCCTGCCCGACGAGGCCCGCGCCCCGCTCAGCCTCGTGCTCGAGCCGGCCCCGGCCACCGCCCGCGTGCGGGTGGTCAGCGAGCCCCCGGGGGCCACGGTGCGGCTCGACGGCGGGGAGCCCCTCGGGCGCACGCCCCTCGAGGTGGCCTACACGCCCGAGACCCCGCACCGCCTGGAGCTGGCCCTGGTGGGCTTCCGGCCCCAGGAGCTGGCGCTCGCGGCCGGCAACGGCAACCCGGCCGAGCTGCAGGCCGTGCTCGAGGACTCCGGGCCGCGCGGCTTCCTGGCGGTCAGCGCCCCGTACCCGGTCGACCTGGCCTTCCGCGGCCGCACGCTGGTGCAGGGGCAGTCGCAGTTCCGGATCGCGCTGCCGGCCGGGAGGCAGGCGGTCACGCTCACGTCGGCGCGCCTGTTCCTGCGCCACAGCGCCAGCGTCGAGGTGCCCGCCGACGGCACCGTGCAGCTCTCGGCGCCGGGCACGGGCAAGCTCAACGTGCGCGCCTCGCCCGACAACTGCCAGGTCTTCGTCAACGGCGCCTTCGTCGACTACCCGCCGATCCTCGACCGGCCCGCCGCCGCGGGCCGCGTCACCGTGACGTTCAAGTGGCCCGACGGAGCCCGGAGCGACGAGCAGGTCGACCTGGCGCCGGGGGGCGTGGTCTTCGTGATGGGACGGAAGTGATGATGCTTCGCACGGCGACGGCCACGGCCCTGGCGCTCTTCCTGGCGCCCGGGCTCCTGGCCCAGGACAACCCGGCCGAGCAGGCTCGCCGCCTGCTCGAGGACGGGCGCGCCTACCGCGCCCAGGGCAAGACCAAGCAGGCCCTCGACAGCTTCGAGACCATCGTCAGCGGCTTCCAGAACACCGACTCGGTGGACGACGCCATGCTCGAGATCGGCCGCTACCGGCTGGAGGTCGAGGGCGACGCGGCCAAGGCTCGCGAGGCCTTCGAGCAGGTGGCCAAGCGCTTCCCGCAGAGCGACGGGGCGCCGGGGGCCTACTACTACCTGGGCCTGCTCTCGATGGAGAAGGCCACCAGCGCCGCCGAGCTGGACGACGCCCTGGCCCAGCTGGGCCGGGTCGAGCGCCTGTACTCGCGCAGCGAGTGGGTGCCGCGGGCCCTGCACGCCAGCGGCCTGGTGCAGCGCAAGGCCGGGCGCCTGGCCGAGGCGGTCGAGGTGCAGCGGCGCGTCTCGCTCGAGTTCCCCGCCAGCGACGCGGCCCCGGCCGCGCAGTTCCAGATCGGGCACTGCCTGGCCCTGCTGGGCGAGGCGCGCCAGGCCATGGAGGAGTACCAGCAGGTCCGCAACCGCTTCCCGCAGAGCGAGTGGGCCGAGCAGGCCCTCGACCGCATCACGGCGCTCTACCGGCTGAGCGCCGGCCCCAAGCCGGCTTTCGCCCCCGACCCGGCCTTCTCGGTCGGCTCCGGCGAGGTGCTGAAGGACGTGGTGGCGCTGCTCATGACGCCCCAGCGCACGCTCTGGCTGGCCTCGGACAAGACCAAGAGCGTGGTGCCCTTCGACCCGTCCGGCAAGATGGGCCCCGGCCTGCCGGGCGAGGAGCTGCGCAGCCTGTCGCTCTCGCCCAAGGGCGAGCTGGTGGTGGCCTCCCGGCTGGCCGTGCGCTTCGGGCCCAAGGACATCCGCAGCTTCACCATCCCCGGCGAGAAGCCCGGCGAGACCGAGCCGCTCGACAAGCCCACGGCCGCGGCGGTGACGCCCGCCGGCAGCGTTCTGGTGGCCGACGAGAAGCGCAAGCGCGTCTACCGCTTCGACACCCAGGGCCAGTTCAAGGGCGTCTTCGGCGAGGCCCGCGACCGCCAGGTCGAGCGCCTGCTGCTGGACGGCGAGGGGGCCGTCTGGGCCCTCGACCGCGACGAGAAGACCGTGCGCAGCTACGACGAGACCGGCAAGCCGCTCGCCACCATCGCCACCAAGGGCGCCGGCTGGGAGCTGCGCCGCCCGGCCGACGTGGCCGTCGACCCGGCCCGCAACGTCTACGTGGCCGACGAGTCGGGCAGCGTGTTCCTGTTCTCGCCGCAGGGGCAGCTCAAGCTGGCCCTGACCGACGTCAAGAAACCCCAGGCCCTGACCCTCGACCCCTCCGGCGCGCTGCTGGTCTACGACGGCGACGCGCGCCGCGTGCTGCGCTTCAAGTGAGGCCCGCCATGACGCCGCGCTCCGCCCTGCTCGCCGCCCTGCTGCTGGCCGCCCCGCTCGGGGCCCAGGCGCCCGTGGCCGTCCCGTCGCCCGTGCCGTCGCCCGCCGCCAGCCCCGTCGACGAGGCCCAGCAGCGCGAGATGCAGGCGGTGCAGGACCTGCTGGCGCGGGCCGTGGCCGAGTTCGACGGCCCGCAGCAGGGCCGCTCGATCAGCCTGCTCGACGACATCTCGGCCCGCCTCGAGGCCCTGCGGCGCCAGGGGCTGCTGCCCCCTCGCGGCAAGGAGATGCTGGCCCAGGCCTACGAGTACCGGGCCCGGGCCTACTACAACATCGGCCTGCAGGAGAAGGCCGCCGACTCCTTCCGCTCGCTGATCCAGCTGATGCCGCAGTACGCCCTTTCGAAGGACAAGGTCTCGCCCAAGATCGTGGAGTTCTTCAACTCGGTCAAGCGCGCGCTGGTGGGCTACCTGGCGGTCTCTTCCAAGCCGGCCGGGGCGCGCGTGACGTTGAGCGGCGAGTTCCTGGGCCTGACCGACTTCTTCCCGATCGACGTGCTGGCCGGCGACTACACGGTCGAGGTCTCGAAGGAGGGCTACGAGACCCAGACCCAGGCCATCAGCATCGCGCCGCGCGGCACCCAGGCCCTGCAGTTCGAGCTGGTGCGCACCATGGCCAGCGCGGCCTTCGTGACCGAGCCGGCCGGGGTAGAGATCTGGATCGACGGGCAGCAGCGCGCCACCACGGGCGGCGCGCTGGCCCCCGAGCTGTGGGAGGCCGCGCGCGCCAAGGGCCTCGAGCCCTCGCGGGCCTCGGCCCGCACCGAGGTGGCCGGCCTGACGCCGGGCACCCACATCGTCGAGTTCCGCCGGCGCTGCTGGGAGCCCGAGCGGCTGACCCTCGACCTGCCCGAGCCGCGCGACTACGAGATCGCCCCGGTGCGCCTGGTCGAGTCGCTGGCGGCCCTGCAGCTGCGCTCCGACCCGCCCGGCGCGCGCATCTACATCGACGGCGAGCCGATGGGCCTGACCCCGCGCGACCTCGAGGGCATCTGCTCGGGGCGCCACCGCATCGAGGTCAAGCACGCGGCCGGCAAGTTCATCCAGGACCTGGTGCTCGGCAAGGACGAGTCGGTGGCCCTGGACTGCCCCATCCGGCCCAGCCTGGCCTTCCTGGGGGTGGTGGCCGAGAGCGCCGGCGGCGAGCGCGTGGCGGCCGAGGCCGAGGAGAAGCTGCTGCAGGGCCTGGCCCGCATCGAGAGCCTCAACTTCATCCCGGCCCCGCGCGAGACCGTGGACCGCCTGCTCGAGTCGGAGAAGATGACCCGCCGGGCGCTGGCGGCGGGCGGCGACGCCGACCAGGTGCGCAAGGTCACCGAGAAGCTGGCCCAGGCCCTCGAGGTGCAGGGCTTCCTGCTGGCGGTGCTGCCCGAGGAGCGCCTGCAGCGCACGGCCCGGCTGCACCTGCTGGCGGCCGGCAACGCCGTCACCGAGCCCTGGGACGTGACCTTCGCCGAGGCCGCCTCGGTGCAGCGCTTCATCGCGGCCGTCGACCGCCGGGCCACGGTCTACCGCCCCTGGACCGGCCTGATCACGGTCGACACGCTGCTGCACGAGGGCGTGCCGGTGCTGCGCGTCGTGCCCGGCAGCCCGGCGGCCCAGGCCGGCCTCCAGCCCGGCGACGTGGTGGTCTCGGCCGACGGCAAGGCCGTGGCTCGCACGGCCGACCTCCTGGCCGCCGTGGCGGCCCGGAGCGCCAAGGACCGCCTCTCGCTGCACGTCAAGGGCCCGGCCGGCACGCGCGTGGTCGAGCTGACCCTCGACCAGACGCCCCAGGAGATCCCGCTCAACGACCCGGCCCTGCTCTACAACAAGGTCATGATGGACCTGCGCCAGCAGGTCGAGGGCTACCCGGGCAGCGAGGGGGCCGCCTTCGCGCGCCTGAACCTGGGCCTGGCGGCGCTGCACTTCGGCGACTACGCCGCGGCCCACGACCACTTCGTCAAGGCCCGCGGCGAGCTGCCCCAGCGGCCGGGCCTGTCGCAGGGGACGGCCGCCTACTACCTGGGCCTGAGCCTCGAGAAGCTGGGCTACCGCAAGGAGGCCCTCGATGCCTACCGCGCCGCGGCGGGCGCCAAGGAGGCCACGCTGTTCAACAACGACGGGCCGGCCGTGGCGCCCCTGGCCGCGCGCCGGGCCGGGCCGCAGTGAGCGCCGGGCCGCCCTCCGGGGCGCGGCTGCTCCTGCTGCGCCCCGACGGCTCGCAGCAGGAGCTGCCCCTCGACCGGCCCGAGCTGGTGGTCGGCGGCGGCGAGGGCGCCGACGTGGTCATCGACGAGCCGCTGGTCTCGCGCGAGCACGCCCGCCTGATCTGGGAGGACGACGCCTTCGTGGTGCTCGACCTGGGCTCGACCAACCAGACCCGGGTCAACGGCGAGCGCGTGCTGCGGGCGCGCCTCGCGCCCGGCGACGAGCTGCGCTTCGCGCGCGCCGTCTGCCGCTACGAGTTGCCGTCGCCGGGCCGGCCGGAGGGCGCCGGTGGCAGCTGATACCGAGGCCGCCGCCGCTCAGGACCGCCGGTCCGTCAACTGCCCGACCACCCCGCGCTGAACTCGCCTCAGAGCTCCGCATGGTCGCGGTGGGACTCAGCGCTCCGCAGCCGCCGCAGACCAAGAGAACCGCAGCCACTCCGATCCGTCGCAACCTGCTGGTCATGGACCTCCGACTCGACGTTCGTTGTTCAGCCGTTCGGTACGATGGCTCTCAAGGGCGGCCGTCCCGACGCGCCTTCGAACGCGGCCCACTGTCGCGTTGTGGGTCTTCAGGGCCGTTGCAGCGGGCGCGCATGCGAGCAGCACTCTTACGACGAGGGCGCGTCTCATGCCTTGCGTCCATAGCGCGTCGCGACGCCTGGGGAGGCGACGTCGACGGAGACGTGGGAGAACAGGGCGTCCTCAGGGAACCCCTCTAGACCTTGCGGACCGGTCCAGGGTAGCGAGCCAGTTGCTCGTCGGCAGTGAGCAGGGTGACGCCCTCGCTGAGGGCCTGCGAGAGCAGGAGACGGTCGAAGGGGTCCTTGTGTAGGGGCGGCAGGCTGTCGATGCCGACCGCGTGCTGGCTGGTGACTGGGAGCTCGACGTAGCCGTTGTCGAGCAGGCCGCGCCGCAGCAGCCGCGGCTCGACCCGGAAGTCCTCGCGGCCCAGGGTCTTCTTGATGGCGATCTCCCACAGGCTGGCCGCGCTGAAGAGCAGCTCGTGGCTTGGGGTGTTGAGGAGTCGCCGCGTGGCGGCGGACAGCCGCTCGGGCTGCCCGGCCGCCCACAAGAGGACGTGGGTGTCGAGCAGGAACTTCACGCACCGCTCCCGAGCAGGGCCTCGATCTCCGCGGCGCCCATGCGGTCGAAGTCGGCGGGCACTTCGATCTCGCCGGCCAGGAAGCCCAGGCGTCGGGGCGTCGCGGGCGCACCCAACGGGGCCACCTTGACCAGCGGCCTGCCGGCCTTCGCGATCACGAAGGCCTCGCCCTGGGCGGCCCGCTCGACCAGCTTCGACAGATGGGTCTTGGCCTCGTGAATGTTGATGGTGACCAAGGCGCCTCCCTCCGGACCATCTGGACTAAGTCCGATGAACTAAGTCTAGCGATCCCGGGCGACTCCGGTCAATGGACCTGATGAGTAGTGCGGTCTAGCTGGTCGGCTCGGGGCCCGGGTCGGGACGGGCCAGGTGGAAGCCCTGGCCGAAGACCACGCCCAGGTCCATCAGGGCCCGCACCTCGTCCTCGGAGTGGATCCCCTCGGCCACCACGGTGGCCCCGATGGCGCGCGCCATCAGGGCGATGGCCTTGACCATCTCGCGGTTGATCTTGCTGATGTGCAGGTCGCGCACCAGCGAGGTGTCGATCTTGAGGAACTGCGGCTTGAGGTTGGCGATCGACTCCAGCCCGGAGTAGCCGGCGCCCACGTCGTCGACCGCGAAGGACATGCCCAGATCGGTGAAGTAGTGCATGGTCTCGCGGAAGAGGGCGTAGTTCTCGATCACCAGCTTCTCGGTGATCTCGATCACGATGCGCTGGGGCGCCACCATGGCCTTGTCGAGGAAGTCGATCAGCGGCTTACCGCGGAACTGCGGGTCGCGCATGGTGGCGGGCAGGGTGTTGACGAAGACCAGCGAGGCCGACGAGATGCGCCCCGTGGAGAGCAGCGCCCGGATGCGGCACAGGCGATCCAGCTCGAGCAGCAGCCCGTGCACCTCGGCCGCCCCGAAGAGCAGGTCGGCGGTCTCGAAGCCCGAGCCCCGCGCCCCGCGCGAGAGGGCCTCGTAGCCCAGCACGGAGCGGTCGGCCAGCCTGATGATCGGCTGGTAGGCGGTCACCACGCGCTCGCGCACCAGCAGGTCCTGAAGGCGCTCGCGCTGGGCCAGCTCCTCGGTGCGCCGGGCCAGGCCGGCCGACTCGAGCGCGTCCTGGAGGGCCTTCTCGAGCAGCCGGCCGGCGTGGACCAGCGGGTTGTGGAGGGCCAGTCCCAGGCCCACGTCCACCCGCGGCGGCGTCTTCATGTAGGGGAAGGCGCAGCGCGCCAGGGCCGGCGCCAGCGCGGTGGCCATGCGGTTGCGGGCCGCGCGCAGGTCGGTGGGCGTGAAGGGCACGTTGCGCCGGC
Source organism: Vicinamibacteria bacterium (assembly GCA_039812725.1). Lineage (GTDB taxonomy): Bacteria > Acidobacteriota > Vicinamibacteria > Fen-336 > Fen-336 > JBDIBD01. The sequence continues at coordinate 7,782 of JBDIBD010000062.1, read as the reverse complement.
GCTTGCGCTCCAGGAAGACCAGGAAGCGCAGGCCGCGGGGCTCGTCGAGGGCCAGCACGTCGCCGGCCCGGTAGTCCTTGCCGCGCTGCTCGTCGAGGGCCTTGAACAGGCGCCCGCGCACCTCCTCGTAGGCCTCCTGCCCGTAGACCACCTCGATCTGGGCCAGGGCGCTGGCGTCCAGCACCACGAGCCCCAGGCAGCCGCGCTCGGCCAGTTGGGCGGCCAGGTCGGGCAGGCTGGCGTGGTAGGGCGGGATCGGCTCGCTCACGGGCGCGCGGCTCCTTCCTCCGGCACCGGCAGCGGCGGGGCCAGGTGGCGCCCCTGGCCCAGCCGCACGCCCAGGTCGGTCAGCGTGGCGAGCTCGGCCTCGCCCTCGATGCCCTCCGCGACGACCTCCGCCCCGATGCGGCGCGAGAGGTCCACCAGCGTCTCGAGCAGGCTGCGCTTGATCAGGCTGCGGTCGATGTGGCGCACCATCGAGACGTCGAACTTCATGAAGTCGGGCTCGATCTCGACCAGGGCCTGCAGGCTGGCGTAGCCGGCCCCCATGTCGTCCACGGCGATGCCGAAGCCGTCGCGCTTCAGCTCGCGCAGCGCCTCGTGGTAGGAGCGCCGCTCCTCGACCGCCACGCGCTCGGTGATCTCCAGCACCACCTCGGCCGGGGTCAGCCCGGCCCGGGCCGCGGCCCGCACCAGCCCCCCGCCCAGCAGCTCCTCGTCGCGCAGCGCGGCCGCCGAGGTGTTGAGGAAGAGCTTGCGGCCGGGCGGCAGGTGGCGCCGGGCCGTGGCCAGGGCCTGCTGGCGGCAGATGCGCTCGAACTCGCGGATGCGCCCGGTGCGCTCGGCCAGGGCGAAGAGCGTCTCGGCGTCCTCGAAGCCCGTGCCGGGGCTGCCGTGGCTGAAGACCTCGTGGCCGAGCACGGAGCGGTCCTCGAGGCACAGGATCGGCTGGAAGAGGGTCTGCACGCGCCGCCCGCGCATCAGCTCGTCGAGGGCGCGCGTGCGCAGGTCCGACTCGCGGCTGCGGCGGCGCAGGCTCTGGTAGAGAGCCTCGTCGAGGGCCCGGTGCACCGCGCTCTCCGCCCGCAGCATGGGGTCGCGGTAGAGCAGCGCCTGCCCGGCGTGGAAGCCCAGCGGGGCGGGGAAGGAGCGCCGCAGCTGCTGGGGGAAGGTCTCCTCGACGCGCGCCCGCAGGCGCTGGGCCAGCTCCTCGGCGCTCTCCGCCGTGGGCGGCGCGCCGCTGCCGCCCAGGAACACCAGGAACTTGTCGCTGCGCACGCCCATCACGGCCACCAGGTCGCGGGCCGTCAGCAGCCCGTCGCCGCGCAGGCCCAGCAGCGTGCGGGCGAAGGCCCGCAGGGCCTCGTCGTAGGCGTTCCAGCCGTGCAGCGTCTCGTAGCCCGTGTCGCCCGCCAGGTCGAGGTAGACCAGCATCAGCGTGCCGCGGTCCTCCATCAGCCGGCGCACGTCGTCGAGCACCGCCGCCAGCGTGGGCAGGCCGGTGTTCGAGTCCAGCACGTGGTTCTTGTAGCGCAGCCACTCGGCGCGCAGCCGGAAGAAGTCGCGCGCGCTGGGCTGGGCGGGCTTGGGGGCGGGGCCGAGGGCCAAGGGGGCTAGCGGGAGGCGGCCCCGCGCTCCTCCAGCTGGGCGAAGATGGCCTCGATCTTGGCCAGCAGCTCCTGCAGCGAGAACGGCTTGCAGATGTAGTCGATGGCCCCCTCCTGGAGCCCCTGCACGCGGTCGCGGGCCTCGGTGCGGGCCGACAGCATGGCCACCGGGATCGAGGCCGTCTCCTCGTCGATGCGCAGCAGCTTGAGCACCTCCCAGCCGTCCATCTGCGGCATCATGATGTCCAGCAGCACCAGGTCGGGCCGCTCGAGCTGGGCCCGCGTGAGGGCGTCGTGGCCGCTGCCGGCGGTGACCACCTCGTAGCCCTTCTCGCGCAGCACCAGCTCGAGGAAGTTGAGGATGTCCTCCTCGTCGTCGACGATCAGGATCTTCTTCATCGCACCGCCCTCACAACCCCGCCCAGCCCGTCCCGGCCGGGCGGGGCCCGGCCTGCTGCCGGATCTCCGCCACCAGCGAGCGCACGTCGAACGGCTTGCTCATGATGCGCTTGGCCCCCAGCTCCAGCCCGCGCTGCCGGTCGCTGTCATCGCTGCGGGCCGACAGGATCACCACCGGCAGGCCGCGCAGGCGCGGCGAGCGCCCGACCGCCTCGAGCACCTCGAAGCCCGACAGCCGCGGCATCATGATGTCGAGCAGCATCACGTCGGGCCGGCGCTGCTCGAGGGCCTCGAGGGCCTCCTGCCCGTCGCGGGCCACGGTCACGCGGAAGCCCTCGGCCCGCAGCGCGTCGCGGATCAGGTCGGCCGTGTCGGGCTCGTCGTCGGCCACCAGCACCAGCGGCTCCTCGCCCCCGCGTCCGTTGACCAGCCGGCGCAGGGTGGCCGCCACCTCGGCCCGGTCGAGGGGCTTGCGCAGCCACTCCGCCGCGCCCAGCGTGAAGGCCCGCAGGCCGCTCTCCGAGACCGACACGATCAGCACCGGGATGCCGGCCGTCTCGGGGCCCTGCTTGAGCTCGCGCAGCAGGTCCAGGCCGTCCTGGTCGGGCAGCAGCACGTCCAGCACGATGGCGTCGGGGCGCCGCCGGCGGGCCAGCTCGCGCCCCTCGCCGGCCGTGGCGGCGGTCAGCACCTGGAAGCCCTCGGCCTCCAGCTGGGCCTGCATGCTCTCGCGGAAGGCCGGGTCGTCGTCGACCACCAGCACCACGCCCTCCACCGGCAGGGGCGCCCGGGCCTCGCGCAGCGCGCCCTTCTCGACCGCCGGCAGCACGAAGCGGAACTCGGTCCCGCGGCCCTCCTCGCTCGACACGCTGACCGCCGTGCCGTGGGCGTCGAGGATGGTCTTGACGATCGAGAGCCCCAGCCCGACGCCGCCGTAGCGGCGCGTGCTGGAGCCGTCCACCTGGTAGAAGCGGTGGAAGATCTTGTCGAGCTGGGCGGGCGGGATGCCGATGCCCGTGTCGCGCACCCGCACCTCGACCCCCGGCCGGCTGCCCAGCGAGGAGCGCACCGCGTGGACCGCGATGCGGCCGCCCTCCGGGGTGAACTTCATGGCGTTGATGATCAGGTTCTCGAAGACCTGGCCCAGCCGCTCGCGGTCGCCCACCACCTGCGGCAGCTGGCTCTCCACGTGCAGCTCGAAGGCCAGGCGCTTGCGCTCCAGCTCGGCCCGCAGGGTGGTCACGATCTGCTCCACCAGCTGGGTCAGCGTGAAGGGCTGCAGGTTGAGCACGATGCGCCCCAGGTCCATGCGCGAGAAGTCCAGCAGGGCGTTGATCGACTTGGAGAGCCGCTCCAGGTTGCGGCCCACCACCACCAGCCCCTTCTCCTGCTTCTCCGTGATGGGCCCCAGCTTGCGGTCGAGGATGTAGTCCGTGTAGCCCTTGATGGCGGTCAGCGGCGTACGCAGCTCGTGGCTGACGTTGGCCAGCAGGTCGGACTTGAGCCGGTCGAGCTCCTTGAGCTCCTCGTTGACCTGGGCCAGCTTCTTGTTGGACTCCTCCATCTGCTCGACGTTCTCCTTGAGCCGGGCGCTCATGTCGTTGAAGGCCTCGGCCAGGATCTGCAGCTCGTCGCGCGAGCGGATGTCGAGGCGCCGGTCGAAGTGCCCCTCGGCGATGCCCAGGGCGCCGCTGGTCAGCTCCTCCAGCGGGCGCGTGATGCGCGAGGCCAGGGCCACGGCCACCCAGACCGCCAGCACGATCGAGACCAGCGTCAGGCCGGCCGTGGCGAAGACCAGCCGGGCGATGCTGGGCCCCAGCGTCCTGAAGGTCACGCGGTAGGTCACGGAGAGGCGGTGGCGGCCCCAGTCCTCGAGGTAGGGCGCCACGATCTCGAGGCTCTCGCCCCCGGCCCCGTCGGGCAGGCGCAGGTGGGTGATCTCGAGCCCCTTGACCGCCTCGAGCAGCTGCGGGTCCTGGATCATGCGCTCGGGCCCGCCGTCCTCGCGCGGGCCGCTCTCGTCCAGCTCGGCCGAGTCGAACATGACCTTGCCGCTGACGCCCACGATGCGCACCCGGTCGATGTTGGGCTCGAGCTGTAGGTACTCGCGCATGACCTCGCGGAACTTGTAGAAGCCCGAGGAGTAGTAGAGGTCGTAGCCCACGCAGATGGGCTGGCGCGTCAGCCGCGCGAACAGGTCGGCGCGGGTGACGATGTCCTGGCGCAGCTCGGAGCGCTTGGCCAGGATCAGGTAGAGCGCGTTGGCCACCAGCACCGCGACGATCACGCAGGACATGGCGAAAGCCGTGCGCGTCTTGAGGCTGGTCACCCGCTGCGTCATCACCCCACCCGGCGCCGGGCTCGCGCCCGGCCTCTTTCCGTTCGCGTGGATGTCGGCTGGCCGGCATCATAGCCGAGCCCGGCCGAGCGCGGCAAAGCCCGGAAGGCCAGCCGCTTGCGGCCGCGGGCGGGTAGAATAGGCCGCTTCGCGGAGGTCGACGGCGTGCCTATCCTCGCCCGCATCCTCAAGGATCGCGGCATCATCACCGAGCGCCAGCTGCAGGAGGCCATCCAGCACCAGGTGCTGTACGGCGGCCGGCTGGGGACCAGCCTGCACGAGCTGGGCTTCATCACCGAGGAGCGCCTGACCGAGGCCCTGGCCAAGGCGCGCGGCGTGCCCTGCGTGAGCGTCGACCCGCGCAAGATCCTGCCCGAGGTGGTGGCGCTGGTCGCCAAGGCCACGGCCGCGCGCTACAAGGTCTTCCCCTACGAGCTGCGGGGCAAGACCCTGTTCCTGCTGATGGTCGACCCGCGCGACCACCTGGCCGTGGCCCGCATCGGCTACTCGCTGGGCTACATCGTGCGCACGCTGGTGGTGCCCGAGTTCCGCATGATCCAGCTGCTGCACGACTACTACGGCATCGACGAGCGCTGGCGCTTCACCGACACCCACCGCCCGGAGCGGCCGCCGGTGGTGCCGCCCGACAAGGACCAGGCCGTGGCCCGGCTCGAGGCGGCCGAGAGCCGCGACGAGGTGGTCGAGGCCACCCTGGCGCTGTGCCACCACTACTTCCGGCGGGTGGTCTTCTTCATCGTGCGCGAGCCCTGGCTGCTGGGCTGGACCGGCGCGGGTGAGGGGATGGACGAGGGCCTGGCGCAGGGCCTGCGCATCCCGCTCGACCAGCCCTCGATCTTCCGGGCCGTGGCGCGCGACAAGACCTTCTTCGTCGGGCGGCCGGGGCCCGAGCCGGAGAACGAGCGCTTCGCCCGCCTGGTGGGCAAGCGCACGGGCACCAACGCCGCGCTGCTGCCGATCCTCGTCAAGGGGCGCGTGGTGAACCTGATCTACGGCGACGCCGGCCCGGGGGGCAACGTCAAGGCCAGCCTGGGCGACCTGATGATCCTGCTGCAGAAGGTGCCCCGCGCCTACCTGCGCATCATCCGGAAGCGCGTGGCCGAGACGCGCAAGGCCACCGGGGAGGGCCCCGGGGACAATCGAGAGGAGAGCGAGAGGGAATGAGCGAACGGATGAAGGAGATTCGCCGCCGGCGCAAGCGCCGCGAGGAGGCCAGGAAGGCCGTGCGGCGGGCCGGCCGCGCCGCGTCGTCGGCGGCCAAGAAGCCCGTCAAGCGCTAGGACCGCGCGGGGGGCGCCCGGCGCCCCCCCGTCGCACCGATGGCCGAAGACCGGCCGGGCCTCTTCTCCGCCTTCGGCTTCCGCAGCTACCGCCTGCTGTGGGCCGGGGCCTTCACCAGCAGCCTGGGCACCTGGACTCAGGACGTGGCCATGGCCTGGCTGATCCACACGCGGCTCAAGGATCCGGTCTACCTGGGCCTGCGCAGCTTCGCGGCCGAGGCCCCGCTGCTGGCCTTCATGCTGGTGGGCGGCGCCATGGCCGACCGGGTCGACCGGCGCCGCATCCTGCTCACCTCGCAGCTGCTGCAGATGGCCTTCGCCGCGACCCTGGCCGCGCTCTACTTCGGCGACCGGCTGGGTATCGGCGCCATCCTGCTGCTGGCCTTCCTGACCGGCCTGACCCAGTCGCAGTCGGCGCCCACTTACCAGGCCGTGCTCTCGAGCATCGTGCCGGCCCGCCACATCCCCAACGCGGTGGCGCTCAACTCGCTGCAGTTCAACCTCTCGCGCACCCTCGGGCCGGCCCTGGCCGGGGTGCTGCTGGCGCAGGCCGGGACGGGGGTCTGCTTCGTGGTCAACGCCGCCTCCTTCCTGGCGGTCATCGTCGCGCTCTGGAACATCCAGATCCCCTCGCCCGCCGCCACGCGCCACCAGAGCCTGGCTTCCAGCCTGAGGGACGGCGTGCGCCACGCCTGGGGCCACCCGGAGCTGCGGGCCCTCATGCTGATGGGCGCGGCGGGCAGCTTCCTGGCCTACCCGCTGCTGACCTACCTGCCGGTGCTGGCCGGCGACGAGCTCAAGAGCGGCGCGGGCGGCTTCAGCGTGCTGCTCTCGTCCTTCGGGGCCGGCGCCATCGTCGGGGCGCTGGTGACGGCCTGGCGCGGGCGCGCGGCGGGGCGCGGCCGGGTGGCCCTGCTCTCGGTGCTGGCCTACGGCCTGGTGGTCTTCGCGGCCGTGCACGCCGGGTCCCTGCCCGTGGCGGCCGGGCTGCTGTTCGTGGCGGGGGCCTGCCTCTCGTCGGGCTTCTCGATCCTCAACTCGATGGTGCAGGAGCTGGCCCCCGAGGAGCTGCGCGGGCGCGTGGTGAGCCTCTACGGCCTGGCCTTCCGCGGCGGCATGCCCGTGGGCAGCCTGCTGGCGGGCTTCTTCGTGAAGGGGCTCGGCGCGCCGGCCGTGATCGGGGTATTCTCGCTGGGCGTGGCGGTCCTGGCCCTGGGCGTGCTGGCCGGCAGCCCGCGCTTGAGGAGCCTGTGACCACCTATCGCGCCGGCACCTACCTGCGCTGCGAGTCCTGTGGCCGGATGCTGCGCATCGACTGGCCCACGCGCAGCATCGTGTGCTCCTGCGGCCAGCGCCTGACGCCCTCCAGGACCGGGCCGGCGGCGCCGCCCGGCAAGCCTCCCGACGCCAAGCCGTAAGCTCTCGTCACGGATGCCGCCGGCTCGGGGCGCCTCGCGCCTGGTCAAGCTCGCCCTCCTGGCCGCCCTCTCGGGGACGCTCCTGGCCCAGCTCCTGGCCGGGCTGTGGCGCGACGCCCTCACCGTCGACGAGGGCATCTACGTCGCGGCCGGTTTCCAGCACCTCGCCTGGCGCGACTTCCGCCCGAACCCCGAGACGCCGCCGCTGGCCAAGCTGATCGCGGCCGCGCGCCTGCTCGGCCTCGGCCTGCGCGTGCCGGCCCGGCCCACCGGCCAGAGCGACGCCGAGTGGGCCACGCTCTTCCTGTTGCGCGCCAACGACACGGGCCGCCTGTTGGCCTCGAGCCGGCTGCCGACCGTGCTCGTGGCGCTGCTGGTGGCCCTCGGGCTCGGCGCCTGGGCCCGGGCCGTGGCGGGACCGCTGGCCGGCTGGACGGCCCTCGCGCTGGCGGCCTTCCACCCGACCCTGGCGGGTCACGGGCACCTGGCGACCACCGACGTGCCCGGGCTGGCCGGAGTGCTGGCGGCTTCGGCCGCCCTGGCCGGTTGGGCGCGGCGGCCCGGGCCCGGCCGCGCCGCGGCCGTCGGCCTCGCGCTCGGCCTGGCGGTGTGCACGCGGCTGACCGCGGTGCTGCTCCTGCCGGCCTGGGCGCTGTGGCTGGCCGCGCGCTGGCGGCGGGACGCCGGAGCCCGCCCGCGCACGTCCGCCCTGCTGGGCTTGG
>JBDIBD010000061.1:0-14722 GCA_039812725.1 Vicinamibacteria bacterium | reverse complement strand
GCGCCCGTCCCGGCCACGCCGCCGGCCGGGGCGGCGGCGCCCGAGAGCCAGCCGCCGGCCGGGCCGCCTAGCCGATCTTGAAGACGATGGCGGCCACCACCGAGTTGTCGTTCTTCTCGAGGCCGGCGCTGGGCGGGCGGGTCTTGTAGTCGAAGTAGTCGGCCAGCTTGAGCTCCAGGCGCTTCGAGAGCGAGACCACCAGCGCCGCCTCCACGCGGTACAGCGCGTCGCCGAAGTCGTCCATCTTCCACAGCGCCGTGGCACGCTGCGTGAGCGTGGTGCTGGCCGAGAGCTTGGCGCTCAGGGCCTGGCCAGCCTGCACCGCCCCGCTGGTGGTGCCGTCGAGGCCCTCCAGCCCCTCGAACTGGGCGCCCACGCCGCCGTCCACGGACAGCGTGGCCCTGGGCTGGGCCACCAGCTTGTAGCCGAAGCCGGCCACCGGCGAGACCACGTAGCGCACGCCCTTGAAGGGGTCGCGCAGGTAGCGCAGGTCGCCGAAGACGAAGGCGCGCGCGCCGAGCTTGTACTCGTCCCGCACGCCGGCGGAGGTCTTGTCGGTGGTGGTCTCGCCGTCGGTCTGCTGGCGCAGGTAGATGCCGTCGGCCTTCAAGACGTTCTTCTTCTTGGGGTCGTAGGCAGCGTTGAACGAAACGTTGTAGCTCTTGCTGGAGGTGTTGCCGCTGCTGGCCGAGAGCCCGGCTCCCACGCTGCCCGTCCAGGCGGGCGGAGGAGGAGGGGGGGGCGGGCAGGGGCAGGTCTCCTGGCCCCGGGCGGGGCCGGCCAGGGCCAGCAGGGCGAACGACAGGAAGGCCATTCGCGGGGTGCTCGTCTTCGTGTTCATCGTCTCCTCATCGGGTCGCGGCGGTGGCGCGGCGCCTCACTCGCCCGCCGGGCGGGGCCGGGCGCGCAGGTATTGGGGCGGCCAGTAGTGGTCGTCGAAGCCGCCGGCCGTGGCGGCGTGGGTGGCGAGGTAGGGGTCGGCCAGGTGCGGGCGGGCCATGGCCACGAGGTCGGCGCGGCCCGCGGCCAGCAGCGTGTTGGCCTGGTCGGCGTCCTGGACGTTGCCCACGGCCACCGTGGCGATGCCGGCCTCGTGCCGGATCTCGTCGCTGAAGCCCGCCTGGAACATGCGGCCGTAGACCGGCTGCTGGTGCGGCACCGTGCCGCCGGCCGAGACGTCCACGAGGTCGCAGCCCAGGGCCTTGAGGGCCCGCGCGAAGCCGACCCGGTCGGCGCTGGACGTGCCGCCCTCGGCCCAGTCGGTGGCCGAGAGGCGCACCGCCATCGGGCGCTCCGCGGGCCAGGCGGCCCGCACGGCCGCGAAGACCTCGAGCGGGAAGCGCAGCCGGTTCTCGAGCGAGCCGCCGTACTCGTCGGCGCGCCTGTTGGACAGCGGCGACACGAAGGTCCCCAGCAGGTAGCCGTGGGCGCAGTGCAGCTCGAGCAGGTCGAAGCCCGCCCGGGCAGCCCGGCGGGCCGCCTCCACGAACTGCTCCCTGACCCGCAGCATGTCGTCCCGCGTCATCGCGCGCGGGGCCTGCGAGGCCTCGTCGTACGGCAGGGCCGAGGGGGCCAGCAGCGGCCAGGCGCCATCCTTCTCCGTCAGCGGCCGCCCGCCCTGCCAGGGGACGTGGCAGGCGGCCTTGCGCCCCGCGTGGGCCAGCTGCACGCCGATGCGGGCCGGCGTGAAGCGGTGCACGAACTCGACCACGCGCCGCCAGGCCGCCTCGTGCTCGTCGTTCCACAGGCCCGCGCAGGCGGGGGTGATGCGCCCCTCGGCGGAGACGTGGGTGGCCTCGGTCATGACCAGGCCGGCCCCGCCCACCGCCCGGCTGCCCAGGTGCACCAGGTGCCAGTCGTTGATCAGCCCGTCGACGGCCGAGTACATGCACATCGGCGAGACCACCAGCCGGTTGGCCAGCGTCAGCCCGCGCGCCTGGAAGGGCTGGAACAGGGGCGGGGCCTCCGAGCGCCGGGGGGCCTCGGCGGCCAGCCCGCGGGCGTACTCGGGGACGGGCACGCGCGCCTCGCGGGCCGGGTTGGCCGCCGCGAAGGCCTGGCCCACCTGCCGCACCAGGCGGGGGTCGCGGCGGGACAGGTTCTCCCAGGTGATCTGCTTGCTGCGCGAGAGCAGGTTGAAGGCGAACTGGAGCGGCGGCTGGTCCAGGTAGCGCGCGGCGTTCTCGAACCAGGCCTGGCTGGTGCCGGCCACGCGCTGGGTGCGGGCCACCACCGGCCGGCGCTCGCGCTCGTAGTCGGCCACCAGCGCCGGGACGTCGCGGCCGTGGCGGTCGAGGGCCTCGGCCAGGGCGATGGCGTCCTCGAGCGCCAGCTTGGTGCCGGAGCCGATCGAGAAGTGGGCGGTGTGGGCGGCGTCGCCGATCAGCACCAGCCGGCCGTGCCCCCAGCGCTCGTTGTGGACCGCCGGGAAGCTGCGCCAGACCGAGCGGTTGCCCAGCAGGCGGTGGCCGCGCAGCTCCTCCCGGAAGAGCTCGCTCATCTGCTCCAGCGTGCGGGCCTCGTCGGCCTGGTCGAGCCCGGCGCGTCGCCAGGTCTCCTCGTGGCACTCCACGATGAACGTGCTGGTCTCGCTGTCGAACGGGTAGGCGTGCACCGAGAACAGGCCGTGGGGGGTGGGCTTGAAGACGAAGGTGAAGGCCTCCAGCCGCCGGTCGGTCCCCAGCCAGGCGAAGCGGCAGCGTCCCCACTCGATGCGCGGGCCGAAGGCCGAGGCGTGACGGTCGCGCACCCGGCTGCCGACGCCGTCGGCCACCAGGATCAGGTCGGCCCCGTCGGCGGCCTGCTCGTCCACCTCCCGGTTGAACTGGAGCTTGACGCCCAGCTCTAGGCAGCGCTCGTGCAGGATGGCCAACAGGCGCTTGCGCGAGAGGCCGCAGAAGCCGTGGCCCGTGGAGCGCACGTGGCGGTCGGCCACGAAGACGTCGATGTCGCTCCAGTAGGCGAACTCGTGCACGATGCGCCGGTGCGAGTCGGGGTCGGCCTGGGCCAGGGTCGACAGGGTCTCGTCCGAGAACACCACCCCCCAGCCGAACGTGTCGTCGGGGCCGTTGCGCTCGAAGACGGTCACGTCGTGGCGCGGGTCCAGCCGCTTGGCCAGCAGCGCGAAGTAGAGCCCGGCCGGCCCGCCGCCGATGGAGACGATTCTCACGCTTCCCCCCTGGAACCAGGCATTCTATCCCGTGCGGTGGGGCGCGATGCCCGCCGGGCCTCAGTCCGGCACGACCTGGGGCGGGATCTGGCCCTCGACCAGGCGCAGGTGCAGTCGCGGCACGCCGTCCCTGCCGATGCGCACGCTGCGGATCTCCGCGCGGCACCGGAAGCCGCCCGCGGCGTCCTCCACCTGCACCTGCTCGCCGCGCGAGACCGGCAGCGAGGTCCTGACGCGCAGGCCGTGCCGGCTGGCGTCCTCGGCCACGGTCAGCTCCTCGCCCTCCGACTCCAGGCGCCGGATCCTCAGGTTCAGGAAGATCGGGTGGCGCTCCTCCGTCCTGCGCTCGGAGCGCTCCTCGACCGGGGCGGCGTCGCCGGACATCAGGAAGAGCCCGTCCGGCTGCTCCTCGTAACCGCGCGGGGGGAGCTTGCCGAGCAGGCGCAGGCTGACGCGCAAGCGCCCCTGGCCGCCGGGGCGGACGCCGCGCACCAGGGCCCAGGTGCGGTAGGAGCCCTGGGCCACGTCGTAGCGGCGGAAGCTGCGCGGCATCGGCAGGAGCAACTGCAGCACGTGGCCGACCTGCAGGGGCCGGTCGAGCAGGAGCGACAGGCCGCCCTCCGAGCAGTCCACGGTGACGGCCATCTCCGACCACGCCTCGCCGCCGGCCTGCACCCCGTGGACCCGCACGGGCAGGGTCATGGCGCGCCGCGTCTCCCGACGACGCTCCTTCTCCGACACACCCACCTCCTCGCGAAGAGGGCCGCACGTCCACTGGATGGCGCGAGGTTAGCACGCCCGCGCCCGGGGGATAGAATCCGGCCATGCGTGCTCCCTGGCTCCTGCCCCCCCTGGCTGCCGCGCTGCTCGCCCCTGCGCTCGGGGCCGCCCCGCCGCCCGACCCCGTGTCGTCCTACGCGCCCGTCGTGACGCGCCTGGTCGAGGCCGCCCGCCGCGACGGCCGCGCCTGGCAGCGCCTGGAGCAGCTCACCGACACCTTCGGCCACCGCCTGGCCGGGACGCCGCAGCTCGAGGCGGCCCTGCGCTGGGCCGCCGACGAGATGCGCGCCGACGGTCTCGACGACGTGCGTCTCGAGCCCGTGACCGTGCCCCGCTGGGAGCGCGGGCGCGAGAGCCTGGAGCTGCTCGCCCCCGTGCGCCAGGAGCTGGTCCTGCTGGGGCTGGGCAACAGCGTCGGCACGCCCCCGGAAGGAATCGAGGGCAGCCTCGTGGTGGTCAGGTCCTTCGAGGAGCTGGACGCCCGCGCGGCCGAGGCCCGCGGCCGCATCGTGCTCTACGACGTCCCCTACGCCGGCTACGGCGACACGGTGCGCTACCGTAGCCAGGGGGCCTCGCGGGCCGCCCGGCACGGCGCCCTGGCGGCGCTGCTGCGCTCGGTGGGCCCGGTCGGCCTGCGCACGCCCCACACCGGGGCGCTGCGCTACGACCCGGACCAGCCCAGGATCCCGGCCGCGGGCATTCCGGTCGAGGACTGCGAGCGGCTGCGGCGCCTGGTGGAGCGCGGCCTCGACGTGCGCCTGCGCCTGAGGATGGAGGCGCGTTTCCTGCCCGAGGCCCAGTCGGCCAACCTGATCGCCGAGGTGCGCGGCCGCGAGAAGCCCGAGGAGGTGGTCGTGATCGGGGGCCACAGCGACTCCTGGGACGTGGGCACGGGCGCCATGGACGACGGCGGTGGCTGCGCGATGGTGTGGGAGGCGGCCCGGCTGATCCGGTCGCTGGGCCTGAAGCCGCGCCGCACCGTGCGCGTGGTGCTGTTCACCAACGAGGAGAACGGGCTGCGCGGCGGCCTGGCCTACCGTGACGCCCACCACCAGGAGCCGCACGTGCTGGCCCTCGAGGCCGACTCGGGCGCCTTCAAGCCGCTGGGCTACGGCTACACGGGACCGGAGAGCGGCCGCGCGGTGCTCGAGGGCGTGGCGCGCCTGCTGAAGGCCCTGGGGCCCCTGGCGGTCGAGGGCGAGGGGCGCGGCGCCGACACCGGCCCGGTCATCGAGGCCACCGGCGCGCCCGCCGCCTCGCTGCGCGTCGACGGCGAGCGCTACTTCATCTACCACCACACCCCGGCCGACACGCTCGACCGCCTGAAGCGCGAGGACGTGCTCGACGGCGCCGCGGCCATCGCGGCGCTGGCCGACGTGGTGGCCGACCTGCCCACCCGCCTGGGGCAGTAACGCCGTGTGCGGGCGCTTCACGCTGGCCACGCCGGCCGAGGCGCTGGTCGAGCTGCTGGGGCTGGGCGAGACGCCGGTACTGCACCCGCGCTTCAACATCGCGCCGGGACAGGCCGTGGCCGCGGCCGGGCGCCGCGGCCCCGACCGGCCCCCGCGCCTGTCGCTGCTGCACTGGGGCTTCGAGCGCGACAAGGGCGGGCTGCTCATCAACGCCCGGGCCGAGACCGCGGCGCGCCTGCCGGCCTTCCGCGAGGCCTTCCGCACCCGCCGCTGCCTGGTGCCGGCCGACGGCTTCTACGAGTGGCAGCGGCGCGAAGGGCGCAAGCAGCCCTTTCACGTGCGCCGCGCCGACGGCCGTCCGTTCGCCTTCGCGGCGCTGTGGCAGCCGCGCCCGGGGCGCGAGCCGGCGGCGGCCTGCGTGATCCTGACCACCTCGCCCAACGAGCTGATGGCTCCCATCCACGACCGCATGCCCGTGGTGCTGACGGGCACGGCCTGCCGGGCCTGGATCGACCCGGAGCCGCGCGACCCGCTGGACCTGGCCGCGCTTCTGCTGCCGGCGCCGGCGCAGGACTGGGTGGCGGTGCCGGTCGGCGCGCGCGTCAACCACGTGGCCAACGACGACGCCTCGCTCATCGCGCCGGCCTGAGATAGATTGCGGGCATGGCCAAGGCCCGTCGCCGCGTGCGCCTCAAGACCCCGCCCCTGCTGTTCGACCGCACCCAGGCCCTGCTGCAGCGCGTCGAGCGCGAGGTGGGCGGCACCTTCCTGACCTACTGGACCTCGCCCAGCGGCTCGGTCTGCGACAACGACGTCATGGCCCTGCACGACCTGCTGCGCTCGCTGGGCCCGCAGCCCCACGTCACGCTGCTGGTCAAGTCGGACGGCGGCAGCGGCATGGCCTCGCTGCGCATGGTGCACCTGCTGCGGCGCTTCTGCCGCAAGCTGACGGTGGTGGCGCCGCTCAACTGCGCCTCGGCCGCCACCATGCTGGCCCTCGGGGCCGACCAGATCCTGATGGGGCCGCTGTCCTACCTCACGGCGGTCGACACCTCGCTGGAGCACGACCTCTCGCCCCTCGACCACACCAACAACCTGGTGCCGGTCAGCAACGACGAGGTCGACCGCGTCATCAGGCTGTGGAAGGACATCGCCGGCCGGCGGGCCGAGGCGGTCAACCCCTACCAGGAGCTGTACAAGTACCTGCACCCGCTGATCATCGGCGCCCTCGACCGGGCCAGCAGCCTGTCGCTGATGCTGTGCCGCGAGATCCTGGGCTACCACCTGAAGGACCGGCGCAAGGCGGAGCGCATCAGCCAGGAGCTGAACTCGTCCTACCCCGCCCACCAGTACCCGATCACGGCCCGCGAGGCGCGCCGGCTGGGGCTCAACGTGGGCGACATCCCGACCGCGCTCGAGGACCTGCTGCAGGAGCTCAACCTGGCCTACTCGGAGATGGGCCAGCGCGCCATCACCGACTACGACGAAGAGAACCACCACGACAACGAGATCACCAACATCCTCGAGTGTCGGCGCCTGCAGGTGCTCTACCAGGTCGAGAAGGACTGGCACTACCGCAAGGAGGAGCGCCGCTGGACCTCGATGAACGACCAGTCGGCCTGGTACCGCTGCCGCAAGGCCGGCCGGCGCCTGGTCAAGGCCAAGTTCCACATCCGCTGACGGCCATGCACAGCCAGGCCGACTTCCTGGAGCAGGTCGGGCGGGAGCTGCGCTCGTACCGCCGCACGGCCGAGAAGGCGCTCGCGCAGGTGGACGACGAGGCGCTGTTCCGGCAGATCGACCCCGGGTCGAACTCCCTGGCCGTGATCGCCCGCCACGTCGGGGGCAACCTGCGCTCGCGCTTCACCGACTTCCTCACCACCGACGGCGAGAAGCCCGATCGCCACCGCGACGGCGAGTTCGAGAACCCCGCCTCGCGGGCCGAGCTGATGGGCGGCTGGCAGGCCGGCTGGGCCGCGCTCGAGGGGACGCTTCAGGCGCTGACGGCGGCGGACCTCGCCCGCACGGTCACGATCCGCGACGAGCCCCACACGGTCGTGCGCGCGCTCCTGCGGGCCCTGGCCCACGTCTCGCTGCACGTCGGGCAGATCGTGTTCCTGGCCAAGCACCTGGCCGGGCCGGCCTGGCAGACGCTCTCGATCCCGCGCGGCCAGTCCCAGGGCTGGAAGCCCGCGCCCCGCGGCTGAGGCCGCGCCCGGCCGCTTGTCGGGCCCGTCGGCTCGCGGCTATCCTGACCCCCGTCGTGCGGGCGTAGCCAAACTGGCAGAGGCGCCAGACTTAGGATCTGGTGGGTTAACCCCCGTGTGGGTTCGAGTCCCACCGCCCGCACCAAGCCAGCGGATCCTGTTCCCCTCCGGCCTGCTTTCGGCCGATAATCTCCCCGAGGAGCACGCCGCCATGAGCCAGTTCGTGGTCCCCACCGTCGAAGTCGAGGTCGAGGCGCTCCTTTCCGACGGGCGCCTGATCTCGGGGTCGGTCTTCCTGCCTAGCGGCACGCCGCATCACGCGGGACCGGAGCTGCCCTTCGAGTGGCTCAACGAGCCCTCCGGCTTCGTGGCATTCAGGCCGGCCGCCGGCGGGGCGCCCTTCCTGCTCAACAAGGACGCGGTGGTCTGCCTGACGGTCTCGGCCGAGGTCGACAGCCGGCCTTCCGACGAGCTGGCCGACGCCCACGAGGTGAGCGTGGAGGCCGGGCCCCACGCCTGGACGGGCCTGCTGCGGGTCGAGGGGCCGCCCGAGAAGAGCCGCGTGCTCGACCTGCTCAACCTCGAGGAGAGCTTCCTCCGCCTGGTCGACGGGCAGCGCCACCACCTGGTGCGCAAGCGCGCCATCACGCGGGTGCTGGAAGCCCGCTGACGGCGGGCCCGGAGACGGGCCTGTGCTATCCTGTTTCGTCGCCCGCACGTGGCGCCGGCCCTGCCTGCCCGCCCCATTTCCCGAGTGAGGAAGCGCTTGAAGGTCGAGTACGCCGAGGAATCGTCGGTCCGCAAGTCGCTCAGCTTCGAGGTCGAGGCCGAGCTGGTGGAGCAGGAGCTGGAGCAGCGCGCCCGCGAGCTGGCCCGCAAGGTCAAGCTGCCGGGCTTCCGGGCCGGCAAGGTCCCGGCCGGCGTCATCCGCCAGCGCTTCAAGGAGAGCCTGCACGAGGAGGCCGCCGAGGCCCTGATCAACCGCCTGGTCTTCCCCGAGCTGGAGGGGCGCGGCCTGAAGCCCGTGGCCTCCCCGCGCGTGACCGAGCTGAAGATCGACGACCAGGCGCCCATGACCTTCAAGGTCCTGATCGAGACGCTGCCGCTCTTCGAGCTGCCCGACTGGCGCGGCCTGCCGGCCCGCACGCGCCCGGTCGAGGTCCCCGACCAGGAGCTGGAGAAGGAGCTGCAGTCGCTGCGCGAGCAGCAGGCGCGCTTCGAGCCGGTCGAGGGGCGCCCGGTGCAGGAGGGCGACCACGCCCTGTGCGACGTGACGTGGAAGCCGGTCGGCGGAGGCCAGGGCGGGCGCAACGAGGACGCGCTGATCGAGGTGGGCCCCGAGACCAACCCGGCCCTGCACGACGCGCTCCTGGGGATGAGCCCCGGCGAGACGCGCCAGGCCACCTACCAGCCCGAGGCGGCCGAGGCGGAGGGCGGGGCCGAGGCCGGGAAGCCCCGCGCCGTCGAGTACGCGCTGACCCTCAAGGCCATCCGCACCAAGGTGCTGCCGGCCCTCGACGACGAGTTCGCCAAGGACGTGGGCGAGTTCGAGACGCTCGACGACCTGCGCCAGGACCTGCGACGGCGGCTGCGCGAGGCCGAGGAGCGCCGGGTCGACCGCGAGGTCAAGAGCCAGCTGGTGACCGAGCTGTGCCAGCGCGCCAGCTTCGAGGTGCCGGAGGCCCTGGTGGAGCGCCACATGACCGCCCGCACCGAGGAGGCCGCCCGCTCCCTGGCCCTGCGCGGCATCGACCCGTCGAAGGCCAGCGTGGACTGGAAGCAGTTCCGCGAGGGGACCCGCGAGCAGGCCCGCGAGGCCGCCAAGGCCGACATCCTGCTGGCCGAGGTGGCCCGGCGCGAGAACGTCGAGGTGCCCGAGCAGGAGCTCGAGGCCGAGCTGCAGCGCTACGCCCGGGCCCTGCGCAAGCCGGTCGAGGCGGTGCGGGCCCAGATGGAGAAGGAGGGCGAGCTGCACGCGCTGCGCGCGCGGATGCGCGAGGAGCGCACCCTTGACTTGATCAAGTCGAGTGCTAGACTCGAACAGGCATGACTCTCCCTTCCCGTAACATCATTCAGGACAACGTTTTCGTCGTCGAGCAGACCGCCCGCGGCGAGCGCGTCTACGACATCTACTCGCGGCTGCTGAAGGACAACATCGTCTTCATCGGCACCCCCATCGACGACTACGTCGCCAACCTGGTCATCGCCCAGCTGCTGTTCCTGGAGGCGGAGGACCCCGAGAAGGACATCCACCTCTACATCAACAGCCCCGGGGGCTCGGTCACGGCCGGCCTGGCGATCTACGACACGATGCAGCTGATCCGTCCCGACGTGCAGACCATCTGCGTCGGCCAGGCGGCCTCGATGGGCGCCGTGCTGCTGGCGGCCGGCTCGCCGGGCAAGCGCTTCGCGCTGCCCAACTCGCGCATCCTGATCCACCAGCCCTGGGGCGGCGCCCAGGGCCAGGCCTCCGACATCGCCATCCAGGCCAAGGAGATCCTGCGGCTGCGCGACCGGCTCAACGAGATCCTGGCCACGCACTGCAAGCAGACCCTCGAGAAGGTCAAGTCCGACACGGACCGCGACTTCATCATGGGCTCCGACGAGGCCAAGGCCTACGGCCTGGTCGACCAGGTGGTCAGCAGGCGCGAGCGATGAAGAAGGGCTCGGGCGACGGCGAGATCCTGCGCTGCTCGTTCTGCAACAAGGACCAGAACGACGTCCGCAAGCTGATCGCGGGCCCGACGGTCTTCATCTGCGACGAGTGCGTGGACGTCTGCAACGACATCATCGCCGACGACCGCAAGGTCGAGGGCCGCTCCTACCGCAGCAGCCTGCCCGCCCCGCAGGAGATCAAGAAGTTCCTGGACGAGTACGTCATCGGGCAGGAGCTGGCCAAGAAGAAGCTGGCCGTGGCGGTCTACAACCACTACAAGCGCATCGAGATCAGCAAGCAGCGCGGCAAGAACGAAGTCGAGCTGACCAAGTCGAACATCCTGCTGATCGGGCCCACCGGCACGGGCAAGACCCTGCTGGCCCAGACCCTGGCGCGCCTGCTGTCGGTGCCCTTCACGATCGTCGACGCCACCACGCTGACCGAGGCCGGCTACGTGGGCGAGGACGTCGAGAACATCATCCTGCGGCTGCTGCAGGCGGCCGGGGGCGACATCGAGAAGTGCCAGGAGGGCATCATCTACGTCGACGAGATCGACAAGATCTCGCGCAAGGACGAGAACCCCTCCATCACCCGCGACGTCTCGGGCGAGGGCGTGCAGCAGGCCCTGCTGAAGATCCTGGAGGGCACGGTCGCCAACGTACCGCCCCAGGGCGGGCGCAAGCACCCGCACCAGGAGTTCTACCAGGTCGACACCTCGAACATCCTGTTCATCTGCGGCGGCGCCTTCGTGGGCCTCGACAAGATCATCGAGCGCCGGGTGGGGCGCAAGTCGCTGGGCTTCCTGACCGAGCCGGTCGAGAAGGCCGAGGGCAAGTCGCCGCGCGGCGCGGCCGCCATGGCCCAGGTGCAGCCGGTCGACCTGATCAAGTACGGCCTGATCCCCGAGTTCGTGGGCCGGCTGCCGGTGGTGGCCAACCTGCACGACCTCGACAAGCCGGCCCTGATCGAGATCCTGACGGAGCCCAAGAACGCCATCACGCGCCAGTACCAGCGGCTGTTCGAGTACGAGAACGTCAAGCTGCGCTTCACCGACGACGCCCTCGAGGCCATCTCCGACCTGGCCATCGAGCGCAAGATCGGGGCCCGCGGCCTGCGCATGATCATCGAGGAGCTGATGCTGGACCTGATGTACAACCTGCCCTCGATGCGCAAGGTCAAGGAGTGCGTGGTGACGCGCGAGGTCGTGCTCGACCGCGAGAAGCCGTTCACGCTGATCGAGAAGGCCGGCTAGCCCCCGCGGCCGGCCGGAGGCCGGCCGCCCCGGGGCGGTCCGCCCCGCGAGAAAACCCAGGAAGACATGTTCGGACGCGACAAGGACAGGAACCAGGCGCCGGAAGCGCTGCCGCTCATCCCGCTGCGGGACGTGGTGGTCTTCCCGCACATGATGATCCCCTTCGTGATCGGGCGGGTCTCGTCCATCCGCGCCCTCGAGGCGGCCCTGGCGCGCGGCAAGCGGGTCTTCCTGGCGGCCCAGCACGACGCCACCCGCGACTCCCCCACCCCCGACGAGATCTTCGCCGTGGGCACGGTCTGCAACGTGGTGCAGAGCCTCAAGCTGCCCGACGGCAACGTCAAGGTGCTGGTGGAGGGGCTGGAGCGCGGGCGGGCGCTGGAGTACCGCGAGGAGGGCGGCTACCTGCGGGTGGTCCTGGCCCCCGCCGAGCCGCCGCCCGACGAGGGCCCGCTCGAGGAGCTCTCGCGCCGCGCCATCGCGCTCTTCGAGCAGTACGTCAAGCTCTCCAACAGCCTGCACTACGACGCCATGCTGGCCGCCGTGCGGGTCGAGGAGCCCGGCAAGCTGGCCGACACGATGGCCTCGCACCTGGCCCTGCCGGTGGAGGACAAGCAGCAGCTGCTGGAGGTCTTCTCCGCGGGCGAGCGCCTGCGGCGCATCGTGGCGCTGCTCGAGGGCGAGGTCGAGAAGCTGGGCGTCGACAAGCGCATCCACGGCCGGGTCAAGAAGCAGATGGAGCGCGCCCAGAAGGAGTACTACCTCAACGAGAAGATGAAGGCGATCCAGAAGGAGCTGGGTCGCAAGGACGAGCGCCAGGGCGAGGCCGACGAGCTGCGCCGCAAGGTCGAGCAGGCGCGCATGAGCAAGGACGCCGAGGAGAAGGCCCAGCAGGAGCTGAAGCGCCTGGAGGCCATGCCGCCCATGTCGGCCGAGGCCACCGTCTCGCGCAACTACCTGGAGTGGCTGGTGGCGGTGCCCTGGTACAAGCGCACCCGCGAGCGCAAGGACCTGCTGCTGGCCGAGCGCATCCTCGACGAGGACCACTTCGGGCTGGAGAAGGTCAAGGAGCGCATCGTCGAGTTCCTGGCCGTGCGCCAGCTGGTCAAGAGCCCCAAGGGGCCGATCCTGTGCTTCGTGGGCCCGCCCGGCGTGGGCAAGACCTCGCTGGCCAAGTCCATCGCGCGCTGCACCAACCGCAAGTTCGTGCGCCTGAGCCTGGGCGGCGTGCGCGACGAGGCCGAGATCCGCGGCCACCGCCGCACCTACATCGGCGCCTTCCCAGGCCAGATCATCCAGATGCTCAAGAAGGCCGGCACCAAGAACCCGGTCTTCCTGCTGGACGAGGTCGACAAGATGTCGATGGACTTCCGCGGCGACCCCTCGGCGGCGCTCCTGGAGGTGCTCGACCCCGAGCAGAACCACAGCTTCAGCGACCACTACCTGGACGTGGAGTACGACCTGTCCGAGGTCTTCTTCATCGCCACGGCCAACGTGCTGCACTCCATCCCCCAGGCCCTGCAGGACCGCCTGGAGGTCATCCGCATCCCGGGCTACACCGAGCGCGAGAAGGTCGAGATCGCCAAGCGGCACCTGCTGCCCAAGCAGCTCGGGTCGCACGGCCTGACGCCCCAGAACCTGTCCTTCGACGACGAGGCCCTGCACGCCCTGGTGCGGCGCTACACGCGCGAGGCCGGGGTGCGCAACATGGAGCGCGAGATCTCCAAGGTCATCCGCAAGGTGGCCCGCCGGGTGGTGCTGGACGGGCGCGGCTACGAGGTGGGCCTGACGGCCGCCAGCCTGCCCGACTACCTGGGCGTGCCGCACTACCGCGACGCGCGCCAGGAGGAGCACGACGAGATCGGGGCCGCCACGGGCCTGGCCTGGACCGAGGTGGGCGGGGAGATCCTGCCGATCGAGGTCACGCTCATGCCCGGCAAGGGCACCCTCAAGCTGACCGGCAAGCTGGGCGACGTGATGCAGGAGTCGGCCCACGCGGCCATGTCCTACGTGCGCTCGCGGGCGGCCGAGCTGGGCGTGCCGCGCGACTTCCACCGCAAGCTCGACGTGCACATCCACGTCCCGGAGGGGGCCATCCCCAAGGACGGCCCCTCGGCGGGCATCACCATGGCCACCTCGCTGGTCTCGGCCCTGACGCGCCTGCCCGTGCGGCGCGACGTGGCCATGACCGGCGAGATCACCCTGCGCGGGCGGGTGCTGCCCATCGGCGGGGTCAAGGAGAAGCTGCTGGCGGCCCACCGCATCGGCGTCAGCACCGTGATCCTGCCGCGCGAGAACGAGAAGGACCTGGCGGACATCCCCAAGACCGTGCTCGACGCCCTGGCGGTCGAGCTGGTCGAGCACGTGGACGAGGTGCTGAAGATCGCCCTCGTCACGCCCGAGGGCGCAGCCGGCCGCGAGGCGGCCAAGCGCCCCGGCGAGGGGCTCGAGGGGGGCCTGCCGGAAGGCCTGACGCACTAGGCCGAGGCCGTATCGCCCCGCCCCGCTCGCCCCCTCCGCGGCGCAGCCGGGGGCGAGGCCCGAACCGGCGGCCGCCCTCTGAAGCCGGCCGCCCGAGGAGACAAGGCGAGCACCTTGCGCAAGCCCAACGCCAGCTTCTACCGGAGCGCCGGACGGCCCGACGACTTCCCGCGCGACGGGCTGCCGGAGGTGGCCTTCCTCGGCCGCTCCAACGTGGGCAAGAGCAGCCTGCTCAACGCCCTGCTCGGCGCGCGCGGCCTGGCCAAGGTCTCCTCCACGCCGGGCCGCACCCAGACCGTCAACTTCTTCCGGGTGGACGAGTCGCTCTACTTCGCCGACCTGCCCGGCTACGGCTACGCCCGGGTGCCCGAGACCGTGCGCGGCACCTGGGAGCGCCTGATCCGCTCCTACCTCGAGGGGCGCGCGCCGCTGGCCCTGTGCGTCTTCCTGGTGGACGCGCGCCACGAGCCCATGGACGGCGACTGGGCCCTGCGGGCGTACCTGGACGAGCTGGGGCTGCCCTTCCTGCTGGCGGCCACCAAGTCCGACAAGCTGGGCCGGGGCGAGCTGCGGCAGCGGCTCGAGCAGCTCCGGCAAGGGCTGGGCGCCGGCGCGCAGGGCGTGCTGGCGGTCAGCGCCAGCGCCGGCACGGGGCTCCTGCCCCTCTGGAACGGCATTCGTGCGGCGGCCGAGGGCCGCCGGGAGGCATCACGTGGACACTGAGAACGACAAGAGCCAGGCCCCCGAGGCCACCCCGTCCGAGGC
>JBDIBD010000060.1:0-14724 GCA_039812725.1 Vicinamibacteria bacterium | reverse complement strand
GCCTGGCCGCCGTGGCCGACGAGACCGGCGCCGAGGTGGCCTCGCCCGACGACATCCTGCACGTGCCCTGCGACGTGCTGGCGCCCTGCGCGCTGGGCGGCGTGCTGTCGGCCGAGTCCGCGGCCCAGTTGCGCTGCCGCGTGGTGTGCGGCGCCGCCAACAACCAGCTGGCCACGCCAGCCGTGGCGGCGGCGCTGGCGGAGCGTGGCGTGCTGTACGTCCCGGACTTCGCCGCAAACGCCGGCGGCGTGATCTCCGGCGCGCAGGACCTGCTGGGCTGGACCCCGGCCGAGGTGGCGCGGGCCATCGACGGCATCGGCGCCACGGTGCGCCAGGTGCTCGACCTGGCCGAGCGCGAGGGCTGCACCAGCGCGGAGGCCGCCGAGCGCCTGGCCCTGCGGCGGGTGGCTGCGGCAGAACGACGGGCCTGAGAGGAGACCGAGAGGAACGATGAGCGAAGCCCCCAAGCCGCTGACCCTGGCGCTGACCCTCGACTGGGAGGAAGGCCTGCGCTTCCGCGGCCAGTGCGGGCCGGCCACGATCGTGCTGGACTCGGCCCACGAGGGCCAGGCCGGACCCACGCCGGTGCAGGCGCTGGCCTTCAGCCTGGCCGGCTGCATGGGCATCGACGTGGTCAACATCCTGGTGAAGGGGCGCCACCCGCTGAAGGGCCTGCAGGCCCGGCTGGAGGCCGAGCGCTCGCCCGACGACCCCAAGCGCCTGACCGCGGTGCAGCTGCGCTTCCTGGTCCGGGGCCCGGTGCCGCCCGGCGCGGTGGAGCGGGCCCTGCAGCTCTCGCGCGACAAGTACTGCTCCGTCTGGCACTCCCTGCGCCAGGACATCGCCTTCCGCACGTCGTTCGAGGTCCGACCCGAGTGATCGTTGGACCCGGGCGGGTCGCTGTGGTAGAACGCCAGCGGACCCTCGGAGAGGCGTGATGGCCAAGATCCTGCTGGTCGAAGACAACGAGATGAACCGCGACATGCTCTCGCGCCGCCTGGCGCGCAAGGGGTTCGACGTCTCGCTGGCCGTGGACGGAGCCGAGGGCGTCGCCAAGGCCCGCGCCGAGAAGCCGGACCTGATCCTGCTCGACATGAGCCTGCCGGTGCTGGACGGCTGGGAGGCGGCCCGCCAGCTCAAGGGCGCCGACGACACCCGCGCGATCCCGATCATCGCCCTGACGGCCCACGCCATGGCCGGCGACCGCGAGAAGGCCCTCGAGGCCGGCTGCGACGACTACGACACCAAGCCGATCGAGCTGCCGCGGCTGCTGGACAAGATGGCCGCCCTGCTGCCCAAGGCCTGAGCCGGGAGCCCCGCGGCGCCGCCGCGGGAGGTGCGGGATGAGCGACGCCGAGCGTGCCAGGCAGGCCTTCCTGTCGCACATGCGGCACGAGCTGCGCACGCCCGTCAACGCCATCATCGGCTACAGCGAGATGCTGCTCGAGGACGTGGGCGAGGGCCCGCTGCGCACCGACCTCGAGAAGATCCAGGCCTCCGGCCGGCGCCTGCTGGGCCTGATCAACGACCTGCTCGACCCGGCCCGCATGGAGGGCACGCTGGACGGCTCCCGGCTGTCCGAGTGGGGCGCGCACGTGCGCCACGAGCTGCGCACCCCGGTCAACGCGGTGGTGGGCTACGCCGAGATGCTGCTGGAGGACCCCGAGGCCCTGCCCGAGGGGGCCGCCCCCGACGTCAGGAAGATCCACGCCGCGGGCTACAAGCTGCTGGGCCTGATCGACGACATCATCGACCTCTCCAAGGCCGCCAGCGGCGCGGTGGACCTGAAGGTCAAGTCCGACGTGCGCACGCTGATCCAGGACGTGGTCAGCACCATCCGCCCCCTGGAAGAGCACGTCGCGCGCCCCGACGAGGCCCCGGGGCGCATCCTGGTGGTGGACGACAACGAGGTCAACCGCGACATGCTGCAGCGCCGCCTGGAGCGCGAGGGCTACCAGGTGGCCACGGCCGTGGACGGCCTCGACGCCCTGAAGCAGGTGGCCGCGGGCGACTTCGACCTGGTGCTGCTCGACATCATGATGCCGGGCCTGAACGGCTACCAGGTGCTGGAGCACCTGAAGTCCGACCCGGAGCGGCGCCACATCCCGGTCATCATGATCTCGGCCCTGGACGAGATCGAGAGCGTGGTGCGCTGCATCGAGATCGGGGCCTCCGACTACCTGCCCAAGCCCTTCAACCCGGTGCTGCTGCGGGCCCGCATCGGGGCCTGCCTGGAGCAGAAGCGCCTGCGCGACCGCGAGGTGCACTACCTGCGCCAGATCGAGGAGGAGAAGCGCAAGTCGGACGAGCTGCTGCACGTGATCCTGCCCCACGAGATCGTGGAGGAGCTCAAGGCCACCCACGCGGTCAAGCCGCGCCGCCACGACGAGGTGGCGGTGATGTTCTGCGACATCGTGGGCTTCACGCCCTTCTGCGCCACCCGCACCCCCGACGAGGTGGTCGGCCACCTGCAGGAGCTGGTGACGGCCTTCGAGGAGCTGGCCGTGCGCCACGAGCTGCTCAAGATCAAGACCATCGGCGACTCGTTCATGGCCTCGGCCGGCCTGATCGTGCCGCTGCCCAACCCGGCCCTCAACGCGGTGCGCTGCGGCCTGGAGATGCTGACGGCCGTGCGCGGCCTGAGCGCCGGCTGGGACGTGCGCATCGGCGTCAACGTGGGGCCGGTCACGGCCGGGGTGGTGGGGCGCCGGACCTACCTGTTCGACCTGTGGGGCGACACGGTCAACACGGCCGCGCGCATCGAGAGCCACGGCAAGAACGGCGCGGTCAACGTCAGCGTCGCGGTCTGGAAGAAGGTCGAGCCCTGGTGCACCGGCCGCTCGGCGGGCGTGGTGAACCTCAAGGGCAAGGGCGAGATGGAGCTCTACCTGGTCGACGGGGTGCGGCCCGGAGCCTGAGCAGGCTCCGGAAGGCTCCGTCCCCGCCGGGACCGCGGCGGGGACGGCCCGGCCGGGCTACTTCGCGCGGAACGAGTCGAGGATCTTGCCGGCCGCGGCGGCGCCGGCCTTGTCGCTCGCGTCGGCGGCGTACCAGATCTCGCCGATCGACTTGTCCTTCAGCTCGAACCAGGCGATGGCGAAGACCGAGGCCTTGCCGGTGCTCTTGTCCTTGCCCTTGCCGGTGGCGAAGGCCCCGCTCAGGCCGTTCTGCTGGGCCTCCTTGGCCGGGTCGATCGTCACGTTGGCGTAGTTCTCCTGGATGAAGCCCACGGACTCCTCGATGGCCGCGTCCATGTCCTCCCCGGAGATCGTGCGGAACGAGAGCACCACGCCGGTCGGGCCGGTGACGGTGAAGAAGCCGCCGACCTCCTCGGCCGGCTCCAGCTGCCACTGGTCCGGCACGTCCACCACGAAGCTCGGCTTCTGCGCCGTCGGATAGGCGATGGTCCCGGCGCTGGCCGCGCCGGCGAAGATCGAGACGGCGGCCAGGCACACCACGACTGTCTTCTTCGAGAACATGTTTCCCCCCATGTGAGCCGGGGATTCTATCCCAGGCCGGGCGTTACCCGGGGCGCAGGCCGGGAGGCCCTCCTGGCGGCGCCCGTTTGACACGGACGCCGCGCTCGGAACACCCTGCGGCCCGGTTCCCCCCTCCAGGCCGGGCCCCGGGCTGACAGCCTGGAGAGCGGAGGAACGGCAAGGGGGAGCAATCCATGCAGTCGATCCTCGAGTCGGACCAGCCCCAGCAGCCGGCCACGCCCCCTCCGGGGGGCTCCTCCGTCCTCGGCGCGATCGCCGCCGTGCTGGCCGTGATCGGGCTGGGCCTGGCGATCTTCCTGTTCGTGCAGCTCAAGAACGCGCGCGCGCAGATCGGCGCGCTGGAGGCCAGGCTGGGCGAGGTCTCCGCGCAGACCGCCTCCAACTCCAAGGCCGCCCGGGCCCTCGACGGCGACCTGGCCGCGGTCAAGAGCCAGACCGCCGCCGTGGCCGAGCGCGTGGGCATGACGGAGGCCGAGCTGGAGAAGACCGCCACGGCCGCCCGCCAGCTCCGGGAGCAGCAGCGCAAGGACATGGCCAGCCTGGGCGGCGAGGTGGGCAAGGTCAAGGAGGACCTGGCGGCCAGCCAGGCCGCCATCGCCGAGACCCAGGCCAAGCTGCAGCGCGCGGTGGGCGACCTCGGCGAGCAGAGCGGCCTGATCGCGCGCAACGCCGACGAGCTGGCCGCGCTCAAGCGCGCCGGCCTGCGGGAGTACTTCGACTTCGACCTCAAGAAGGCCAAGCAGTCCAGCCCGGTGGGCCCGGTGGCCATCCGCCTCAAGGACGCCGACCCCAAGCGCCACAAGTTCAACCTGGTGCTGGTGGTGGACGACCTCGAGATCGAGAAGAAGGACAAGACCCTGCTGGAGCCCGTGCAGTTCTACCGCAAGGGTTCGCGCCAGCTCCACGAGATCGTGGTCTTCACCGTCGCCAAGGACCGCGTGGTGGGCTACCTGAGCACGCCCAAGCCCGCCGAGGCCGCCGCCCAGTAGGGCGCGTGGCGGGGCGGAGGGCCGGCCGGTCCTCCGCCCCGTGTGGAGGACTCCCGTGACGCTGCCGTCGCTGCTGCTCGCCGCCCTCGCCCAGGCCACTCCCGCTCCCGGCCTCGTGTTCGCCGCCGAGACCTCGCTGGTCAACGTGTCGGTGGCGGTGGAGGACGGACGGGGCCAGCCCGTCTCCGGGCTCGGCGTCCGGGACTTCGTCCTCGTGGAGGACGGCAAGCGCCGTTCCGTGGAGCTGTGTGCCCAGGTGGGCGGTCCCGGCAGCGAGCGCGCCACCGCCCTCGACGTGGCCCTGCTGGTGGACACCAGCGACAGCATGCTCGAGACCCTGCGGCGCTCCCAGGAGGCCGCCACGCGCTTCCTGTCCGACCTGCCCAACACCCAGGACCGGCTGGTGGTGTTGTTCGACCAGACCCAGCGCCTCGACCGCTTCGACCCCGAGCACCCCGGCGAGCTGTTCGAGCGCCTGGCGCGGATCCCCGACGGGGGCAACACCGCGCTGCGCGACGCCGTGACCTTCACGCTCAAGAACCTGGGCGCGTCGGGCGGGCGCTCCGCGATCGTGCTCCTCACGGACGGCGTCGACACCGTCAGCCAGGTTTCGACGGCCGCCATGGAGAAGGCGGTCCAGTCGAAGGCGGTGGTGATCTACCCCATCGCGTACCCGCCGCCGCCCGGCGCGGACGGCCCCGGGCCCCAGGAGGCCGCGAAGACGCTGGAGCGCCTGGCCGAGATCTCCGGGGGTCGGATGTTCCGCCTGGCCAGCGAGGCCTCCCTGCCGGCCGCCCTCGAGGAGATCCTGGCGGACCTCAAGGCCCAGTACGTGCTCGGCTTCACGCCGAGCGAGGGCGGGCCGCGCGGACGGCTGCGCCGGATCCAGATCAAGGTCGCGGGCCACGGCAAGACCGTGGTCCGGCACCGCCTGGGCTACCGCCTGGACTGACCCCTGGCGGCGATCGGCACGCCGATGCCCGCGTCGCCCATGGCCCAGGCCCTTCGGCTCCTCACGCCCGGGTCCCCTTCCAGCGTGCCTCGAACCAGCCGATGGCTCGGCTCGCGAAGGCTCTCGAGTCGGACGCCCCACCGGGCTGGCCGAAGTGCTCCCGCAGCTCCGTGTCCAGGAACGCCGCCAGCTCACCAACCTCCAGTTGCCCTTCGAGCCTGCGCATGACCGGCCAGAGAAGGCAGTCGTACTCGTCCCTGGGCCCGTCCGGGCCGACACCGATCGGATCCCATTCCTGGAGCAGCGCGCGAAGCTCACGCCCGCGCTGGCGCAGCTGCGCCTTGTCGAGCTTCGTCATGACCCGTCTCGCCCCCTTGGTCGGCCACGTGCCTTCATTGCGCGCGACCTTGGCGAGCTGTCTCCGCATACTTCCGAAGGGCAGGGCTGATGACGGAGGTCCGCGCGAGGAAGGCGTCGATCGCGCCCTCGACCTCCCGCGGATAGTGCATGTGCCAGTGGTTCAGCCCGTGCAGAGCGCTGAGACGGCACAGCTCCGACTCGCAGCTCAGGATCTCGACCATCGCTTCCAGGCAGGCTCGGTGAATGGCAGGCTCGCCAACACCAGCTCCTCCCCAGGTCGGAAAGACATCCCACCACATGTAACAAGCCGTGTGGAAGGGATCCGAGTCCTCTGCAGTGGGCCCAGGTGCCACCCTCGCCACGAAGAGCCTGAAGAAGTCGGGGATGGAACGCACACACCTGACGCGGGCCTCGAGCGACACCGTGGGCTGGAACAGCGTGTGGCCGGGCTGCGCCGGCGAGCTCTCTCCCACCAGGAACCAGATGCCCTGGGCGACCTGGGGCAGGGAGAAGGCCTCGAGCGGAGAGGGGTCGCGAAACAGCTTCGTCAAGTACGCGACGACGACCTCGTCGGACAGGCCAAGGGCCTCCCAGTTGTCGTCGAAGTCCTCGGCCCAATACCAATCCGGCTCGCTCACGGGATGGTCAAAGGCCGCTCGAAGCCAGGTCACGAAGTCGGCCGCCAAGTCGCCCTCCCGTTGTCGTCCAACGCTCCGGTTCGGCTCCGCGGCGCGACTGCAGGCTCGAGCTACGAGGACCCGACCCTCACGAGCGCGTCTCGCCGCACAGTCGACAAGAGAGTATGCAACAGCACCCAGCGCCTCGTGAGTTGCCGCCCTCGTTGGGCGGCGCGCAGGCTACTTCCCGCCCCCAACGGTGACGGTGAGCCAGTTGGACTCGGCGAGCACCTGGCCTTGGTCATAGATGAACTGTATGGAGTACGAACCGTCGGCCGGAAAGAGCTCACGCAAGTCCACTTCGCGCTCCGAGAGCTCGGTACCCCATCGTGCCCCGGGCCCCACACTCGCTAGTACGCGGACGCCGCAAACCGAGTCGCCGTTCATGAGCCGGACGATCCTCGTGCTGCTTCCATCCCAGACGAGCAGCGCCAACCGCCGCCAGTCCTCGCGGGCGAAGTCCGTCGGTGCCGTATCGATTCGCGCCCATGCAGTGAACTGCAGCGAGAAGGACAGCGGGGCGCCACGCCGATAGTCCAAGTGCTTCGGGCCGGCTTCGAGAATCAGCGGCGGCCGCCGATAGCCAGGCACAAACAGCGCTCTGTCGCCCGGCCTTCGCGAGGTCCATTCAGGGTCGGGAAACGGCTTCGCGTCCGAAGCGCTGCCGAGAATCGCGAACACCAGGACTAGCGCCTGCATGTCACCGCTCCTGGACTGGAAGCACCACGCCCCCATGTTCGCTCAACAGTGCGGTCAAGCCGCAGGGCCCGGGAGTCAGCCGGCCTTGTCAGCTTCATCCCCTTGTTGGCCGGCCTCGCGGCTCTCTTCAGCCCTTCGGTCAGCGATCCCGACAAGCGACGCGACGCGGCCCGGCGCCACGACAAGCGCTGCGCCAAGGGCAGCCGAGACGATCTCGCTGGCGATGTTCGCCTTGCCAGAGACACCCCAGTATTGCGCTTGCAGATCGGCAGGAGCGCTCATCGGGCCGAGTAGAGAATCCCGCCACCAAAGCAGCTGCAACGCCACGGATGCTTGCCAGGCGAGGGTTGGAATGACTTGGGCGAGGGTAACCAGGCCCACAACTGCGATCGCCAGCCGTGTGAGCGGCTCCAGGCTCCAGTCGGTCGTCAGCGGCGCGTCCGCTGGCCCCACGACGCGCGCCGAGAGCCAGTCGGCGTTCACCCACACGAGGCACGAAGTGGCCATGGGCAGTACCGTGCTCGCAAGCAAGATCGCCACTTGCGTGTTCTTCGCGAAGTCCTGCTCCAGCCACTGCTGGAATACCAGGCTCAGGCCGAGCACACCGTTGATGAAGATCCAGAGTGCCACGGCCCTGATTGCGACAAACGCCAGGCGGCCGGCCTCCATCAGCTAGTCCTCCGATCGACGCTCGGCTCTCCCACGTCGGTCCGCCCAGTATGGTCGGTCCTGGCGGTTCGATTCCCGGCTGGCCGTGACCGGCGCCGCGGCGCAACCATCTCACCTGCGGCATTCTGCGCCCGACTTTGGTGGGGGACCAAGACCCGTCCTGGCAGCCAGGTAGCGGGGTCGGGGGCCAGACGCTCACCGATTCTGGAGGGCGGCCCATTCGCGGCTGGCCCGCCTTGGCCCGGACACGGCCTTTCGCCGTGCTGCCTGCGGAGGCCCGGCGCGGCAAGCCAAGTCCCGGAACCTCGCCGGATTGCCCGCCTACTGCGCGGCGGCCAGGAGGGCCTTGATCTCGGCCGGGAGCGAGGTGAAGCGGATGACCACCTGGCCCTCGGGGGCCTCGTCGGGGGCGACCTTGGCGTAGACGTCACCGGGGCGCTCGGCCCCGGCCTCGTCGAGCAGGTTGATGCGCAGATTGGTGAAGGCCGGCCAGGGGCTGGCGGTGGCCAGGCGGGCGTGGCCGTCGGCCAGGGCCACCAGCCGCCCGGGCACGCCGGCCTGCCCGACGTGCTTGCCCTCCATGACCGCGCACGAGACCGGCAGCCCCTGCCGCAGCTCGCGGAAGTCGTGGCGGTCCTCGGGCAGCATCAGGTCGTACGGCTCGCCGATGCCGCGCAGGTCGTGGACGGTGATGGGCAGCTTGAAGCCCTTGGCCTCGATCTGCAGCGAGGCGCCAGTGACGATGGCGGGGCCGGCGGCCTCGCGGGTGCGGTCGGAGATCATGACCTGGCCACCCACCGTGAAGGACTCGATGCGCGAGGTCAGGTTGACGTGGCTGCCCACCACGCCGTACTTGGTGCGCTTCTCCGAGCCGATGTTGCCAGCCACGACCGCGCCCGTGTTGAGGGCGATTCCCATCTCGACCTCGGGCAGCCCCAGCGAGCGGAAGTGGGCGTTGACGCCCTCCATGGCCAGCTGCATCTCGAGCGCGCAGGCCACCGCGCGGGCGGCGTCGTCGGGGCGCACGGTGGGCGCCCCGAACAGCACCAGGATGGCGTCGCCGATGAACTCGTCGATGGTGCCACGGTGCTTGGCGATCACCTCGACCATCGCGCCGAGGTAGACGTTCAGCATGCTGACCACGTCCTCGGGCGAGAGCCGGTCGGCCATCGAGGTGAAGCCACGCAGGTCCGACATCAGGATCGTGACCTCGCGCTTCTGGCCGCCCAGCTGCAAGCCCTCGGCGCTCTCGAGCAGCTCGTCCACGATCTCGTCGCTGAGATAGCGCCCGAAGGTCTTGCGGATGAAGCGGTTGCGGCGCTCGAGCCCGTCGTTGAGCCGGCGGATCTCGTCCATCGCGCGCTTCAGGTTGAGGGCCGCCTCGGTGCGCGCCAGCACCACCGGGAAGTCGAGCGGCTTGGTGACGTAGTCGTTGGCCCCCAGCTTGAGGGCCGTGACGATGTCCTCGCTCTGGTCCTTGGCCGTGGCCATGATGATGGGCAGCTCGCCCCGGCTGCGGTGCTTGCGCACTTCGGCCAGCACGTCCAGGCCGCTGACCTCGGGCATCATCACGTCCAGCAGCACCAGGTCGTAGGCCTCGCCCTGCAGCTTCTCCAGGGCCTCGCGCCCGCCCTCGGCCACCTGCACGTCGTAGCCGCGACCCTTGAGGCGCCGCGAGAGCATGTCGCGGTTCATCTCGTTGTCGTCGACCACCAGCAGGCGCCCGACCCCGCGCGCCGTGGGCTCTTCGGTGCCGGGCTTCTGGGCCTCGACCGCGCCGGTGGCCTGCCCGGCCGCCGCCTCCACGCGAGCCTGGGCGCGCGCCGGGTCGAAGGCCACCTCGAGCATCTCCGACAGGCGCCGGCCGGCCTTGCTGATCTTGAGGAGCGTCTCGACGTCGGCCGTGCGGCCGTCGTCCTGGGCCTCCTCCTCCAGCATCTCGGCGTAGCCGATGATCTGGTTGAGGGGCGTCTTGAGGTCGTGCAGCAGGCTCTTGCGCCGCGGGACGGCGGGGGCCTGGCCGGGGTCCTGGTCGCTCATAATCCGGTCCCGCGGATCATACCCGGCGCCGCCGCCAGGATACAGCCAGGTTCGTAGGGGGGTCTGGGGGCGCGAAGCCCCCCAGACTCAGCGACGCAAGCCCAACGCGTCGGAACTGCCATGCAGCAGGCCCCGAGAAGCCCAGCGCGCCCCACCGCAGGCCGACGAACCCGTCGACGACTACTTGTCCTCGAGGTGGACCGCGCCGGGCAGGCGCGTCTCGGGGTTGAGCCGGCCGCGGGCCCAGTAGTCGAGGATGGTGATGCCGAACAGGATCACCAGGAAGAAGAAGCCCGAGGCCGCCACCAGCTTGGTGAGCTTGTCGTTGTACTTGACGTGCATGAAGTACAGGATCACCAGCACGGCCTTCAGCATGGCGATGCCCAGCGCCACGGGCGTGGCGAAGACACCCAGGTCCATGCGCCAGACCGCCACGGTCAGCCCGGTCAGGACCATCAGGGCGGCGAAGACCGCCAGGTAGACGCGCACGGGGACGACGTGATCGGACATTCCGGGCCTCAGTGGATCAGGTACAGCAGCGGGAACAGGAAGATCCAGACGATGTCGACGAAGTGCCAGTACAGCCCGACCAGCTCGACCGGGGTGTGGAAGCGCGCCGAGTACTCGCCCTTGTGGGCGAACCAGGCGATGCCCGCCAGGATCGGGATGCCGATGATCATGTGCAGGGCGTGCAGGCCGGTCATGGCGAAGTACAGCGAGTAGTAGACCTGGGTCGGCCGGCGCATGTTGTCGGGCATGGCGTGGTGCGGGTCCATGCCCTCGTAGGGCAGGCCGAAGGTCTCGCCGGGGACCAGGTTGTGGTGGAACTTCTCCGTGTACTCCACCACCTTCACGCCCAGGAAGACCGAGCCCAGCAGGATGGTGGCCAGCAGCCAGCCCACGATGCGGGTGCGCTGCCCCAGGGCCGCGGAGTGCACCGCCATGGCCATGGTCACCGAGCTGCCGATCAGCACGATGGTGTTGAAGAAGCCCAGCTTCCAGTTGAGCAGGTGGCTGCCGTACTCGAAGGCCCCGTGGTACAGGTTCCTGTACAGGATGTAGGCCATGAACAGGCCGCCGAAGAACATCACCTCCTGGGCCAGGAAGACCCACATGCCCAGGCTGGCCGACTCCTTCTGGTTCTCGAGGCTCTCGAAGTGGTGCGCGAAGCGCGGATGGGTCTGCGCGTGACCGTCGGCCTGCTCCTCCCCGTGGCCGTGCTGCAGGGCGGCCTCAGGCATGGCCCACCTCGCTCTCGGAGTAGGCGTAGGCTTCCTCGGTGACGCGCGGCTGCTCGGGGAAGTTCTCGACCGGCGGCGGCGAGCTGGTCTGCCACTCGAGGCCCTTGGCGCCGAAGGGGTTGTCGCCCACCACCTCGCCGTACTTGAGCGACCACAGGAAGTAGACCATCGGCAGCAGGTAGCCCACGCCCAGCACCGAGGCCCCGGCCGTGGAGAAGACGTTCAGCACCTGGAACTCGCCCACGTAGGCGTGGTAGCGCCGCGGCATGCCCAGGTAGCCCAGCAGGAACTGGGGGAAGAAGGTGGCGTTGAAGCCGATGAAGACCAGGACCGCGCTGACCCGCGCCCACCACTCGGGGTACATGCGCCCGGTCATCTTGGGCCACCAGAAGTGCAAGCCGCCCATGTAGGCCATGATGGCGCCGCCCACCATGATGTAGTGGAAGTGGGCCACCACGAAGTAGGTGTCGTGCACGTGCACGTCGAGTCCCATCGAGGCCAGGAAGATGCCCGTCAGGCCGCCCACCGTGAACAGGCCCAAAAAGCCGATCACGTAGAGCATGGGCGCCTGCCAGGAGATCGAGCCCTTGTAGAGCGTGGCGGTCCAGTTGAAGGTCTTGATGGCCGAGGGGATGGCCACCAGGAAGCTCAGGAAGGAGAAGACCATGCCGGCGTAGGCCGACTGTCCGGCCACGTACATGTGGTGGCCCCAGACCAGGAAGCCGACCACGGCGATCGAGAGGCTCGAGATGGCCACCACCGGGTAGCCGAAGATGCGCTTGCGCGAGAAGGCCGTGACCAGCTCGCTGATCACGCCCATGGCGGGCAGGATCATGATGTACACGGCCGGGTGCGAGTAGAACCAGAACAGGTGCTGGAACAGCACCGGGTCGCCGCCCACGCGCGGGTCGAAGAAGCCCAGGTGGAAGGCCCGCTCGGCCGCCACCATCAGCACCGTCACGGCCACCACCGGCGTGCCCAGGATCTGGATCAGGCTGGTGGCGTAGTGGGCCCACACGAACAGCGGCAGCCGGAACCAGGTCAGCCCCGGGGCGCGCATCTTGTGGATGGTGACGATGAAGTTGAGCCCCGTCAGGATCGAGGAGAAGCCGGTGATGAAGATGCCCACCCCGGCGGTCAGCACGGCCGAGTTGGAGTAGATCGTGCTGTAGGGCGTGTAGAAGGTCCAGCCCGTGTCGACGCCGCCCGAGATCATGGCCACGATCGTGAAGGCCGCGCCCAGCACGTAGATGTACCAGCTCAGCAGGTTGATGCGCGGGAAGGCCAGGTCGCGGGCCCCGATCATCAGGGGGATCAGGAAGTTCCCCAGGATGGCCGGGATGGCCGGGATCAGCACGAAGAAGACCATGAAGACGCCGTGCAGGGTGAAGAACTTGTTGTAGGTGTCGGCCTCCAGCAGGTCCCCGCGGGGGGTCAGCAGCTCCAGGCGCACGCCGGCGGCGAAGAAGCCGCCCAGGAAGAACATGAACGTGACGCTGATCAGGTACAGGATCGCGATACGCTTGTGGTCCGTGGTCAGCAGCCAGGAGAGCAGGCCCTCGCTGGCGTTGAGGTAGTTGCGGCGCTCGGCGCCCGTGCTCGTGGTCGTCATCTCACTGCCCGCCCTTCGGCTGGCCCGCGCCGGCCGGTGCGGCGGCCGGCGGGGCGCCCTGGCCCTCGCGCTTGAGGGTCTGGATGTAGGCCACCAGCTGCATCAGCTGCTCCTCGCTGACCACGCCCTGGAAGGTGGGCATGATCGGCTGGTAGCCGGCCACCACGCGCGCGGTGGGGTTGACGATCGACTCGCGCAGGTAGCTCTCGTCGGCCTTGACCACGCTGCCGTCGGCCAGCCTCACGTCGCTGCCGAAGACGCCCGCCAGGGCGGGGCCGCGCGCGCCGGTGTCGCCCTTGTGGCAGGTGATGCAGGCCAGGTCCTTGAACAGCTTCTCGCCGGCGGCGGCCGGCGAGGTGGCGGCGGCGCCGCCGGCCAGCCACTCCTGGAACTCGTGCGGCTCGAGCACCACGATCTCGCCGATCATGCCGGAGTGCTGCGTGCCGCAGTACTCCGCGCAGAACAGGTGGTAGCGCCCGGCCTTGGTGGCCGTGAACGACAGGCTCGTGTAGCGCCCGGGGATGGCGTCCTTCTTGATGCGGAAGGCCGGCACGAAGAACGAGTGGATCACGTCCTCGGAGGTCAGGGTCAGCTTGACCGGCACCCCCACCGGCACGTGCAGCTGGTTGATCTCGCGCTGGCCGGTCAGGTGCTGGAGCTTCCACATCCAGCGCTTGCCGACCACGTAGACCTCCATGGGGTTCTGCGGGGCGCGGTTGATGTCGAAGTAGATCTTGGCGCTCCAGAAGAACACCGCCATCACGATCGCCAGCGGGATCGCGCTCCAGGCCACCTCGAGCAGGGCCGAGCCGTGGATGTGGGGCGTCTTCTCGTCCTCGGAGCGGCGCCGGTAGCGCACCGCGAAGCCCACCACCAGGGCGGCGATGAGGACGCCGAAGAAGATGCTGATGCCGACCAGGAACAGGTACAGCGCGTCGACCTCGGGGGCCACGCTCGAGGCCTGCTCCGGCATGTAGGGCAAGGGTCCCGTCCACTGCATAGAAGGCTCAGGGCTCCTGCGGCCGGGAGGCGCGCTCCCGGCGCAACATGACCACGACGAACGCTCCCAGGGCCAGCAGCGTCAGGGTCGCCCCCAGGCGCACGAGGCGCATGATGGCGGCGCTGTAGCGGCCGGTGCTCGGGTCGTACTGGTAGCAGTACAGGACGACGGCGTCGACCGGCGAGCCGACCTTGCCGGCCGAGGCCTCGACCAGCGCCAGGCGCAGGTCGCGCGGCGCGTACTCGACGCCGTAGAGGTAGCGCGCCAGGCGCCCTTCTGGCGTGGCCACCACGATGCCCGCCGGGTGGGCCCACTGGCGCGTGCGCTCGTCCCAGGCGTAGCGGAAGCCCACCGCCTGGGTCAGGCGCATGATCGACATGGTGTCGCCGGTCAGGAAGTGCCAGCCCTTCTCGGCGCCCGCGCGCTTGTAGCGCTTCAGGTAGGTGTCCTTCTTGGCGGTGGCCAGCTCCGGCGTGTCCTTGGGCTCGAAGCTGACCGTCACGACCTCGAAATCCTTGCCCACGTCGAGCTGCAGCACCGAGAGCGCGCTGCTCAGCCCGTTGAGGGTCAGGGTGCACAGCATCGGGCACTGGTAGTAGACCAGCGACAGCACCACGGGCTTCTTGCCGAAGTAGTCGCCCAGCCTGACCGTGCGCCCCTGCTCGTCGCGGAACTCCGCATCGAGGGGCAGCCCCTCGCCCAGGCGCTGGTCGAAGCCCACGTCGCGCAGGGCCGCCGGGGCCGCGCCGGCGGGGGCGCCCTGGGCCACCGGGGGCTGCTGCGCCAGCAGCCCGGGGGACAGCAGGGCCAGCCCGCAGGCCAGCCGCAGGGAGCGAGTCACGGGTGGGCCACCGCGGCCGGCGCCGAGGCGGCGGCCGGCGAGGACGCGAACGGGTGCGCCGCCTGGCCGGCCGCGGCCCGCTCGACGTAGATGCGCATGGCCTCGTCGATCGGGATGCGCGTCACGCCGGCCTGGGCGTCCACG
>JBDIBD010000059.1:0-14765 GCA_039812725.1 Vicinamibacteria bacterium | reverse complement strand
AGGCCGTTGGCGGCGTTGCCCCAGGTGCCGTCGCCGCCCACGGCCACCACCAGGGCGAAGCCGCGCTCGGCGGCCTCCTGGGCCAGGTCGGCCTCGAGCCCGGCGGCGCGGGTCAGGGCGTGCTCGACCGGCAGCCCGGCCAAGGCGGAGAGCAGCGGCTCGACCAGCCGGGCGCCGCGACCGCGCCCGGCGCCCGGGTTGAAGATGACGAAGGTCGAGCGCTCCTTCGCCGGCAGGGCTGAGTCCATGTTCCGCGCCGCGGCGTGACCGCCGGCGATCAGGCCAGCTGCAGCTGCTTCAGCGGGTCGAACAGCTGCTGCCCGTTCCGCATCCAGATCTCGCGGAAGGGCGTGTCGAGCACGTCCTCGATGACCAGGCCGGAGTTGAAGGGGTGGTCGTACAGCTTGAGGCTGCCACGCTCGTCCTCGTGCTCGCTCTGCTCGCCCTGCATCTCGATGTGGGCCAGGTAGGCCCCCGAGTCGTCCTTCATGAAGGATTGGTAGAGGTGCGAGACCGGCGACCAGGAGTGCTCGTAGACGTTCAGGTCGGCCACCGGCGCTCCGCCGGCGCGCACGCGCGCGCCCAGCTTCCCGGGGCCGCGCTCGAAGTCGATCTCGACGTCCTCCATCCAGTGCGGCAGGTGCCAGCGCTCGATGGCGTGGTCGCGGGCCGCCTTGGTGGTGGTGGCCACCTGGTAGGGGTAGAAGGCCGACTTGGGCAGGCGCTCCCCCGGCTTGACCAGCGGCGAGACGATCACGGCCATGACCACCTCGCCGTACGGGCCGACCATGCTCTCGGTGAACTCGAAGCAGGTCAGGGCGAAGATGGACGTGCCGTGGTGCAGCTCGACCGGCTCGAGGTGGCGCGGCAGCAGCCGCCGGGCATTGTCGGTCGGGAACTCGAAGAAGCCGTTGATGGCGTTCGAGTACCCGTAGCGGGTCAAGCTCACTGGATGATCCCCTCCTCGCGCAGCACCCCGCCGATGATCCCCACCGCCCGCTCCAGGTCGGCCTCGCTGTGGGCCGCCGAGACCGAGACACGCAGCCGCGACTTGTGCTTCGGCACGGCCGGGTAGGTGACGGGCTGCAGGTAGAGCCCGCGCCGCTGGATCTTCTCGGCCACGGAGAAGACCTTGGCGTCGTTGTTGACCAGCACCGGCATGACCTGCGAGGTCGACTTGCCGATGTCGATGCCTTCCTCGGCGAAGCGCCGCCGCAGGAAGGCCACGTTGCTCCACAGGCGCGTGCGCAGCTGCGGCTCCTCCTCGACGATACGGATGCCGCGCAGCAGCCCGGCCGCCAGGGCCGGGGCCAGGTTGCAGGAGAAGAAGCGCGAGCGCCCGAAGGCGTTGACGTAGTCGACCAGGTCCTTCGACCCGCACACGAACCCGCCCTGTCCGCCCAGGCTCTTCGAGAAGGTGCCCAGGTGGAAGTCGATCTCGCCGTCCAGGCCGAAGTGCTCGGCCACGCCGCGGCCGTTGGGGCCGAAGAGGAAGGTCGAGTGGGCCTCGTCGATCAGGATGCGGGCGCCGTGGCGCTTGGCCACCTCGACGATCTCCGGCAGCACGCAGACGTCGCCGTCCATGGAGTAGACGCCCTCCACCACCACCAGCTTCTTGCCCTTGCAGCGCTGCAGCTTGCGCTCCAGGTCGAGCGGGTTGTTGTGGCGGAAGAAGACCGTG
This sequence comes from Vicinamibacteria bacterium, assembly GCA_039812725.1. Lineage (GTDB taxonomy): Bacteria > Acidobacteriota > Vicinamibacteria > Fen-336 > Fen-336 > JBDIBD01. The sequence goes on along the minus strand of JBDIBD010000059.1, from coordinate 13,084 downwards.
TTCGACTTGGCCAGGATGGCCCCGTCCACGATCGAGGCGTGCGAGTACTGGTCGAGCAGGATGGTGTCGCCCGAGCGCATCAGGGCCGAGATGAAGCCCACGTTGGCGCTGTAGCCGGTCGGGAAGACGATGGCCGCTTCCTTGTCCTTGAAGGACGCCACGGCCGAGGCCAGCTCGTTGTGGATGTCGAAGGTGCCCGAGAGGATGGGCGAGCCCGAGGCGCCCAGGCCGTAACGCTGGATGGCCTCGATGGCCGCCTGCTTGACCTCGTCGCGGTAGGAGATGCCCAGGTAGTTGTAGGAGGCCAGGTTGAACAGCTCGCGCACCTCGCCCGTCTTCCGGTCGCGGACCTGGACGTGGGCGCCCGGCGCCGTCTGCAGCGGCTCCGAGTAGAGGTAGTAGCCGTTCGGCACCGCCTCGCGGTACCACTGGGAGAAGGGCCCCAGCAGGTTCAGCGGGTCGTCGCCGGCGCCATAGTAGAAGTTGCTGTAGTCGTACTCTGCGAACGTCGACGTCTCGGCCTCGTGCTTCTGGGCGGCCTCCATGGGCACCTCTCCTGCTCGCTGCTCGCTCGGGAGGTACGCAAACACCTCCCCCCGGGAACGAGGTGCGTCATCATATCAGCCCCAGCCCTTGAGGGAAAGGGTCCGGTCAGCCCTCCCTGTAGAGTCTGGCGGCGGTGGCGCGCACCAGCGCCCCGGGCAGGAACCTCACGAGCAGGGCCACGAGCCGGTCGGTCAGCACGGGAAAGACCCGCAGCCGTCCCGATCGGAGCCCGCGCAGCGAGGCCGCCGCCACGGCCTCGGGGCGGGCGCGCGGCAGTCGGTTCACCCGCATCCCGGGCGCCGTGCGGGCCACCTCGAAGAACTCGGTCTCCGTGAGGCCCGGGCACAGGGCCTGGACCCGCACGCCACTGCCCTTCAGCTCGGTCGCCAGCGCCTCCGTGAAGGAGAGCACGAGGCTCTTGCTGGCGGCGTACACGGCCAGGTACGGGACGGGCTGGAAGGCCCCCGTGGAGACCACGTTGACGACCGCCCCGGAGCGCCGGGCCAGCATGCCGGGCAGGAGCAGGCGCGTCAGCTCGACCACGGACCGGCAGTTGAGGTCGATCATGGCCGACAGCCGGTCGAGCGGCTGGTCGGCGAAAGCCCCGGTGTCTCCCGAGCCCGCGTTGTTCAGCAGGAGTCCCACGCGTAGATCCCGCCGTTCGAGTTCCTCGCAGAGCCGCGCCGGCCCGCCGGCAGCCGCGAGGTCGGCGCGGATCGCCACCGCCCTGTCCGGCCCGCCCAGCTCGGCCGCCAACGCTTCCAGCCTGTCGGCCCGCCGCGCCACGAGCACGACGCGCCGCCCGGCGCGCACCAGGGCCCGGGCGTAGGCCGCGCCGATGCCGCTCGAGGCGCCCGTCACGAGGCACCAGTCGTCCGCCGCGCCGCCCAGGGATGAGTCGCTCACGGGGCGAGATGCTACCAGAGGCCCCGCTGCGTTGACGCTCCCGGGGGGCTCCGCTAGACTCCCCAGCCTCGCATGGGCCTCCTCGCCAAAGTCGTCGAGAAGATCTCCGACCACCCGGTCCTGTTCATCTTCTGCCGGAGCCTTCTCGAGAACGACTTCAAGGCCATTCGGGCCGTGATCCGCAGGGACCTGAAGCTCTCCCCGGGCGTCCGCACCCTCGACCTGGGCTGCGGCCCCGGCGCGTTCTCGGATTTGTTCGAGCAGGGCGACTACGTCGGCGCGGACCTCAACCCCCGCTACATCGACTGGGCCCGCCAGCACCGCAAGGGCGCCTTCGTTGTGGCCGACGCCCGCCAGCTCGAGCTCCCCGACCAGCGCTTCGACCAGATCCTGATCTTCGGGTTGCTCCACCACCTCCCGGACGAGGTCGTGCGGGCCGTGCTCTCCGAGTGCCATCGGCTGCTGGTGCCGGGTGGCCACGTGCTGGTGATCGAGGACATCCCGGCCATCTCGAAACTCAACCTGATCGGCCACCTGATCCACAGTGTCGAGAACGGCGAGCACATCCGCGAGGTCGAGGCCTACCGAACCCTCTATCGGGAACGCTTCCGCATCGAGCACGAAGAGACCCTGAAGAGCGGCATCTGCGACTACTACGCGGCCGTCCTTCTGCACACGTAACTTATTGAATCAAAAGACGATCATGCCTTCGGTCGAGGTCGGGTCTCGAGCCGGAAGGAGCGTCGGGCGACAGCTCGCGGCCGGGCTCCTCCTGGCCGGTGCCACGTGGCTGGGCGTGCTGGCCGCCGAGCGCACCGCGGCGCGGGCGTTCCTGAACCTGGGTCCCAACGACCCCGAGTACGTGGCGGGCTTCCGCGACGATTGGGAGCGTGACGGCCGGACGATCTTCCACTGGACCACGCTCTCCTCACGCATCACGCTGCCGCTGGGGATCCGAGGCGAGGGCTTCACGCTCCGCCTGCGGGCCCGCCGCCACTTCCCCGAGCCCGCCCAAGTGGTCGTGGCCGTCCAGGGGCTCGTGGCAGGCAGCTTCGAGCTGTCGGCGGACAGCCCGTCCGACGCCCGTCGCCCGTATTCGATCCGGGAACTCCGGCTTCCCCTTCTCGACGGTAGCGTGCCCCTGCGCATCGACCTGCAGGCCGTGTCCTCCCATCCGCGCGCCCTGGGCATCGCCCTCGACTGGGTCGAGATCGAGCGCCCAGCCGGAAGCGCCTGGGCGACATCGCCAGGGACGCTGGTGCGCGCCCTGGCGCTGGTGGTGGGCGCGTGGGCGCTGCTGCTGGCTGCCGGGAGCGGGCCCGGGCCAGCCCTGGCCGCCGGGGTCGTGCTGGCGGGCGCCGCGAGCCTGGGGCTGGCCTCCGACCCGCTCGCGGCCGAGCGCATCCTCCGCCTCGGGCTCGGGCCCGTCCTGCTGGTCGGCGTGATCTCCGTCGTCCTGGGCCGCACCCGGAAGGCGGCCGAAGCGCTGGGGCTTGGACCGGGTGGGACCCTCGCCGCGCTGACGGCGATCGTGATGGCGGCCATGGCCGTGCGGGCGACGATCCTGTTCCATCCCGAGTACTTCTACCCTGACGTGCGCGTCCACGCGGTCTTCGCCCGCGAGCTCGGCAAGCTGGGCCTCCCGGAGTTCCTGCGGACGTACACGGCCAACCAGTTTCGGTACAGTCTGGGCCTGCAGTACGAGAGCGGCCACTGGTACGCCTTCCCCTATCCGCCGGTCTTCTACGTCCTCTGCTGGCCGCTCCTGAAGCTCGGCGGGCTCCGGCCGGAGGCGGCCGTCAGCACGCTCGCTGCGGTGGCCAACAGCCTCGAGGCCCTGGTCGTGTTCGCGCTGGCCCGGCGATTCACCCCATCGCGTACGGCCGCCCTGGCCGCCGCCGCGGCCGTGCCGCTCCTCCCCATCTTCCTGGTCCGCCTCAGCCTGGCGTACTTCCCGGCCCTGCTCGGTCACTTCGTCGACGCCTGCCTGCTCTGCTTCCTGGCCTGGCGCTGGCCTCGGCTGGGCGAGTGGCGGCAGGCGCTCGCCCTGGCGGGCTTCGTGGCCGTAGCGCTGCTCTGTTACACCCAGTCGGTGCTGAACCTGGGGCTGCTGCTTCCGCTCCTCCTGCTGGTTCATGTGGCTGCCGACCGCTCCCCCGCCGGGCGCCGCCGCCAGGTCGGCCTGCTGGCCGCCGGAGTTGCTGGAGTGCTCCTCTCGATGGTCTTCTACGGCCGCTACCTGCCGATCTTCCTCGACATGCGCCGGGGCGTGCCGATGGCGGGCGAGGAGATCGTGCTGGCCCGCGTGGGCCTCGAGGCCGGCAAACCGACGGCGGAGGAGGCCGACGACCCATTCTCGGGCCCCGGCTTCGTCTTCGACCGGGGTCTGCGCAAGGCGGCCTGGCGCTTCTGGATCTTCCACGAGGCGCTCGTCCCGGCCGTCCTGGCCGGGCTCCTGCTCGCCGTCCGACGCGCGCCTGACGCCGACCTGCGACGGCTGACCTTGGTCTGGGCGTCGACCTACCTGCTCCTGAACTTCGCCTCGGGCAGCCTGCCGGGACCGAACCTGGTCCGGTACAACAAGGACCTCGAGGTCATCGCCCCCCTCGGCTGCGTGGGCCTTGGGCTTCTTTGGGACTGGCTCAACGTGCGGTTCGGGCGCTGGGCTGGCGCGGCCCTCGCAGCAGTCTATCTCTGGGTGGGAGCCCACCGGGCCGTCGGGGCCCTCGTGGACCGGATCGTGATCGAGCGCGCCGCCAGCTAGTCGCCGTCGCCCCGTCTCAGCTCCTCGAGGATCCGCTCGAGGGTTCGCACGATCTCGGACTTGGGAACGTCGCTGCGCTTGAACTGGAGCGCCAGGCTGAAGGACTTCTCCCGCGGCTGGAAGCGGAAGACGTAGTTCTTCGGGCGCCCCCGTCCGCCCTTGCCCTTCGTCTCCTTGCGAGCCTGCCTGGCGGCCTGGCGCGTGGCGTTCCCGTCCTGCTGCAGGCGCTGGATGAGCGTCACCATTTTGTCTGGGTCCGACTGCCTAACAATCTGTAGGAGCAATGACTTGGAGGAAATGTCGGCCAGCCGACAGAGTTCCCGGACCTGTTCCGGCATGGCGGCCAGCGAGAGGATCTCGGTGACCGAGGTGCGGCTCTTCCCGAGCCGCTCGGCCATCCTCTCGTGCGTGTAGTCGAAGCGGTCGGCCAGGGCCTTGAGGCCGTCGGCCTCCTCGAAGGGATGCAGGTCCTTGCGCTGCAGGTTTTCGATCAGCGCGATCTCCATGACCTCGGCGTCATCGGAGTCGCGCACGACGCAGGGGACCTCGTCGAGCCCCGCCTCGCAGGCCGCCCGGTAGCGGCGCTCGCCTGCGATGATCTCGTACCCCTCGCCCCGCCGCCTGACGAGGATCGGCTCGAGGACGCCCTTCTCACGCACCGAGGCGATCAGCTCGGTCATGTCGCCCATGTGGCGGCGCGGCTGGTTCGGGTTCGGCTTGAGGCTCTCGATCGGGAGCATCCGCCCGACCGGCAGCCCAGCTGGGCGGGCCAACTGTTCGACGAAGTGCGGGTCGTGGCGCATGCGCAGCGTCTCCGGCAGGCCCAGTCGGCGGATGTTAGACACGCTCGATGACCTCCTCGCACAAGCGATAGTACTCGTAGGCCCCGCTGGACTGCGGGGCGAAGGTGAAGATCGGCTCGCGGTGAGCCGGGCTCTCCTCCAGCCGGATGCTCTTGGAGATGGTGGTCTGGAAAACGCGGTCGCCAAAGACCTGGCTGATGGCCTTCTGGACGTCGCGAGACAGCGTGGTGCGCTTGTCGTGCAGCGTGATGACGGCCCCGAGCAACTTCAGCCCCGGGTTGGGCCGGGAGCGGATCTTCTCGACGGTCTCGAGAAGGTCGTCGGTGCCTTCGAGAGCGAAGTAACTCGACTGGACAGGCACCAGCAGGTGGGTGGCGGCCACCAGGGCGTTGACGGTGATGATGCCGAGGGTGGGCGGGGTGTCGATCACGATGAAGTCGTACTGGCCCCGCACGGGCTCAAGGCGGTCCTTGAGCCGGTAGTAGCCGTCGATCTCGCCCACCAGCTTGACGTCGAGCTTGGCCAGCGAGATCCGGGAGGGGGCCAGGTCGAGGCCGACCACACCGGTCTGGCGCACGATCTCCGGCAGATCGCAGTCGCCCGACAGGACGTCGAACATCGAGCGCTCGACGGTGCGGACGTCGAGGTACGTCATGCTCGAGTTGGCCTGCGGGTCGAGGTCCACCAGCAGCGTGTGACGGCCGCGCATGGCGAGCCCCGCAGCGAGATTGATGGCCGTGGTGGTCTTGCCCACGCCCCCCTTTTGATTCGCGATCGCGATCACGGCCAAGGGTGCACCTCTCGGGGCTCGAGCTTCATGAGTGGGCGGATCTTAGTTTCCGGAGGGAGCGGCGGTCAAGGCGCGGTTGCGCCCCGCAGCGGCGGAGTGCGACGGATCACATCTTGTACTGGCCCAGCTCGTCCTCGGTGAGGCTCTCGAGCCAGCGCCGGAGGCGCCCGAGGTCCATGTCGCCTTCCTCGGGGACGGGCGCGTGGGCCCGGTCGATCACGGCCTCCTCGACGAAGATGGGCGCGCCAGCCCGCAGCGCGAGGGCCATGGCGTCCGAGGGACGGGCGTCCACCAGCTTGAGGACGTCGGCCGTGACCAGGTGGATCGCGGCGTAGAAGGTGTTGTCGCGCAGATCGCAGACCACCACGCGCTCGACGCGCGCCGCCAGCCCTTCGACCACGTTCTTGAGGAGGTCGTGCGTCATGGGCCGGGGCGTCTGGACCCGCTCCATCTGCAGGGCGATGGCGTTGGCCTCGAACAGGCCTACCCAGATCGGCAGCACCCGACGCCCGTCGCCATCCCGGAGGACCACGATCGGCATCTTGGTCACCGGGTCGATCATCAACCCGGAGATGGTCATCTCGATCTGCATGGACACGCTGGTTGGAATATAGGGACCACGACGGCGGCGGTCAACGAGGAGCGACGGAAACCAGCTCTCCGACCAGGGCGTTGGGACCCGCCACGGTCACGCGCACGTCGCAGAAGCGGCCCCGGAGGTCGGGCGGGCCCGGGAAATGGACCAGCCGGAAGTGCTCGCTGCGCCCGAAGAGGCGCCCCTTGCCCTCGTCCCAGCCCTCCACGAGAACCCGCTCCGTGCTGCCCACCCGTGACTGGTTGCGGGCCTCCTGGGCTCGCTGCTGCAGGGAGTTGAGCACGTTCACACGGCGCAGCTTCTCGGCTTCGGGGACGTCGTCCTCGAGGCGTAGCGCGGTCGTCCCCGGCCGGGCCGAGTAGGCGAAAACGAACAGCCCCTCGAATCGGCAGTGCTCGACGAGACGCAACGTCGCCTCGAAGTCGGCCTCGGTCTCGCCCGGGTAGCCGCAGATCACGTCGCTGGTCAGCGCGAGGTCGGGCCGGGCGGCCCTGAGCAGCTCCACCTTCTCGACATACTCTGCCGAGGTGTAGCCCCGGCGCATCGACACGAGCAGCCGGTCGGACCCGGACTGGACCGGCAGGTGCAGGTAGGGGCAGAGGTTGTCGAGGCGCGTCCAGGCCTCGGCGAGCCGAGGGTCGACGTGCTCCGGGTGCGACGTGGTGAACCGCAGGCGACGCAGCCCAGGGACCGCTGCGACCCGTTCGAGCAGCCCGGAGAAGTCGACGCCCCCATGCTGGTAGGCGTTGACGGTCTGGCCCAGCAGCATCACCTCGGGAAGGCCCCGAGCCACCACCGCCTCGGCCTCCGCGACGATGGCCGTCGCCGGGCGGCAGACCTCCGGTCCACGCGTGCGCGGCACGACACAGAAGCTGCAGACGTGGTTGCAGCCCTCCATGGCGGTGACGTAGGCGCGCACGGGGTTGCCGTGAGCCACGTGCTCGTCGGGGACCGCGAAGCGGTCGGCCTTGCGGTCGAGTTCCATCAGCCCGCGCTCGCCCGTCCAGGCCCGATCGAGGAGCTCCGGCACCGCCGCCAGGTTGTGCGTCCCGACCATCAGGTCGATCTCCGGGGAGCGCTCCAGGATCTCGGGGCCGTGCAGCTGGGCGACGCAGCCACCCACGGCGATCTTCAACTCCGGATTGGACTTGCGCAGGCGCTTGAGGCGCCCGACGGCGTGCGAGAGCTTCTGCGCCGCCTTCTCCCGCACCGCGCAGGTGTTGATGAAGACGGCGTCGGCCTGGCGGGCCGAGTCGGCCGGCTCGTAGCCGCGGGCCTGGAGCATCCCGGCCACCTTCTCCGAGTCGTTGACGTTCATCTGGCAGCCGAACGTCTCGATGAAGTAGCGCTTCGGCCGCGACGACTGGCTCATCCGGCGGTCCCCTCTCCCCGGGCCGGCTAACCGCGCGCCAGGCGCAGCAGCTGGGTGGCGTGCTCGCGCGCCGCCGCTCCCACGGTCTCGCCGCCCATCATGCGCGCCAGCTCCTCCACCCGCCCCGCAGCGTCGAGCGCCTCCACGGAGGTCAGGGTCCGACCCGCCTTCACCGACTTCCGTACAAGGTAGTGGTGATCGGCGAAGGCTGCAATCTGCGGCAGGTGGGTCACGCACAGAACCTGGCGCCCGCGGGCCAGCTGGGCCAGCTTGCGTCCGACCACGTCGGCCACCCGCCCGCCGATGCCGGCGTCCACCTCGTCGAAGACCAGGCTGGCCGCCTCGTCCTCGGCCGGGGCCGCGCAGCTCAGCGCCAGCAGAAGGCGCGAGAGCTCCCCGCCCGAGGCCACGCGCTCGAGCGGCCGCAGCTCCTCTCCGACGTTGGGCGCCAGCAGGAACTCCACCGTGTCGAAGCCGTTGGGCTGCCAGCCCTCGGTGCCCGCCGGCTTCTCCGGCAACGGCTCGGGAGCCACCCGCACCCGAAAGCGGGTGCGCTCCATGGCCAGCTGGCGCAGCTCCTTCTCGAGGCGCTGCTCGAGCTCGCGGGCCTTCGACCGGCGCAGGGCCGAGACGGTGCGAGCAGCCTCGAAGTAGCTGCTCGCCAGCGTTGCCCGCTCTGCCTCGAGGCGCTGCTCCACCTCCTCGGGGTCGCCCAGCCCCTCGAGCTGGCTCCGGCACTGCCGCCCGAAGTCGATGACCTCCTCGACCCGCGCGCCGTACTTCCGCTTCAGACGCTCGATCAGGGCCAGCCGGTGCTCGATCTCGTCGAGCCGCTCGGGGCTGACCTCCAGGTGGCCGGAGTAGTCCCTCAAGTAATACGCGAGGTCCTCGAGCACGCCCATGACCTCGGGTCGGGACTTCAGGTAGCCCTCGAAGCGCGGGTCGATGGCGGCCAGCTCCTCGACCCGTCGGAAAGCCTGGCCGAGGCGCGACAGGGCCGCGCCCTCGTCCTCGTACAAGAGCGCGTAGGCCTCGCTCGACAGGCCAGCCAGGCGGCTGGCGTTCTGGCAGCGCAGCCGCTCCTGCCGCAGCTCATCCTCTTCGCCTGGCGCCAGCCCGGCCCGCTCGATCTCCTGGACCTGGAAATGGAGCATCTCGCGGCGCCGCTCCAGCTCGCGCCGATCGCGCCGCAGCTCCTCCAACCGGCCTTCCACCGTCCGCAGGCTGGCGTGCAGCCCGGCCAGTCGGCCGGCATCGACCTCCCCGAAGCGGTCGAGGTGCTCGATGTGGCCAGCCGGGTCGAGCAGCCCCTGGGGCTCGTGCTGGCCGTACACCGTGACCAGGAGCGGCGCCAGCTCGCGCAGCGTGGCCACCGGGACCAGGGCGCCGTTGACGGTGGCGCGCCCGCGTCCGGCCACGTTGATCTCGCGCCGCACCACCAACTCGTCCCCGAGGCTGGGCAGACCGCGCTGGAGCAGGCCGTTCCGCAGGGCCGGGGTCAGGTCGAAGGCCGCCTCGACGGTGGCCGAGTCCTCTCCGGTGCGGATCAGGTCGGCCGAGGCCCGGCTGCCCAGGACCAGGGAGAGCGCGTCCACCAGGATCGACTTTCCGGAGCCGGTTTCGCCCGTCAGGAGTGTCAACCCGGAGCCGAGCCGCATCTCGACCCTGGAAACTAGAGCTATGTTATTGATAGTAAGGATGTTAAGCATCTGACGGGCTCCCCAAGCCTAGCACGCGGCGGTGCGCGTGTAAACGAAAGCCTGCGGCTACGCAGCGCCGCCGCGGGTCCGTGCGTCTCAAGGGGGCGGGAGGACTGCCAGAGGCTTGCGTTGACACCCACTATCCCTTGTGTCATCCTCAATCGATAGCGCTATTTAGAGAGGTTCAAGGCTTGCTCATCACCCTCCTCGCCCAGTCCCCCCAGGCCTTCTCCGGCGGCGCCGCCGAGCTCCTGGCGCGCTCCGGCTGGGTCGCGCGCTTCGTCCTGCTGGCGCTACTGGTCTTTTCGCTGATCTCCTGGTCGATCATCCTCTACAAGGGGCTGACCCTGCGGAAGGCGCGCGCCCAGTCCGAGACCTTCATCGAGATCTTCCGGAAGAGCGCCAAGTTCTCCGAGGTCAACGCGGTCTGCCCCCAGCTCAGGGCCAGCCCCCTGGTGGGCGTCTTCCAGGCGGGTTACGTCGAGCTCAACCAGCAGGTGCGCGGCAGCGGCCAGTCTTCCCCGCCCGCGAAACCCACCGTGCGGAGCCTCGAGTCGCTGTCGCGCGCCCTGGCGCGCGCGGCCACCGCCGAGAGCACGCGCCTCGAGCGCCGGATCAGCTTCCTGGCCACCACCGCGAGCGTGACGCCCTTCGTGGGGCTGTTCGGCACCGTGTGGGGCATCATGAACGCCTTCGGCGACATCGGCCGCATGGGCTCGGCCAACCTGGCCGTGGTCGCCCCGGGCATCTCCGAGGCCCTCATCACCACCGCCGCCGGCTTGGCCGCGGCGATCCCGGCCGCCGTCTTCTTCAACTACTTCAGCAGCCGGCTGCGCGTGCTGTCGGCGTTGATGGACGACTTCGCCATGGAATTCCTGAACATCGTGGAGCGTAACTTCACGTGAGCTTCGGGTCGGGCGGTTCCGGCTCGGGGGCCTCGGGCGCCGCTGCCACGTACCGGGGGCTGCGCTCGCGCGGGGGCGCTCCGATGATGGGCGAGATCAACGTCACGCCGCTGGTCGACGTGGTGCTGGTGCTGCTGCTGGTGTTCATGGTCACCGCCCCGATGATGAGCCGCGGCATCGACGTCGAGCTGCCGGTGGCCAACCAGCCCAAGATCGAGCCCGAGGACCGTGTGACCGTGTCGGTCAACGCCGAGGGTCGCATCTACGTCAACGACAAGCCGGTCAACGCCGTACTGCTCGAGGACGAGATCCGCGGCCACATGGCGCGCCAGCAGGCCAAGGTGGCCTACCTGCGCGCCGACGAAGGCCTGCGCTACGGCAAGGTGATCGACGTGGTCGACAAGCTCAAGAAGGCGGGCGTCGAGCAGATCGGCTTCGTCTACGTGCTGCCCGGCGAGAAGAGGCCCAGGTGAACGACGCCGTCGACCGGGTGCTGGTCGAGCGCGCGGCCGAGGAGCGCGGTTTCGGCCTCGGCCTGGGCGTGTCGTCGGCCGTGCACGCCGCCATCCTGGTCGTCGGCGTCGTGGTGCCGCTGCTCTTCCCGCCCCAGCCCAAGCTCGACGTCACGGACGGGTTCGCGGTGGCGCTGCCTCCGGGCGGCGCCGGCGTCCCCAACGTCCCCAACCCCGCCCCCGGAGAGGCGGCCCCGGCCCCCCAGCCCGCGCCGCCGGTGACCCAGCCGCCGGCGCCGGAGCCGCCCGCCCCCGACCCGAAGAAAATCCTCAAGCCCCCCAAGGAGGAGCCCCGCAAGGGCCTGGCCGACCCGGACGCGAAACGCCCGAAGAACGCCAAGAAGGAAGCGGAGCGCGAGCGGGTCAAGCCGGGGGCCACGAGCACGGCGCCGCGCTCGACCTCGCCGGGGCTGCCGGGGGCCACCGGCACGACGTCGCAGACGCCCGGGCTGTCCTTCGGGCCGGCGGGCCCGGGCGTCCCCGGCGGCACCGACCCCAACGGCGACTGGTACCTGGCCAGCGTGCAGCGCAAGATCTGGGTGATCTGGACCCAGCAGCTGCGCGGCGCGGCCTACCCTCCGGTGGCCATCTCTTTCACGATCCGCGGGGACGGCTCGGTCGCGGACGTGCGCCTGATCGAGTCGTCCGGAATCCCGTCGGTGGACATGGCCGCCCAGCGCGCGATCTTCTCCGCGGCGCCGTTCGGCCCCTTGCCCAGGATGTATGGCACTGATGCTTACACGATACGCGCCGTCTTCAAGCCGGAGACGTAGGCTCCTCGCAGCACTCGCCGCTGGCGTGGTGCTGTGGCTGCTGGCCCCGCGCGCTGGCCAGGCGCAGTCGCCGACCATCGTCATCACCGGCGGCGGCACCTCGCCGCGCGTGGCGGTGCCCGAGTGCGTCCCGCGCGCCGGCGACGAGGCCAGCCGCGAGGCCTGCCGGGTGGTCACCCAGGTGCTGCGCAACGACCTGCGCTTCGAGAACCTGTTCCAGTTCGTCCCCGACAGCCTCTACTCGGCCATCCCGTCGCTCAACCCGGACGCGCCCAACATGGAGGACTGGAAGGGCATCGGCGCCAAGATCCTGGTGGTCACCAAGGCCGCCGTGGCGGGCGGCGACCTGTCGCTCGAGCTGCGGGTCTTCTTCGTGGACTCGGGCCAGACGATGCTGTCCAAGCGCTACTCGGGCAAGGCCGACAACCCGCGCATCTTCGCCCACCAGGCCTCGGACGAGATCGTCGGGCTGACCCAGAACCGCGGCGTGGCCCGCACCCGCATCGCCTTCGTCTCGGACCGCGACGCCACCAAGGAGAAGCGCGGGAAGGAGCTGTACCTGATGGACTACGACGGCTACAACCCACGCCGCGTGACCGTCAACCAGTCCCTCAACATCCTGCCCAACTGGGCCCCCGACGGCCGCTCGCTGGCCTACGTCTCCTACCGCCAGGGCAGTCCCGACATCTACCTGGCCCGCATCTACGAGGGCCAGCCGGCCCGCAACCTGACGGGCGGCCAGGGGGCCCAGGCCTTCGCGCCGGCCTTCAGCCCCGACGGCACGCGCCTCGCCTATGCCAGCAACAAGTCCGGCAACATGGAGATCTGGGTGGCGAACGCGGACGGCAGCGGGGCCCGGCGCGTCACCAACCACCCCTCGGCCGACACCGCCCCGTGCTGGAGCCCGACCGGCAACGAGCTGGCCTTCACCTCCAACCGCACCGGCACCCCGCAGCTGTGGATGATGGACAGCGAGGGCCTCAACGTGCGCCGGCTGTCCACCATCGGCAACTACAACGACGCCTGCGCCTGGAGCCCCGACAAGGCCAATCCCGAGATCGCCTACACCTCGCGCATCGAGGGCGGCTTCGAGATCGCCGTGATCGACCTGACCACCCGGCAGGTGCGGCAGCTCACCGAGGGGCGCGGCAGCTGCGAGTACCCTACCTGGGCGCCGAGCGGGCGCCACCTGGCCTTCTCCTGCAACCGCGGCGGGAGCTGGCAGATCACCGTGGCGGACCGGCTGGGGCAGCTCGTGCAGACCCTGGCTGCAGGCCCGGGCAACAACGTTCAGCCCGACTGGGGCCCGTGAGGAGGAAGTCATGAGAGCCACGAGCACCCTGCGACTGGCCCTGACCCTGGCGCTGGCCGTCGGCCTGGCCGGCTGCGGGCCGAAGCGACCGCCGGCCGTCAGCAGC
>JBDIBD010000058.1:0-14805 GCA_039812725.1 Vicinamibacteria bacterium | reverse complement strand
CCGCAGCCCGCGGCGTGCCGCTGGTGGTCAGCGACCGGCCGGCCCTGAGCGAGATCTTCGGCGCCGCCGCCCTGACGGTGGACCCGGGCGACGTGGACGCCGTCGCCGACGCGCTGGAGCGGGTGCTGGCCGACCCGGCCCTCGGCCGGGACCTCGCCGCCCGGGGGCGGGCCCTGGCCGCCCGCCACAGCTGGAGCGACGTGGCGCTGCGCACGCGCGCCGCACTGACCGAGGCCCTCCGATGAGCGGGGCGCCACCGGCCGTCTCGGTGGTGATCGTGACCTACAACGGCCGCGGCCACGTGGAGGGTTGCCTCGAGGCCCTCGACCGCCACGCCGGCCTGCCCTTCGAGCTGCTGCTGGTCGACAACGCCAGCCCCGACGGCACGGCGGAGCACGTGGCACGCCTGCGCCCGGGGCTGCGCCTGCTGCGCAACGAGCGCAACCTCGGTTTCGGAGCGGCCTGCAACCAGGCCCTGGCCCTGGCGCTCGCGGAGCGCGTGCTGCTGCTCAACCCGGACACCGAGCTGCAACCGGGCGCCCTAAAGACGCTGGCGGCGGCCCTCGACGCCGACCCGGCCCTGGCCCTGGCCGGCCCGCGCACGCTGTACGCCGACGGCGTGGCGCAGCCCTCCTTCGGGCCGCCGCTGACGCTGTGGAGCGAGCTGTGGCGCCGGCGCTTCGACCGGGCCCTGCGCGCCCGGCGGCCGTGGGCCGTGGCCGAGGCCGGTCGCCAGGCGCAGCGGCCCCACGAGCCGGCCTGGCTCTCCGCGTCCTGCCTGATGGCCCGCACCCGGGCCCTGCGGGATGTGGGCGGCTTCGACGAGCGCTACTTCCTCTACGAGGAGGACGTGGACCTGTGCCTGCGCCTGCGCGCCGCGGGCTACCGGCTGCGCCACGTCCCCGAGGCGGTAGTGCTGCACCTCGGCGGCCGCTCCATGCAGACCGCCTCGGTCCTGGCCCGGCGCGAGTACGACCGCAGCCACGTGCGCTTCTACGCCCGCCACCACGGCGGCTGGCAGCTGCTCGGGCTGCGCCTGTGGCTGGCCGCCTCGGCCCTGGCCGGACTGCTGCTGGGACGGGGGCCGGGAGCTGGCGCACGAGAGCGGCGGACCCTGCAGCGCGAGCGCCTGCGGATCGCCCTGCGCGAGGGCTGAGCGGCTTGGTCGCCTGCAAGCGCTGCTGCTACAATGCCTTCGTCAAGACGATGAGCGCGAGGAGCGCTCGGCGCGCCCGGGCCCTGGCCCCGCGCGCCGGGCAGAGAGCCTAGCCGGTCCGCGAGGGCAGCGCTCGAACCGCCCCCGGGGACCGCCAACCGGGGCGCGGCATGAAGATCGCGATCGACGCGCGCAAGTGGCGCGATTACGGGATCGGGACCTACGTCCGCAACCTCGTGCGCCACCTGGCCCGGCTGGACCGTGAGACCACCTACTTCCTCTTCTGCAACCCGGCCGACGAGTCGACCCTGCGCGACCTGGCCGAGAACTTCGTGCCGGTGGTCGACGGCTCCGGGGGCTACGGCGTGCGCGAGCACCTCTCGATCCCCTGGCGGCTGCGCCGCCTGGGGGTCGACCTGCTGCACGCCCCGCACTACGTGCTGCCGCTGCTCACGCCCTGCCGCGCGGTGGTGACGGTGCACGACTGCATCCACCTGCGCTTCCCGGAGTACCTGCCGAACCGTCTGGCGCTGCACTATGCCCGCGGCATGATGCGGCACGCCCTGCGGCGCAGCGCGCGCGTCTTCACCGTCTCCGAGGCCTCGCGGCGCGACCTGCTGCACTTCTTCCCCGAGACGCCCCCGGAGCACGTGCTGGTGGTCCCCAACGCCATCGACCCGGCCGTGCTGCAGGACCCCGGCGAGGAGGAGCGCGAGCGCGTGCGCGAGCGCTACCAGGTGCGCGGCCGCATCGTGCTCTACGCCGGCAACATCAAGCCCCACAAGAACCTCGAGCGCCTGGTGCGGGCCTTCGCGCGGCTGCGCCGCCGGCCGGGGTTCGACGACGTCAAGCTGCTCTTCATCGGCCAGGAGATCGGCCGCTACGCCCAGCTCCGGCGCGCGGTCGAGGAGGCCGGCGTGCGCCACGACGTGCGCTTCTTCGGCTTCGTCCCCGACGCCACCCTGGCCGCCCTCTACCGCCTCGCGGCCGTGTTCGCCTTCCCGTCGCTCTACGAGGGCTTCGGCCTGCCGCCGCTCGAGGCCATGGCCTGCGGCACGCCCGTGGTGACCTCGCGGCTGTCGTCCCTGCCCGAGGTGGTGGGCGACGCGGCCCTGCTGGTCGACCCCTACGACGAGGAGGACATTGCCGACGGCCTCGAGCGCGTGCTGGTCGAGCCGGGCCTGGCCCAGCGCCTGGCCCAGGCCGGCCGCGAGCGCGTGGCCAGCTTCTCGTGGGAGCGCTCGGTGCGGGCCGTCCACGACGTGTACCTGCAGGTGCTGGGCGCCCCCCTTCCCTCGCGGACCGCCTCGCAGACGCTGCCCTGAAGCCCCGCCCGCGTTGACCCCGCCCCGCCTCCCCGCCCCCACCGCCGGCCGCCCGCGCGTGGCCCTGGTGCACGACTGGCTGACCGGCATGCGCGGCGGCGAGAAGGTGCTGCTGTCGCTGGCCCGGCTGTTCCCCGGGGCCCCCATCCACACCCTCCTGCACCTGCCGGGCAAGGTCCACCCGGAGCTCGAGTCGCACGAGGTCCGCACCAGCTTCGTGCAGCGGCTGCCCGAGGTGGAGCGCTACTACCGCCACTACCTGCCGCTCTTCCCGGCCGCGATCCGGGGCTTCGACTTCACGGGCTACGACCTGGTGGTCTCGTCCTCGCATTGCGTGGCCAAGGGCGTGCGCGTCCCCCCGGGCGTGGTGCACCTCTGCTACTGCCACACCCCCATGCGCTACGTCTGGGACCGCTACGCCGACTACTTCGGCCCGGGCCGGCTGCCGTGGCCCGCGCGCCTGCCGATGCGCGGCGTGGCCGCCTGGCTGCGGCGCTGGGACGTGCGCACGGCCGCCGGCGTGACGCGCTTCGCGGCCAACTCGGCCTACGTGGCCGGGCGCATCCAGCGCTACTACGGGCGCGAGGCGGAGGTGCTGCCGCCCCCCGTCGACACCGACTACTTCACCCCGGCGGCCGGGCCGGCCGCGCGCGACTACGACCTGGTGGTCTCGGCGCTGGTCCCCTACAAGCGCATCGACCTGGTGCTCGAGGCCTACCGCGGCAGCGGCCGGCGCCTGGCAGTGGTCGGCCAGGGGCCGGAACGGGAGCGCCTGGAGCCCGGGGCCCCGGCCGAGGCCGAGTTCCTGGGCCACGTGGACGACTCACGCCTGCGCGAGCTCTACCGCGGCGCCCGGGTGGTCATCATGCCCGGGGTCGAGGACTTCGGCATCGTGCCGGTCGAGGCCATGGCCTGCGGCACGCCCGCCATCGTCTACGGCGAGGGCGGGGGGCTCGAGTCCGTGCTGGAAGGCCAGACCGGCCTCATCTTCCGCGAGCCCACGCCCCGGGCGCTGCGGGCCGTCGTTGACTCGCTCGGGGCCCTGAGTTTCAATACCCAGACCTTGCGCGCACGGGCCCAGTCCTTCAGCCGTGCCGCCTTCGAGGAGCGCTTGCGGGCCTTCGTCCGAGGGGCCCTGCCCACGATCGAATGGTGAAGACCCAGGCTCGCTTCATGGTCGCGATCTTCGTCCTGGTGGACGTGGTCTCGACCAGCGTCGCCTGGCTGCTGGCCTTCTTCCTGCGCTTCCACGCCGACTGGGTGGGCGCCTGGCTGCCGGTCACCAAGGGCACGCCGGCCCTCGAGCGCTACCTGCTGCTGATGCCGGTGCTCGCGCTGCTCTGGCCGCTGGTGCTCTACTTCCACGGCCTCTACCAGATCCGGCGCGGCCGCAGCCGCATCGACGAGTTCTTCGCCATCTGCTTCAGCGTGGCGATCGGCACGGCGGCGACCCTGGGGCTGACGCTGTACCTGCGCGTCTACCACTTCTACCAGCCCGAGGTGGCGCCCGCCTGGGAGTACAGCCAGGCCGTCTTCGGCATCTTCGTGGTTCTCGACGTGCTGGCGCTGAACGCCGGGCGCTGGGCCCTGCGGGCCTACCTCGAGCGCCAGTGGGCCCGCGGCCACAACCTGCGCCGGGTGCTGGTGGCGGGGACCGGCGAGCTGGCCCGCACGGTGGCCCAGACCATCCAGGACCACCGCGAGCTGGGCTACCGGGTGGTGGGCTTCCTGGGCCCCGGCCCGGCACCGGCCGACGGCCCGGCGCTGCTGGGCGACTTCGACCAGGTGCGCGACGTGCTCGACCGTCACGAGGTCGACCAGCTCTACATCGCCCTGCCGCTCGAGGACCACGCCCACCTGTCCCAGCTCATCCAGGCGGTCAGCGCCGAGTGCGTCGAGATCAAGGTGGTCCCCGACCTGGTGCAGTACGCCACCATCCGGGCCGGCCTCGAGGACCTCGACGGCATCCCGATCATCAACCTCAACGAGACCCCGCTGCAGGGCTGGAACAGCATGCTCAAGCGGCTCATGGACGTGGCCCTGGGCCTGGCGCTGGCGCTGCTGTTCTCGCCGCTCTTGCTGCTGATCGCCCTGCTGATCAAGCTGCGCGGCGGCCGCGGACCGATCCTCTATCGCCAGGAGCGCATGAGCCTGGACGGCAAGACCTTCCAGATGTACAAGTTCCGCTCGATGCACCACGAGGCCGAGAAGGACACCGGGCCGGTCTGGGCCCAGGCCGAGGACCCGCGCCGCACCGCCGTGGGCGCCTTCCTCCGGCGTTTCAACCTGGACGAGCTGCCGCAGCTCCTGAACGTGGTCAAGGGCGACATGAGCCTGGTGGGCCCGCGCCCCGAGCGCCCGCCCTTCGTGCGCCAGTTCAAGGAGCGCATCCCCGGCTACATGCTGCGCCACCGCGTCAAGAGCGGCATCACGGGCTGGGCCCAGGTCAACGGCTGGCGCGGGAACACCTCGCTCGAGAAGCGCATCGAGCACGACCTCTACTACATCGAGAACTGGTCGCTGTTGCTGGACGTCAAGATCCTCATCCTCACCTTGCTGCGGGGCTTCGGACAAAAGCATGCCTACTGACAAGAAGCGCGTCCTGGTCACCGGCGCCGCCGGCTTCATCGGCTCGCACCTGTGCGAGCACCTGCTCGACCGCGGCTGCAGCGTGGTCGGGATGGACAACCTGATCACCGGCGACATCGCCAACATCGAGCGGCTGGCGGGCCGCGACTTCGTGTTCGTCAAGCACGACGTCACCAACTACATCCACCTCGACGGCCCGCTCGACTTCATCTACCACTTCGCCAGCCCCGCCTCGCCGATCGACTACCTGCGTGTCCCGATCCAGACCCTCAAGGTCGGCAGCCTGGGCACCCACAACGCGCTGGGGCTGGCCAAGGCCAAGGGCGCGCGCATCCTGCTGGCCTCGACCTCCGAGGTCTACGGCGACCCCCTGGTGCACCCGCAGCCCGAGAGCTACTGGGGCAACGTCAACCCGGTGGGACCGCGCGGGGTCTACGACGAGGCCAAGCGCTTCGCCGAGGCCATGACCATGGCCTACCACCGCGTGCACGGCGTCGAGACGCGCATCGTGCGCATCTTCAACACCTACGGGCCGCGCATGCGGGTCGAGGACGGGCGCGCCATCCCGGCCTTCCTGTCACAGGCCCTGAAGAACGCCGACGTGACGGTCTTCGGCGACGGCACCCAGACCCGCAGCCTGTGCTACGTGACCGACCTGGTCGAGGGCATCTACCGGCTGATGGGCTCCGAGGTCAGCGACCCGGTCAACATCGGCAACCCGCGCGAGATGACCATCCGGCAGCTGGCGGAGGAGATCATCCGCATCACGGGCTCGCGGAGCCGCATCGTGCTCCAGCCGCTGCCCGTGGACGACCCCAAGGTGCGCCAGCCCGACATCACCCGCGCCCGCACCCTGCTGGGCTGGGAGCCCAAGGTCTCGCTGGACGACGGCCTGCGCAGCACGATCGCGTACTTCCGGCAGAAGCTGGGGATCTGATGGGCGGCTCGCGCCGGGAGTGAATCCCGGCGCTCGGGCCTCGGGGGCTCACGCCACTGCGGGATGGCCCGACGGCCCTCCGTGGCTCCGCCCCCGAACCCCTGGGGCCTGCTCGCCGTCAGTCGCGGCTGACGCTGACCGACTCGACCTCGCCGTCGCGGCAGCGCACGTAGACGTCCATCGACCGGCAGCAGACCGGGCAGTCAGAGGCGTACTCCTGCTGGTCGCCGGCGGTGGTGTCGACCTGGAGGGCCAGGTCCTCGCCGCAGGCCGGGCACTGCACGATCACGTCCTCCAGCACGGGGCTCAGGGCGGCGAGGGCGCGCCGCGGCGGAAGAAGTCGCTGCGCAGGTAGGCCGCGCGCAGGTCGCCCCAGAAGACCGACAGCGCCGCGGTGGTGGGCACCGCCAGGAACATGCCGAGGAAGCCGAACAGGCTGCCCCCCACCAGCACGGCCAGCATGACCACCACCGCGTGCAGCCCGAGCGACTCGCCCACGATGCGCGGCGTGATGAAGTTGCCCTCCACGAACTGGCCGAAGGTGAAGACCACGGCCACCACCAGCAGGCGCGTGGGGTCGGCGTCGTCGACCCACGAGAGCAGCAGCGTCAGCGGCAGGCCCAGGACGTAGGACATGAACGGGATCAGGTTGAAGAAGCCCACCAGGAAGCCCACCGGGATGCCCATCGGCACGCCGCAGGCCGTGAGGGCCACGGCATAGAAGCTGCCGAGGATCAGGCAGACCGTGATCTGTCCGCGCACGAAGGCCGAGAGCAGCTGCCCGACCTGGCCCACCCGGGAGTAGACGTACTCGCGGGCCCGGTGCGGGACCAGCTCGGCCACCCCGGCCTGGATCTGGTTCATGTCGAACAGCAGGTAGATGGCGAAGATTGGCACCACCACCAGGTTCAGCACGGTCAGCACGAACGAGAGCACGCTCGAGAAGGCCGAGCGGATGCCGTGGGTGATGGGCACCACCAGGTCGGGCAGGTACGTGCGCGCGGCCTCGGCCAGGCGCCGGCGCACCTCCTCGGCCTGCTCCGGGTACTGGACGTTGAGGCGCTGGATGAAGGGCTCGATCTTGGCCCGCACCCGCTGCACGTACTCGGGGACGTTGGCGGCCGCGTCGGCCACCTGCTTGTAGACGGTGGGCACGACCACCACCAGCGCCACGACGACCGCCGCCAGGACCGCCAGGCACAGCACCCCCACCGCCGCGGCGCGGGGTGAGAGCACGCGCCCCAGGCGCGGCCAGCGCGCCACCGCGCCGGCGAAGCGGCGCTCCAGCGCGTTGACCGCGGGGTTGAGGAAGTAGGCCAGGGCCAGCGCGATGGCGAAGGGCGTCAGGGGGCCGGAGAGGCGTTGCAGCAGCAGGCCCAGCGCGACCAGCGCCGCCACCAGCAGCCCGGCCCGCACCCAGGGATTGGCCAGGACGCGGTTCACGGGTGCGCCTGTCCGGCGTGGCGGCCCGAGGCCGCGGCCCAGACGTAGTGGAGCGCCGAGGCCACCGCGAAGGCCCCGGTGGCCAGGAAGAGCGGCTCGAGCCACTCCGCGGGACCCTGCTGGGCGTTGAACAGCAGCACCAGGCCGACGGTCACGACCTGGCACACGGTGGAGGCCTTGCCGAGCAGCGAGGGGTAGAAGACCCTGCGGCCGACGGTCAGGTTGATGAGCAGCACGCCGATGACGATGAAACCGTCCCGCGAGAGGGTCAGGACCGTCAACCACTCGGGGATGGCGACGTGCAGGTGGCTCGACCAGGTCAGGGCCACGAACGTGCAGCTCAGCAGGATCTTGTCGGCCACCGGGTCGAG
Source organism: Vicinamibacteria bacterium (assembly GCA_039812725.1). Lineage (GTDB taxonomy): Bacteria > Acidobacteriota > Vicinamibacteria > Fen-336 > Fen-336 > JBDIBD01. The sequence goes on along the minus strand of JBDIBD010000058.1, from coordinate 6,984 downwards.
CATGGCCCCGAGCGTCGTCATCTGGCTGCCGTGGCGCGCCAGGTAGCCGTCGAACAGGTCGGACAGGCCGGCCAGCACGAAGACCACCAGCGCCCACCAGTAGCGCTGCTGAAGGACCAGGATCACCACCACCGGGGCCACCGCCATGCGCAGCAGGGTCAGGACGTTGGCGGCGGTGAGCAGGGGCTCGGTCATGGCTTCCCGAAAGAGTGAAGGGGGCCGCCCGTCGCCGGGCGACCCCCTGGCCGCCGGGGCGGCGCTACTCGAGCCGGTCCTTGCGCGCCAGCAAGGCCGTCACCAGCTCGTTGCAGGCCTTCTCCTGGGCCTCGCCCAGGCCGCTTTCGCGCCACTCCTCGGAGCCCATGCCGACGCCCACGGAGCCCTTGGAGAAGTTGAAGCCGCCGCCCTTGTTCGACTCGCCCATGCCCTTGGCCGAGATCAGGATCTCGCCCGTGCTGGTGTCGACCATGCGGGCCGTCAGGCCCACCAGGCTCTTGGCCTTCGAGCCGCCCAGGCCGATGCCCTTGACGGCGATCCCGCCGCCCTTCTTCTCGGTCGAGAAGCGCGTGATCGAGCCGGTGATGATGTAGCGCACGCCCAGCACCTTGCCGACCTTCGACAGCTTGGCCGCGCTCGGGTCGGCGCGGTCGCTCTGGGCGAAGTCCTGCTCGGCCAGCACGGTGTCGAGCTTCTTGCGCTCGATCACGCGCCAGGTGCCGTCGTTGACGAGGGCGTCCACGACCTGGTCGGCCATGCCCTTGCCGATGTCGTACTGGCCCCACCAGTTGTCGATGGTCCCGTAGTCGAAGTCCATCACCGCCACCGTCATGCGCTTGGCCTTCGCCTGAGCCTCGACCGAGCTCCCCCCGAGCAGGCCGGCGCACGCCAGCGCCAGGGCCGCCAACATCTTGGCCTTCATGGACACACCCTCCTATCGCCTAGATCCTCGCGACTATATCTGACCGAATTCTCGCCGGTCAAACCCAAGGACGCAGATCCGCCTTCGATGTGACGTGAGCGCCGTAACTTCCACCTCGTGAGCAGGATCACGGTGCTTCAGTGGCCTCGTTCCCGCAGCTCCTCGAAGAGCTCGCGCGAGCGCTTGTCCAGGTGCGCCGGCAGCTCCAACGCCAGGCTGGCCAGCAGGTCGCCGCGGCCCCCGTCCCGGCGCGGCAGGCCCTGGCCCCGCACCCTGAAGGTGCGCCCCGCCGGCGTCCCGGCCGGGACCTTGATCCCGACGCGCCCGTCGAGCGTGGCCACCTCGGCCTCGCCCCCCAGCACCGCCGTGGTCAGGAGCACCTTGAAGGTCGTGCGCAGGTCGTCCTCCTGGCGCTCGAAGCGGGCGTGCGGCAGCACCTTCACCACCAGGAAAACGTCGCCGCGGCCGCCGGCGCCCGGCACGCGGATGCGGGCCCCCTCGCGCACGCCGGCCGGGATCTTGACCTCGATCTCGCGCCGCTGGCCGCCCTCGTCGAACCTCAACGTGCGCCGCGCCCCCTGGGCCACCTCCTCCAGCGTCAGCTCGACGGGCTGGGCCGGGCTCTCCTCCGGCGCGAAGCCGCCGCCGGCCTGCCGGAAGACCTCCTCGAAGCCGCCCCCGCCGCCCTGCTGGAAGCCGCCGCCGAAGCCGCCGCCGAAGAAGGTGCGGAAGAAGTCCGAGAAGCCACCCAGGTCCTCGCCCGAGACGCGCACGCGGGTGCCGCGCGGGAAACCGCCGCCCGCGAAGGGACCCTGCGCGCCGCCGTAGCGGCTCCAGTCGGCCCCGAGCTCGTCGTAGCGGCGCCGCTTCTCGGGGTCCGAGAGCACGGCATTGGCCTCGTTGATCTCCTTGAAGCGCGCCTCCGCCTTGGCGTCCCCGGGGTTCTTGTCCGGGTGGTACCTCATCGCCAGCTTGCGGTAGGCGGCCTTGATCTCCTTGTCGCTCGCCGTCTTCGAGACGCCGAGCACCTTGTAGTAGTCCTTGAAGTCCACCGCCCTCCGGCGGGCGAGCCAGAACGACCCGCCACGCTAGGTTGGTGATAGCACGACGGGCCCGCGGCGACAACGCTCTGGCCGCCGGGAGCGGCGGACCTATACTGCCGGCATGGAACTCAAAGGCACCTCGGCCCTCGTCACCGGCGCCGGCCGCGGCATCGGCCGTGCCCTCGCCCTCCAGCTGGCCCGCGCCGGGGCGCGCGTGGCCCTCGTCTCCCGCACCCGCTCCGAGCTCGAGGCCCTGGCGGCCGAGATCGCCGCGGACGGGGGCGCGGCCCTGCCCATCCCGGGTGACCTGTGCGACCCTGCCTTCCCCGCGACCGCCGTCGCCGCAGCCTGCGCGGCCCACGGCCGCCTCGAGGTGCTGGTCAACAACGCCGGCGTGGGCGGCTCGGCGCCCCTGGCCGAGACCAGCGACGAGCACTGGGAGCGCGTCGTGGCGACTAACCTGAGCGCGCCTTTCCGCCTCACGCGCGCGGCGCTCCCCCACCTGACACGAGGGGGCGGTCACGTCGTGATGATCTCGTCCCTGGCGGGCCGCAACGCCATCGCCGGCATGTCGGCCTACTGCGCCAGCAAGGCCGCGCTGGACCAACTAGCCGCCTGCCTGATGCTGGAGGTGCGGCACCACGGCGTGAAGGTCACCACCATTGCCCCCGGCTCCGTCGACACCAGCTTCGGCGACGGGGCCGCCGCGGACGGTTCCTGGATGCTGAAGGCCGACGACGTGGCCGCGACCGTGATGGACCTCCTGCGGATGCGGGAGGGGGCACACTCGTCCCGTGTGGAGATGCGCCCCCTGCGCCCCCAGCCCCGCCGCTGAGGTCGCTCACGCAAGATCAACGACTTACGGGCATTCTCCCGACCCCCTTGCCTTGAGGCGAAATTTAGGCGAAGATCGGACCCGATCCGACGGGGGGCCGTACTAGCCTGCGGTCGGGAGGAAACCGAGATGCTCGCACTGCAAGTCGTGGCCGGCGCGTTGCTCCTGGCGGGAAGCCTGGCCCTGGTGGCCTTCCTGCGCTGGCTCGAGAGCCAGGAACTCCAGGGCGACGTCGGCCAGGCCGTCGCGCTGCCTCGCGTCGCGCGTGCGCCCACGCCGAGCGCACGCCGTCAGACCCTGAAGCGGGCTGCGTAGAGTCTCCGACGTGCTAAAATTCGCTTTCTGGCCGCGACCGCGACCCTGTGGTGCAGAGGCCCAGCACGTCACCCTTTCAAGGTGAAGATCGTGGGTTCGAATCCCACCAGGGTCGCCAACCGAACCCTCCAGTTCGGGCCGTCGAGCCCCCCCACTCCGACGCCAGGGAGATTCGCCATGGTTGCTCCGTCTCGCCGGACCTACGCTGCGACCGCATTCCTGACCCTGGTGCTCGCCGCCGGGCCACACCTGGCGTCCCAAGCTCCATCGCCCGGCACGGGCGAGAAAGGACGACCCGTGAACCAGCTGGCGCGTGGCGAGTTCGACGTCAAGCTGACCCCCCAGGCCGGCGACGCGACGGCCGACCCGAGCCTGGGACGTATGTCGATCGCCAAGCAGTTCCGCGGCGACCTCGAGGGCGCCGGGCAGGGACAGATGCTCACGGGCATGACTGCCGTCGAGGGCTCCGCCGTCTACGTCGCCGTCGAGCGGGTCACCGGCACGTTGCACGGACGCCGCGGCGGCTTCATCCTGGTCCACCGCGGCGTGATGACGCGCGGTCAGCCCGATCTGAGCGTGACCGTGGCCCCCGACTCGGGCACGGGTGACCTGGCTGGAATCTCCGGCCACATGACCATCGACGTCGCTGCCGGGAAGCATGCGTACACCCTGGAGTACTCCCTGCCACCGGCTCCGTGACGGTTCACACCGGTCGGCTGACGAACGGCGGCGCCGGCAGGCGCTCGCCAGCGTAGCCACGGACCTCGCCGAACCTGCGTCCGGCCTGCCAGTCCTCGCGGGCGCCCCTCAGCTCGTCGGCCGTACGGCCCACGAAGTTCCACCACATCAAGACGGGCTCCTCGAAGGGCGCGCCGCCCAACAATAGCCCCCGCCAGCTCCCGTCCCCGACTTCGATCGGCAGATCGCGCCGCCCGAGGCCGAGGTAGTACAGCGTCTCGGGCTCGAGCGCCCGCCCTTCCAGCTCCGCGCGCCCCTCGAGGGGCACGAGCGCGTGCTCGAAGGCCGGCTCGAGCGGCACCACCGCGCGGCCCGGTCCTGTCGCGGCCACGTCGGCGCCGACCAGGTCCGAAAAGCGTCGGCCCGGCGACGCCACGCCCCCCAGCCGCCCGAGGATGACGCTGGCCCGCCCGCCCTCCAGCTCCTGCGGCGGGACCGCCGCGTGGTGCTCGAAGGAGGGCTCCGTCTCGCGCGCGCCGCCCGGCAGGGCCACCCAGAGCTGCACGCCGCGCAGGCGCCCGGCGTTCTCGCGAGGCGTCTCCTCGCTGTGGGCGATCCCGCGTCCCGCGGTCATGAGGTTGACCGCCCCGGGCCGGGCCAGCCCGGTCAGGCCGAGGCTGTCGTGGTGCCGCACCTCCCCCTCCAGCAGCCACGAGACGGTCTGCAGGCCGATGTGCGGGTGGGGCGCCACGTCCATGGGCTTGCCGTCGCTGAAACTCAGCGGTCCGAACGAGTCGAGGAAGCACCAGGGGCCCACGAGCCGGCGCTGGCTGCGCGGCAGCAGCCGGCGGATCGGTAGCCCACCCAGGTCCGAAAGCCGGCCCGGCAAGGCCTCGAGTGTCGGCATCGGCGCCCTCCTTCTACGAAGGTCCGGTCCCCGTCAGCCCCAGCAAGGCCCGCACGCCGTCGGCCACGTACTGCACCGCCAGCGCGGCCAGCAGCACGCCCAGGACGCGCGTCACCACGTTGACGCCGGTCTGGCCCAACAGCCGCGCCAGCGCGGCCGCGCCGCGCAGGGCCGCGTAGCACATCACCAGCACCGCCACCAGCGTGCCCAGCACGATCCACAGGCCGTGCGGCACCCGCCCCGACTCCCCCGCCAGGATCATCACGCTGGCCAGGGCGCCCGGGCCCGCGATGAGCGGGATGGCCAGGGGGAAGACGCTGATGTCGTGCCGAGCGCGGGCCTCCTGCTCCTCCTCCTCCGTCTCGCGCTCGTGCTGGGCCAGCACCATGTCCACGGCCAGCTTGAACAGCAGCACGCCGCCCGCCACGCGGAACGCGCCCAGGCTGATCCCCAGGTGACCCAGCAGCCAGGCGCCGCCGACGGCGAACGAGCCCAGGATGCCGCCCGCGACGAGGACCGCAGTGCGCGCGATGTGGCGCCGCTCCGGCTCCGGCCGGCCGCCGGCCAGGGCCACGAAGACCGGCGCGAGGCCGACGGGGTCCATGATCACGAACAGCGTCAGGAAGCTCTGGACCGCGAGGGCGCCCATGTCACTCCATCCCCAGACGGCCGAGGTAGCCCTTCTCGCGCACGCGGCCCAGCATCCAGGCGAAGAAGAAGCCCGCCAGGGCCAGGTAGACGACGTTCAGGCCGAAGGCCCAGGCCAGCCGCACCCCGTCCACGCGCCCGGTGGCCAGGGCGGCGCGCAGCCCCTCGAAGACGTGCGTCGAGGGCAGGGCCGCGGCCACGGGCCGCAGCCAGGCGGGCAGCACGTCGAGCGGGTAGAAGACCGCCGACAACGGCTGGATCAGGAACGGCACGCCCCACACAGCGCCTCCGCCGCCTGGCCGAAGCGCAACACCAGGGCGGCCGTGACGATCCCGACGGCCCAACCGAACAGCAGCAGGCTGAAGAGGAACGGTGCGAGCGCCGGTCCCACGGCCCGCAGGTCGAAGCCCCAGCCCACGTAGGCCAGCACGGTCAGGACCAGGGCGGGCGCGCCGGCCTTCAAGATGCCGAACAGGCAGGTGGCCAGCACGATCTCCCCGGCGCGCACCGGAGCCACGAAGAGGTTCAGGATGTTGCGCACCCAGATGTCCTCCGTGATGGCCAGGCTGACCGCCTGCTGGCAGCGGTAGAGCACGTCCCAGAGGATCAGCGCACCCAGCAGGTACGACACCAGGGCCGGCGCCGCCACGCGCTGCAGGTAGGCGGAGAGGAAGCCCCACACCAGCAGGTCCATCACGGGCCAGAAGAAGATCTCCATGGCCCGCGCGGGGCTGCGCCGGTAGAGGTACAGGTAGCGCAGCAGCAGGCCCTGCAGGCGCAGGATCACGCCTCGCCTCCCGCCTCGCGCAGCTCGCCGTCGCGCGCCAGGTCGATGAAGACCTGCTCGAGCGTGGCGCCCTGGGCCCGCGCCCGCACCTCCTCCGGGCGGCCCTCGGCCACGCGGCGCCCGCGCGCCAGGAACAGCACCCGGTCGCACAGCCGCTCGACCTCGAGCATGTTGTGCGAGGTGTAGACGATCGTCACGCCGCGCTCCGACTGCAGGCGCCGCAGCAGCGCGCGCACCTTCTCGGAGATGTCGGGGTCGAGGCTGGCCGTGGGCTCGTCGAGGAACAGCACCTCGGGGTCGTTGAGCAGCGCCTTGCAGAGGTTGAGGCGCGTCAGCTGGCCCGACGAGAGCGCCCCGGTGACCCGCCCCGCCACCTCGGGGATCTCGAGCTCCTCCAGCAGGGCCGGGATGCGCCGGCGCGCGTCGCGCACGCCGTAGAGCTTGGCGAAAACGTTCAGGTTCTCCCAGGCCGTCAGGTTGCTGGGCAGGGCGATGTAAGCCGAGGAGAAGTTGACCCGCTGCAGCACCTGCCGCCGCTGGCGGGCCACGTCCAGCCCCAGGATCCCGGCGGCGCCCGAGCTGGGCGTGGTGAGGCCGAGCAGCATCTGCAGCGTGGTGGTCTTGCCCGCGCCGTTGGGGCCCAGCAGGCCGAAGACCTCGCCCCGCTGCACGGCGAAGGAAAGATCGTCGACCGCGGTCACCGCGCCGAAGCGCTTGCAGAGCCCCGAGACCTCGACCACCGCGCCGGACACCCGCGCAGTCTATCGCCCCCGGCCGCGCCGGCTCCAGCGGCCGGCCGTCAGCCGCGCAGCCCCGCCGCGAGGCCCCGCGCCGCCACGCGCGCCGAGGCCC
>JBDIBD010000057.1:0-14900 GCA_039812725.1 Vicinamibacteria bacterium | reverse complement strand
CCCCGCGCCAGCCGCGGCGGCGGCGCCCGAGGCCGGCCCGGCCCAGATCACCATCGACGACTTCGGCAAGCTCGACCTGCGCGTGGCGCGGGTGCTGGCGGCGGAGCGCATCCCCAAGGCCGACAAGCTGCTCAAGCTGCAGGTCGACCTGGGCAGCGAGCAGCGCCAGGTGGTGGCGGGCATCGCCGAGGCCTACGCCCCCGAGCAGCTGGTGGGACGCCAGGTGGTGCTGGTGGCCAACCTCAAGCCGGCCAAGCTGCGGGGCGTGGAGTCGCAGGGCATGGTTCTGGCCGCTTCCCTGGACGGCCAGGCCGTCCTGTGCGGCTTCGACAGGGACGTGCCCCCGGGCACCAGGGTCAAGTAGGCAGGGCCGGGTTGGGCTCCAGCCACTCCCGCAGGCCGGTCCGCGCGCTGCTGGCCTTGGCCGCCGCCGGCCTGCTCTCCGGCTGCCCGTCGCGCCCGAAGCTGGTGGCCTACGACCTGGCCCGCCAGACGCCCGTGGCCGAGCGCTGGTCGGCGCGCGAGGTGGTGCTGTTCGGCACACCGGGCGCCGAACCCTACGAGGCCGAGGGCTTCTACGTCGACGCGCCCACGGGCGCCGGCCCGTCGGGCTTCGCCTGGGCCCGGCGCGAGGTCGAGCTGGCCTTCGACTGGCCGCACCCGGCCGAGCGCGCCCTGGTGCTCGACCTGCAGCCGTACGCGGGCGCGCGCGGGCAGGCGCTCGAGGCTCGGCTCAACGGGACCCGCGTGGCGGGCTTCGCCCTCAACGACGGACGCCACGCCTACGGCCTGCCGCTCCCCGCCTCCGCCCAGCGCGCGGGCGACAACCGGCTGAGGCTGGTCTTCGCCGCCGCGGCGCGGCCCAGCGACCTGGATCGGAGCAGCAAGGACGACCGTGAGCTGGCCGCCGCGTTCCACACCGTCACGGTGGGCGCTCTGGGCGACCCCGGGCTCGACGACCTGCTGCGCCGCGAGGCGCCCGCGCCCTTCGCGATCGAGCCGCAGGCGCAGGTCCCGCACCTCACGCTCGTGGGCGACGCGGGCGTGCGCTACGCCGTGCGCCTGCCTGCCGGCGCCGAGCTGCGTTTCACCCCCGAGCTCCACGCCGGCGCCCAGGCCGCCGCCGCCCAGGCGCTCTTCAAGGTCACCTTCGACGATGGCGTCTCGCCCGAACGCGAGCTGTGGTCGCAGGCACTCTCTCCCCGGGACCGGCGGGTGCCCGAAGTGGTCGTGCCCCTGCCGGGCCGGGCAGGCTCGCTGGCCCGGGTGGGCTTGCACGTGGTGGGCCTGGGCGACCGCCGCTTCGCCTGGGGCGACTTCTCGGCTCCGCGCATCCTCGGCGCCGAGGCCCCGGCCGGCCTGGTCCCTGGGCCGCTGCCGGCGGGGGAGAACGCCAAGGCCGACCGGCTGCGGCAGGCGCTCAAGGGCGCCAACGTGATGCTCGTGATCTTCGACGCCGGTCGCTCGCGGTCCTATTCGAGCTACGGCTACGAGCGGGCCACGACGCCGAACGTCGCGCGGCTGGCGGCCGAGGGCGTGCAGTTCGAGAACGCCTTCACGCCGGCGGTCTACACGCTCGCGGCCATGTCGTCGATCTGGACCTCGCAGTACCCGGGCCGGCACCACGGCGAGCTGGCCTACTCGGCGCCCCTGCCGGCGGGCAGCTTCACGCTGGCAGGGCTGCTCTCGGCGCAGACCGTCACCAACGTCGGCTTCGTGGCCAACGCCATGGCGGGCAAGACCTTCGGTCTCGGGCAGGGCTTCGAGGAGTTCCAGGAGATCTACCGCGAGCTGGGCAGCGGCGCCGCCGGTTTCCGCCAGCGGGTTCCCGGCTGGCTCGAGGCCCACAAGGACCGGCGCTTCTTCGCCTACCTCCACTTCCGCGAGCCCCACTGCCCCTACGAGCCGCCGGCGCCGTTCGACACCCGCTTCGGCCCCGCCGGGCCCCTGCCGAAGGAGCAGGCGGGCGACTGCCAGTTCATCATCGACGTGAACAAGGGCCGGCACCCGCTGACCGCGGACCTGCGCGCCGAGGTCGAGCGGCTCTACGACGGCAACCTGGCCTACGCCGACGCGGAGCTGGGCTTCCTGCGCGGCGAGCTGGAGCGCCTGGGGCTGCTGGAGAAGACCGTGCTGATCGTGGCCGCCGACCACGGCGAGGCCCTCGGGGAGCACGGCTACGTGGGCCACAACACGCAGCTCTACGAGCACAGCCTCAAGGTGCCGCTGATCGTGCGCTTTCCCGCCGGTGCGGGCCCGCGCGGCGCGCGCGTCCAGGCGATGGTGGACCTGCTCGACCTGGCCCCGACCGTGGCCGACGTCTTCGGCCTGGGCGCGCACGCCGACGTCAGGAAGCACTTCCAGGGGCGCAGCCTGCTGCCGGTGGTGGCCGGCGCCCCGGGCAAGGGGGCCGTGCTCTCGCGCACGGTCTGGGACCGGCCGCGCTACTCGCTGCGCGACGAGCGCTTCAAGTTCATCTACGACACCCGCAGCGGGGCCGAGGAGCTGTACGACCTCGAGGCCGACCCCGGCGAGCGCAGCAACCTGGCGGGTCGGGACGGCCTGCGCACGGCCTACTACCGCCAGGCGCTGCACCAGTGGATGAGCGCCGTGGCGCCCGTGCGAGGAACGGGCGCGGTGAACGTCGGCGCCCCGCCCGACTGCGAGACCTGCCAGAACCTGAAGTCGCTGGGATACCTGTCGCCCGACACCCCCTGCGCCTGCCCCTGACCCGTCGCCGGCGCGGAGCGCCAGGCTGCGCCGAGAGGCTTGCGCGGCCGGGTCGCGCGGCGATAGAGTCCCTCCACTGACTCCACTCACCGCCGTCGACCCGCTTCCTGGGGAGGGAAAGGGAATGTCCAGACTCTGGCGTTCGCTGGTCCTAGCCGTCCTGACGTGTCTGGTGGCCTCGCCGTGGGTGCAGGCCCAGTCGCAGGCCACCACGGGCGTGATCGAGGGCATCGTGCTGGACGAGAGCGGCGCCGCGGTGCCCGGGGCGGCCGTGCTGATCAAGAACACGGCCACCAACTTCGAGCGCGCCCTGACGACCGACACGGACGGTCGCTTCCGCGGGCTGCTGCTGCCGCTGGGCCCCTACCGTGTGACCGCCAGCCTGACCGGCTTCTCCACGCTGGTGCGCGGCGGCCTGGACCTCACCGTCGGCCAGACCCTGACCCTGACGCTGTCGCTCAAGGTCTCGGCCGTGGCCGAGCAGGTCGAGGTGACGGCCGCCGCCCCGCTGGTCGAGACCGCCCGGGCCGAGGGCGCCGACCGCATCGGCGAGTCGGCCATCCGCGGCCTGCCCAACAACGGCCGCAACTTCCTGGACTTCACCAAGCTCACGCCGGGCGTCAGCATCGTGCAGGGGCCCGACGGCGACGAGCTGACGGTCAACGGCCAGAAGGGCATCCACAACAACGTCTCCGTGGACGGGGCCGACTTCAACAACCCCTTCTTCGGCGAGCAGCGCGGCGGCCAGCGGCCGGCCTTCACCTTCAACCTCGACGCGGTCAAGGAGGTGGTGGTGGTGGCCGAGGGGGCCAACGCCGAGTTCGGGCGCAGCAACGGCGGCTTCGTCAACGTGGTCACGAAGTCCGGCACCAACGACGTGCACGGCACGGCCCACTTCTACTTCAAGAACGACGGCCTCTCGTCGGCCCCGAAGCGGGCCGACGGCACGAGCGACGGCACGAAGTACGACTTCAGCCAGCAGCAGGTCGGCTTCACGCTGGGCGGCCCGCTGCAGAAGGACAAGCTGTTCTACTTCGTGGCCTTCGACTACCAGAACGGCGACTCGACCAAGCAGACCGACCCCGCGCGCATCGAGCAGCGGGTGGTCGACTACTTCGCCAGCGTGGGCAGCCCCGGCGAGAACGCGCCGATCGACCGGACCAACGACGCGCGGGTCTTCCTGGCCAAGCTGGACTGGCAGGCCACGGCCAGGCACCTGCTGACCCTGCGCTACAACTACACCTGGTCCGAGCAGAAGAACGGCACTTTCGACGTGGACTCGTGGGGCGTGAGCGCCAACGCCACCGAGAAGGACTACTCCCACGCCGTGACGGGCTCGGCCATCTCCAGCCTGTCGGCGACGACGCTCAACGAGTTCCGCTTCCAGTGGGCCAAGGAGTGGCGGCCGCGCCCCTACGAGGGACCGCTGATCCTGGGCCAGGACCGGCCACTGCCCGACACGGCCTTCGACTTCGGCAGCTCCTACCGTTTCGGCGAGCCGTTCTTCATCCCGGTGGACTACTTCGACCAGCGCATCCAGCTCAACGACAACCTGTCCCTCATCAAGGGCAGCCACCAGATCAAGCTCGGGGCCGAGTACAACCGCGTCAACTCCAACCAGACCTTCCGCGGCTTCCAGAACGGGCGCTACATCTTCGGCTCCACCGGCGGCTTCCTCAACTACACGCGCAACCCGCGCTACGTCGAGTGCAGCGACGGCAGCACCTCGCAGATCGGCACCTGCCCGCCCGGCGCGAGCATCACGGGGCCGCTGCTGCTGTTCCTGCAGCAGACGGGCGTGGGCGGCCTCTCCGCCGAGGAGGCCGGCACCCAGGACATCCCGCAGACGGAGCTGGCCTTCTTCGTGCAGGACAAGTGGCAGCCCAGCCGCACGCTGACGATCCAGTACGGGCTGCGCTGGGAATCCCAGAAGCAGGCCGACCCCATCACGCCCCCCAGCGAGGTCTTCTACGCGCCCTTCATCGGCAAGACGGTCAGCAACGCCTACGGGAGCTTCACGTTCCCGTCGAACGGCGAGATCCCGTCGGACTACAAGATGTGGCAGCCGCGGCTGGGCGTCTCGTGGGACCCGAAGGGCGACGGCAAGACCGTGGTGCGCCTCAACGCCGGGATCTTCTACGGCCGCATCCCCGGCCTGTCGCTGGCCTCCTCGCGGTCCACCAACGGGAGCCGGGCCCAGAACTACTTCCGAGCCAGCTTCTTCAACGGCTTCGGCGTGACGCCGCCGACCTACCCCAACCTGCTGCCGGCCCCGCCGGCCTCCGAGGTTCCCGACCACCCGGCCGTGTTCGTCTTCGACGAGGGCTTCCAGAACCCGCGCACCTACTCGGGCTCGATCGGGATCGAGCGCGAGGTGGCCCCGAACGTGGCCGTGCTGGTGCAGTACAACCACAGCAAGGGCGTGCACGTCACGCGCTTCATCGAGGGCAACGACACGGCTTTCGGTTGCCCCTGGGGGACGGGCATCGGGCCCGGCGGCGCCAACGGCATCGCCTGCGGCAGCAGCGGCGGCGGCGGCCTGACGGTGGTGGACTCCTCGGCCAAGAGCCTCTACGACGGCCTGACCTTCGGCCTGACCAAGCGCTGGTCGAGCAACTTCCAGTTCCAGGTGAACTACACCCTGTCCTGGGACCACTCCGACGACGACAACGAGCGCGATCCCTTCACGTACCGCTACATCCGCTACGACGACCTGGCGGCCGAGTACGGCTACTCCGACCGCGACCAGCGCCACCGCCTGAACGGCTTCCTGCTCTGGGAGGCGCCCGGCAAGCTGAACGTCAACCTGCGCTACTCGTACCGCTCGGCCCAGCCGCTCTCGCTGGCGGCCGACGGCTCGATCTCGCAGGCGCCCTTCGGTCCCACCTCGGACCGCATCCGGGCCGACGGCACGATCGTGCAGCGCAACACGGGCCGCAAGGACACCACCTTCTCGGCCCTGGACTTGCGGCTGTCGCGCGAGTTCAGGCTCGGCGCCAAGGTCGGCCTCGAGCCGATCGTGGAGGTCTTCAACCTGTTCAACAGCAAGAACCTGCTCGCGCCGCAGACCACCAACCTGATCTTCAACTTCGACGGCACCATCCGCGCGGGCCTGGGCGAGCCGCGCCAGATGCAGATCGGGGCGCGCCTCAACTGGTAGGCGGCAGGGGTCCGGAAGACTCACCGAAGGCCGGGTCCGCCGCGCGGGCCCGGCCTTTTCCTTGCCCGTCATCCTGAGGAGCGGCCGTCCCGCCGGCGACGAAGGATCTCTCGGGTCGTACCGCGCTCCAACGCTCTGGCTGGCGTGGCCGGCGGAGAGATCCTTCGCTCCCGGGCTCTGGCTGGCGGAGAGATCCTTCGCTCCCGGGCTCTGGCCGGCGGAGAGATCCTTCGCTCCCGGGCTCTGGCCGGCGGAGAGATCCTTCGCTCCAACGTCAGACGGCGTCGCTCAGGATGCCGTAGCCGCGCCTCGCGGCGCGGCTACGGCAGATCGTTCCAGTTCAGAATCGCGTTCCAGAGCAGGCGGAAGTCGGACTCGGTCTGGAGCCGGTGGATCGGGTCGAAGTCGAAGGCCAGCACCCGCCCGCGGCCCACCGGAAGGTCGAGGATGGCGGGCTTGCCCTCGATCTCGCTCGCGCCCTTCACGCCGCCGCTCACCACCAGCGGCGTCTTCTTCTCGTCGCGCGCCTCGTTCGCGGCCGGCTCGTCGTCTTCGTCCCTCGCGGGCTGCGCTCCCCACTGCAGCACCACGCGGCCGCGGTCGGCCCGGCGCACCTCGTAGAAGGGGCCGTCGCCGCGCATGACCGAGGCCACCTCGGGGTAGCCGTAGCCCAGGGGGTGGCCCAGGCGCAGGAAGCGGACCCGCAGCTCGCTGCCGGGCAGGTCCACGTTCTTGAGCGAGGCCCGGCGCACGTTGCGGGCGAGGCCGCCGTCGAGCGGCAGGGTCGAGGCGCCGCCCAGCGTGACCAGCAGGCCGCCCTCGCGCAGGAAGGTCTCGAGGTTCTGCACGCCGGCCCACGTCAGCCCGCCGGTGATGTCGGCCGAGGAGGTGGGCGAGCCCAGGCTGGGGCTGCCCGGCGTGCGGGTGTACGCCAGGGGGGCGTGGCGCGGGTCGATGCCGCCGATGATGTCCTTGAGGGACCGGTCGGTGTCGGGGTAGACGATCACGTCGAAGCGCGCGCGCAGGCCGCCGCGGCGCACGTCCTCGTCCATGACGAGCGTGTAGGGGACGGCCTGCTCGTCGAGCTGCAGCCGCAGCCAGCCGGCCGACTGGGTGTCGGACCAGGTCTGCAGCAGCCCCAGGCGCGGCAGGTCGAGGGCGTGGCGCGCCACGTCGGGGGCGGCCGGGGCCGAGTCGAAGTCGAGCGCGAGGCGCGCCGCCACGCCGTCGAGGGCCGCCTTCAGCCCGGCCTGGGCGGGCAGGATCCACGAGCCGGCCGGGTAGTCACGCCCGCTGGACGAGAAGGGCTTCTCGGCGGCTTCGACCGCGAAGCCGCGCAGCGCCAGGCGGGCCACCAGCAGGGCCTCCTGGCCCTGGTCGCGCAGCAGGAAGACCGGTCCCTGGCCCGCCACGCTGCCGGCGTACGAAACCGGCCGCTCGAGCAGGGGCGCGGCGACCTCGCGCACGGCCGGGTCCGCGACGGCCTTCACGGTCACCCCCAGGCTCTCGGGCAGCGACCAGGCCACGTCGTCGTAGGCCGGCCAGGGGGCCTGGTCGATGGGGTACTTCTGCGGCAGCAGCAGGTCCACCGCCCAGCCCCGGTAGGGCTGGTCGAGGCGCACCAGGTACGTGCCCGCGGGGAACTCGCCCTCGGTCGTCTCGAAGGCCGCGCTGGCGCGCCCGACCTCGATGCCGTGCTCGCGCAGCAGGTTCACCAGGCGCGCCAGGCGGCGCCGGTCGTCCTGGGCCTCGGGGATGGCGACCGCGAAGGGCTTCTCCTCGCGCCCGCGCCGCACCGCGCTCTGGCCGCGGCGCCAGAAGCTCCACAGCATCTCGGGGGCGTTGCGGGCCGCGTACTGGAGCGCCGCCAGCACGCCGGTCTCCATGTAGTTGGTGTTGTCGCGCAGCGACCACTTGAAGCGCTTCGGCGGCGGCACCATGCGGTACCAGTCGCGCTCGGTCACCGGCCGGCCGGTGTAGCGATTGCGCTCGCCCTCCAGCACGCGCTCCACGGTCTCGGCCGTGCCGTTGCCGAAGGTCTCGTAGCCGCGGCCGATGGCGTTGTGGTTGGTGGCCACGGAGTCGGCGTACAGGTGCGCGAAGCCCTCGCCGAAGCCGTAGGTCCAGACGCCCGGCAGCCCCAGCCCCGTCAGGGTGGCCACCTCGTGGAAGGCGATCGAGTGCCACTCGCTGAACACGGTCGGCTCGAGGTTGGTGTTGTAGGGGCCGGTGCCCGTCCAGACCGAGAGCAGCGGCACCGACTCGTGCAGGTCGTGCAGCACGAAGGGCTGCCAGCGCAGGAAGGCGTCCTGGTTGGCGCGGGTCAGGGCCAGCCGGCGCTGCACGGCGTCCCGGTTGTTGTCGTGGCGCACGTACTTGCCCCAGTAGGGCGGCGAGACCGGCGGCAACGCGTCGTAGTCCGTCTTGCCCTTGAGGTGGCGGTAGAACCACTCCACCATGCGGTCGCGGCCGTCGGGCTCGGCCACGGGGTTGACCAGCACCACCAGCTTGTCGCGCACCTCGCGCACCAGGGGCGCCTCCGAGACGGCCAGGCGGTAGACCAGCTCCATCAGCATCTCGGGCGAGCCGGTCTCCGGGGAGTGCAGGCCGCCGTGCAGCATGTAGAAGGGCTTCAGCCCCGCGATGCGCGCGCCCGCGCAGGCCTCGTCGCAACGCCGCGGGTCGGCCAGGTCGGCCATGGCGGCCCGGGCGCCGGCCAGGTCGCGCAGGCTGGCCTCGTCGCCCACGACCACCAGCAGGAACTCGCGCCCCTCCTCGCTCTTCCCGAGGCTCTCCACGCGCACGCGCGGGGTGGCCGCGGCCAGGGCGCGGTAGTAGCCGTAGATCGCCCGTGTGTCGTGCAGCTCGCCGGGCGTGCCGACCTGGTGCCCCAGGAAGTCGCGCGGCGAGGGGACGCTGGCGTGGTCGGGGACCGAGGCCACCCAGGGCGAGAGGAAGCGCGGCTCGGTGGTGGCCGCGGCGATGGCCTCGGCCGAGCCCGGCTCGGGGACGTCGAGGCCCTGGGCGCCGAGCGGCGCCGCCAGGAGCAGGGCCAGGAGCGCGGCCGGACGCAGGCGGAGCGAAGCGGTGGGGGTCATGGAGCCTCCGTGCCGGCGACGCGGGGCGTCGCGCACGGGCCCCTTTTACACCTCCCGCCGCGCGCGCGCCACGGCGGCGCGCCCGCGCGGCCCGCTACCGCGCGAAGTCCGCGTCGAGGGTCAGGCCGACCTGGAAGGTGCGCGGGGCCAGCCAGACCTGGAACTGGCCCTGCACCGGCGTGCCGTCGGGGTTGGCCAGGAAGACGTTGCCCTCGTCGAACAGGTTGTCGACCTGGGCGTACACGTTGAGCGCGTACCCGCCCCGGCTCGCGAAGCGCTTGCTGACCTGGGCCGACCAGACGTCGTAGGCGGGCTGGTAGGTCCCGTCCAGCCCGGGCGGCACCTTGCCGTTGACCTGCCCGCGCAGGTTGGCCCGCAGGCCCAGCCGCGGGTCGGCCCACAGCAGCTTCAGGAAGCCCGAGTGGTTCGGGTAGCCGCCCACCTCGGCCCCCTCCGGGTTCACGCGTTCGTTGTAGGCGTACGCGGCGCTGGGCGTGAAGCCGTGCGGCAGGCTGATCGAGGCGCTCACGTTCACGCCCTTCGAGTCGTAGCGGTCGATGTTGGCGTAGGTGTACCGGTTGGGGGAGAGCTGCAGGAAGACGATGCCGTTCCTCACCTTGGTGAAGTAGCCGTCCACCGAGACCTGCGCGCTTCCGCTGGCGAAGGCGTAGCCGGCCGTGAGACCGTCGGAGACCTCCGGCACGAGCTCGGGGTTGCCCACGAAGAAGGGCGGCGTGCTCAGGTAGAGCTCGCCGAAGTAGGGCGGGCGGAAGCCGTGGCCGTAGCTGGCCCGCAGCCGGTGCTCCGGGGCCAGGCTGAAGACGGCCTCGGCCTTGGGGCTCCACTCGGCGCCGAAGTCGCTGTAGTGGTCGTAGCGCAGCCCCGCGGCCAGCTTGAGGCGCGAGGTGAGGTTGAGCTCCTGCTGGCCCCAGCCCACGTCGATGGCGCGCTCGGGGTCGGTGACGCTCAGCGTGCCGCGCTCGAGCCTCTCGCTGCGGTGCTCGTAGCCGCCCTGCAGCGGCTGCTCGCGGCCGAAGGCCTGGAAGACGTGCCGGCCGGTGGCCTTGAGCTCCTGGTTCCACTCGCGCCAGGGCGGCTGGGGCGCCACCCTGCCGGTCGTGAGGAAGACGCGCGTCTCGTCGCGCAGGTACTTCCCGTAGGTGTAGGTCAGGTCGAGGCTGGTGCGGGGCGAGAAGAGGAAATCGAGCTCCGGGGACAGCGTGTAGCGGGTCAGGTCGCGCTGCGAGTCGTAGACCGTGGAGGCCAGCTGCGTCGCGCCGGAGAAGTAGTAGTCGCGGATCTCGCGCGACTGGTAGTCGCCGAAGAAGCGGGCCACGACCTTGTCCGTGACGCGGAAGTCGGCCACGCCCGAGGCGTTCCAGTAGGTGGAGGGCGGCTGGCCGACGGTCTGGGGGTTCTGCTGGCACCTCCCGGCGGCCGCGTCCGCGTCGGAGCAGGACTCGAGGTCGAAGCCGTCGTAGGTGCGGTAGCCCCCGGCCAGGCTCAGCCCCGCCCGCTCCCCGCGCCAGGCGAAGGCGTCGTCGACGCGGTAGTCGTCGTAGGAGCCGCCGCTGGCGGTCAGGCTGTTGGTGAGGCCCTTCTCGTCCGGGGTCTCGGTGATGAGGTTCACGACGCCGCCCAGGGCGTCGGAGCCGTAGAGCGCCGAGCCCGCGCCCTTGACCACCTCGATGCGCTGCACGCCGGGCAGGCGCAGCTCCTCGAGGTTGAGGTTGCCGTTGGCGTCCTTGCCGAGGTAGCGGCGCCCGTTGACGAGCACCAGCACGCCCTTGTTCGGGATGCCGTTGATCGACAGGTAGCCCTGGCCGCCGCCCGCGTTGACCTGGATCCCGGCGCCGCCCTGCTCGGCCAGCACGTCCTTGGCGGAGCGCGCCCCCGTGTCCTGGATCTGGGCCTCGTCGATCAGCGTCACGGGCTCGGCCACGTCCAGCAGCAGCTGGTCGCGGCGGTTGGCCGTCTCGATCGTGACGGTCGTGCTGAGCTGCGCGATCTCGAGCGCCAGCTCCAGGGGCCTCGCGTCGCCCGCCGCCAGCACGACCGACGGCTGCGCCGCCTCGGCGAAGCCGGGGAACGCGGCCCGGACCTCGTAGGTCCCGGCCGGCAGCGCGGTCAGGCGGGCCAGCCCCCTGGCGTCGGTCGTGGCGCGCTGGCTCTGGCCGGCGGCGTCCGTGGCGCGCACCACGGCGCCGGGCAGGACGCCGTGGTTGTCGCGCACGGTCACCTCGAGCGTGGCGTCGGCGGCCGCGAGCCGCGTGGCGGAGCCGAGCAGGAGGAGGAGCGCGCCGACCGCGCCACGTGATCTCGGCATCTGTGACCTCTCTGGATGTGGCCACCGCTGCCGTGGCCCGTGGGGCGACAGTCTCGTCAGCCCGAGGTCCCGCTGTCAAGGCGGCTTCCGCCTGCAGGCCGGCCGGAACGGCCGGGGCCGGGCGTATCCTCCCGGGCCAGGGGGCACGCGCCTTGAACCAGGGCTACGAGTACCGCGAGCAGGTCGGCCCGGCGCAGGCCGGGACCAGCGTGCTCGAGCACCTGGCGCGCCGCCACCGCCACTCGAGCGCGGAGACCTGGCGGGCCCGCCTGGCGGCCGGCGAGCTGTCCCTCGACGGGCGGCCTGCCCGGGGCGGCGAGCTGCTGCGTCCCGGGCAGTGGCTGGCCTGGCGCCGGCCGCCCTGGGAGGAGCCCCCCGTGCCGCTGGCCTTCGCGCTGCTCCACCGCGACGCCTGCCTGCTGGCGGTGGCCAAGCCGCGCGGCCTGCCCACGGTGCCGAACGGGGGCTTCCTGGAGCACACGCTGCTGCGGCGCGTGCAGGCGCTGCACCCCGAGGCCACGCCCGTGCACCGGCTCGGCCGGGGCACGTCGGGGCTGCTGCTCTGCGCGCGCGACGAGCCGGCCCGGCGGCAGCTGGCGGCCGACTGGCGCGCGGGGCGCGTCGCGAAGGAGTACCTGGCGCTGGTGCAGGGGCAGCCCGCGCGCGAGCGGTTCAGCGTCGACGCGCCCATCGGGCCCGTGCCCCACGCCCGCCTCGGGGAGGTCCACGCCGCGGTCCCGGACGGCAGGCCGGCGCTGTCGCACGTGCGCTGCCTGGGCCCGCGCGCGGGCGGCACGCTGGTCTGCGTGCGCATCGAGACGGGACGGCCGCACCAGATCCGGATCCACCTGGCCGCCGCGGGCCACCCGCTGGTGGGGGATCCGCTGTACGTCGCCGGCGGTCGGCCGGGGCCCGGTGCGGCCCTGCCCGGCGACCCCGGCTACCTCCTGCACTCGTGGAGGCTCGGCCTGCGGCACCCGGCCACGGGCGCCGCGCTGGAGCTCGAGTGTCCCCCGCCCGAGGGGCTGCGGCCGGAGTAGATCGCCCTTGACCGCGAGCGGCGCCGGGCCGTAGCGTTGTTGGGGAGGCGGGCATGGCCCATCTCGCCGCGCGCGCGGGCTACCGGAGCCTCGTCGAGCGCCTCAACCGCGCCCCGCAGGGGGCGCCGCCCTCCGAGCGGCTGTACCAGATCCTCGAGATCCTGTTCAGCCCGGCCGAGGCCGGGCTGGTGGCGCAGCTGCCGATCAGGCCCTTCCGCGCCGCGACCGCGGCGGCGGCCTGGCGCGTGCCCCTGGCCGAGGCGCAGCGCACGCTCGAGGGCCTGGCCGCGCGCGCCCTGCTGCTCGACCTCGAGGACGAGGGCCAACCGCTCTACGTCCTGCCGCCCCCCATGGCCGGCTTCTTCGAGTTCTCGATGATGCGCCTGCGCGGCGACGTCGACCAGCAGCGGCTGGCCGAGCTGTTCCACGAGTACATCAACGTCGAGGAGGACTTCATCCGCGACCTGATGGGGCGCGGCCAGACCCAGCTCGGCCGGGTCTTCGTGCAGGAGCGGGCCCTGCCGCCGGAGGTCGAGCTGCGCGTGCTGGACCACGAGCGCGCCAGCGCGGTGGCGCGCGAGGCCGCCTGGATCGCCGTCTCCTTGTGCTACTGCCGCCACAAGATGGAGCACGTCGGCCGGGCCTGCGCCGCGCCGCGCGAGATCTGCTTGACCTTCGGCGCCACCGCCCGCTCGCTGGCGCGCCACGGCTTCGCCCGGCGCATCGAGAGCGGCCAGTGCCTCGAGCTGCTGCACCAGGGCCAGGAGCAGAACCTGGTGCAGTTCGGCGAGAACGTGCGCCAGCGCCCGGCCTTCATCTGCAACTGCTGCGGTTGCTGCTGCGAGGCCATGATCGCGGCGCGCCGGATCGGCTTCCTGCACCCGGTCCACACCACCAACTACGTGGCGGAGCTGGACGCGCAGGCCTGCGACGGCTGCGGGCGCTGCGCGCGGGCCTGCCCGGTGGGGGCCCTCGCGATGCGGCCGGACGAGCGGCCGGGCAGCACGACCGGCCAGGTGGCGGCGCTCGAGGCGCAGGCCTGCCTGGGCTGCGGAGTCTGCGTGCGCAACTGCAACCGGGGCGGCCTGCGCCTGCGCGAGCGGCCCGAGCGGGTCTTGACGCCGGTCAACTCCGTCCACCGCGCCGTGTTGATGGCGGTGGAGCGCGGCCGGCTGCACGACCTGGTCTTCGACAACCGGGCCCACCTCAGCCACCGCGCCATGGCCGCGGTGGTGGGGGCCATCCTGAGGCTGCCGCCGCTGAAGCGTGCCCTGGCCCGCCGGCAACTGCGCTCGCGCTACCTGGAGCGCCTCTGCGAGTCGGCCGCCTGAGCTGGCGTCGGGCCGCCGTGGGTGAGCGTGGTGGCCGCCGAGCGGCCCGGGGCCGGCGTCCTGGGGCCGCGATCGGCGCTCAGCGCCTCTGCGCTTCGAACAACGCCGCCACGGCCTGGATGGTGTCGGCCTCGGAGGCGGGCTTGTCGTCGCGGTAGCGCCGCACGCGCGCGAAGCGCAGGGCCAGCCCGGCGGGGTAGCGCGGCGACTCCTGCACGTCGGCGAAGGCCACCTCGACCACCAGCTCGGGGCGCACGTGCAGCACGTGCTCTTCGCGCCGCGCCTCCAGGGCCAGCAGCCGTTCGGTCTGCCAGCGCAGCAGCTCGTCGGTGAGGCCCTTGAAGGTCTTGCCCAGCATCACGAAGCTCCCGCTCTGCGGGTCGCGCGCCCCCAGGTGCAGGTTGGAGAGCCAGCCCTGGCGCCGGCCGCTGCCCCACTCGGCCGCCAGGACCACCAGGTCGAGGGTCTGGGCGCGCTTCAGCTTCAGCCACTGGAAGCCGCGCTGGCCAGCCTCGTAGTGGGCCGTGAGCGATTTGGCCATCAGTCCCTCGTGGCCGGCGTCGAGGGCCTGCTGGAAGAAGGCGCCGGCCTGGCCGGCGTCGGCCGTCACCAGGCGCGGGAGCAGCCGGCCGGGCGTCACCAGGCGGGCCAGGCGCGCGTGGCGCTCGGCGTAGGGCAGCCCGACCAGCGGGCCCTCGCCGTCGACCAGCAGGCAGTCGAAGAAGAAGGCCGACAGCGGCAGCGCCGCCCGCGCGGCGGGCACGTCCTTCGAGCGCCCGAGGCGACGCATCGTCACCTGGAAGGGCTGCGGCCGGCCGTCGCTCCGCAGGGCCAGGGCCTCGCCCTCGACCACCAGCTCGCGCGCCGGCAGGGACAAGGCCCACTCCACCACCTCGGGGACCCTCGCCGTCACGTCCTGGAGCTGGCGGGTGAAGACCCGCACCTCGTCGCGCGCGCGGTGGACCTGCAGGCGCGCGCCGTCGAGCTTGTACTCGAAGGCCGCCTCGCCCAGGCGCTCGAGGGCCTCCTCGGCATCGGCCGCCGGGCTGGCCAGCATGGGGGCCACCGGCGCCAGCAGGCGCAGTGTGAAGCGCGCCAGACCCGCAGCCCCTTCCTCGAGCGCCGCGCGGGCCACGGTGCCCAGGTTCGGGGCGAACATGGCCGCGCGCCGCACGTCGTCGGGCGGAAGGGAAGCCGCGCGTGCCACCGCCTCCT
>JBDIBD010000056.1:0-14904 GCA_039812725.1 Vicinamibacteria bacterium | reverse complement strand
AGCCGGCCGCCAGCAGGCCGCCGGCCAGGCACAGGCAGCCCGCCAGGGACGAGCGCGGGAGCGAGCGGGCGGCGAAGCGTGGCATGCCGGGGGCCGGGGAGCAGCGCGCGGATTATATGGCGGTGACGCCGCTCACAGGCGGGCTCGCGGGTGAGCGCCGTCACGGGCCCGCCCGACCCGCTCGCGTAGCCTGCGCCCCATGGACAACAGGCTCCCCTCCCTCCTCGGCCTGGCCGCGGCCCTGCTCGGCCCCGCGCTCCTGGCGCAGAACCCCGCCGTGACGGTGCAGGTGGACGCCGCGGCCGACCGGCGGCCGATCGACCCGCGCGTCTACGGCGTGGCGCACGCCAGCCAGGCCCAGCTGCTCGACCTCAACGTGCCGCTCAACCGCTGGGGCGGCAACAACACCAGCCGCTACAACTGGCTCGAGAACGCCGACAACCGCGGCCAGGACTGGTACTACGAGAGCGTGCCGCTGGAGGGCGACGCGACCCAGGGCGGGGCGGCCGACCTGTTCATCGGCAGGTCCCGCAACGGCAGGGCCGAGCCCATGATGACCGTCCCGATGGTGGGCTGGGTCGGCAAGCTGGGAGCCAACCGCAGCAAGCTGGCCAGCTTCCGGGCCTCGGTCTACGGGACCCAGGCCGACTGCGACTGGCAGTGGTTCGCGGACGCCTGCAACGGGCTGCGGCCCGACTGGACCACGCCGGTCACGGGCAACGACCCCAACGAGGCCAACGTCCCCGCCGACGCCCAGTTCCAGAAGGCCTGGGTGCAGCACCTGGTGCAGCAGTGGCAACCCTCCGTGCGGGGCGGGCTGCGCTACTACATCCTCGACAACGAGCACTCGATCTGGCACTCGACCCACCGCGACGTGCACCCGGTCGGCGCCGACATGGAGGAGGTGCGCGACAAGACCCTGGACTACGCGGCCCGCATCCGCGAGGCCGACCCCGGGGCGGTGATCGCCGGCCCCGAGGAGTGGGGCTGGACCGGCTACCTCTACTCCGGCTACGACATGCAGTGGCTGAGCGAGCACGGCTGGGGCCAGACGCCGCCCGACCGGGCCGCCCACGGCAACCTCGACTACATGCCCTGGCTGCTGGGCCAGCTCTACCAGCGCCAGCAGCAGACCGGGCTGCGCAGCCTGGACGTCTTCACGCTGCACTACTACCCTCAGGGCGGCGAGTACGGCGACGACGTCAGCACGGCCATGCAGCAGCGCCGCAACCGCTCGACCCGCTCGCTGTGGGACCCCAACTACGTCGACGAGACCTGGATCAACGACAAGGTCAGGCTGATCCCGCGCATGAAGCAGTGGGTCACGCTCAACTACCCGGGGCTGCAGACCGGCATCACGGAGTACAACTGGGGCGCGGAGGGGCACGTCAACGGGGCCACGGCCCAGGCCGACGTGCTGGGCATCTTCGGCCGCGAGGGGCTCGACCTGGCCGCGCGCTGGACCACCCCCGACGCCGCGACGCCCGCCTACAAGGCCATCAAGCTCTACCGCAACTACGACGGGGCGCGCTCGACCTTCGGCGACGTCAGCGTGCGGGCCAGCGTCCCCAACCCCGACAACCTGGCGGCCTTCGCCGCCGTGCGCGTGCGCGACGGGGCGCTGACCGTGATGGTGGTCTCCAAGTACCTCTCGGGCAACACGCCCGTGACCGTCAGCCTCGGCAACTTCCAGCCGGGCGGGCCGGCCGACGCCTGGCAGCTGACCTCCGCCAACGCCATCACGCACCTGGCCCCGGTGGCCCTGTCGGGCAACAGCCTGAGCACGAGCGTGCCGTCGCCCAGCGTGACCCTGTTCGTGATCCCCTCGGCCACGCCGCTGCGCCCGCGCGGCGACTTCGACGGCGACGCCCAGGCCGACCTGCTCTGGCACGACGGCGCGACCGGGCAGCTGGCCCTGTCCTACATGGCCGGCTCGCGCCAGACCGGCAGCGTCACCCTGGCCGCCAGCGAGCCCGACGCCAACTGGCGCGTGGTCGGCACCCACGACTTCAGCGGCGACGGCCGGACCGACATCCTCTGGCGGCACGCGGTCAGCGGGGCGCTGCGCATCTGGGCCATGAACGGGGCCAGCAAGCTGGGCGAGACGCCCCTCAACCCCTCCGCCGTCCCCGACCTGGGCTGGCGCGTGGTCGGGACGGGGGACTTCGACGGCGACGGCAAGCCCGACATCGCCTGGCGCCACGCCACGTCCGGCCGCAACGTGGTGTGGCTCATGAACGGAACCACGCGCGCGACGGGCGTGTTCACGACCCCCGACACGGTGAGCGACCTCAACTGGCTGATCGCCGGGACCGGGGACTTCAACGCGGACGGACAGCAGGACCTGATCTGGCGCCACGCGCTCTCGGGCAACGTCGTGGTCTGGCTGATGAACGGCACCGTGCGCAGCTCGGGCACCTTCATCAGCCCGTCCTCGCTGGCCGACCCCAATTGGCAGATGGCGGCGGTGGGCGACTTCAGCCAGGACGGCCAGCCCGACATCCTCTGGCGGCACGCCGTGTCGGGGCGCACCGTGCTGTGGGAGATGGACGGCCTCAACCGCAGCTATGGGCTCTACACCACCCCCGACACGCTGAAGGCGACGAGCTGGAGCCTCGTGGGTCCCAAGTGAAGACGGCGGCGCTGGTGGCGGCGGCCGTGCTGGCGGCGGGCCCTGGCCTGCCGGCCGCGGCGGCCGTCAACCCGCCGGTCCTGAAGTGGGCCTACGGCGGCTGCAGCGGCGCGTCCGGCAGCTACGCCTGCCAGACGGGTTGGTACGCGTCGCCCGCGGTGGCCGACCTCGACGGCGACGGGCAGGCCGAGGCCGTCTGGGGCGGCTACGACCTGGCCGTCGTGAACGGTGCGACCGGAGCGCTGCGGGCCTCGGCCCCGAACGGGAGTCGCATCTGGCCGGGCGTGGCCGTGGCCGACCTGGCCGGCGACGGGACGCTCGAGATCGTGGTCGGCCGCGGCTCCGACCAGGTCACCGTCTACCGTCCGAGCCTGAGCGGCGGCGTCATGACCCTGAGCGCGCTCTGGACCCGCAACCCCTTCGGCGGGGGCGAGGTGCGCACCCTGGCCGTGGCCGACCTCGACGGCGACGGTCCCCTCGAGGTGATCGTCGGCCGCGCCAGCGGCGGCGCCACGCGCCAGGTCAACGCCTACGACGCGGCGGGAAACGTGCGCCCGGGCTGGCCGGCGCGCCGCGACGGCGAGCCGGGCTACGGCTGGGGGATGTACAACGAGAACGTCGCGGTGGCCGACCTCGACGGCGACGGCCTCAAGGAGGTCTACGCCCCCACCGACACGCACTACGTCACGGCCCTCGACCGCATCGGCGGCCAGCTCACGGTGAACCCGCGCTACACCGGGCGCACCTACTGGAGCGAGGTGGGCGTGCACGTCGACGACGCGGCCGACCTGCGCGGCTACGCCAATTGCGGCACGGAGCACCGCCCCAACTTCGCCAACAGCGCCCCGGCGGTGGCCGACCTCGACGGCGACGGCACGCTCGAGCTGGTCGTGCCGGGCGACGTCTACAACTGCGCCGTCGGCGACCCCGACGGGGACCTCTACCACCTGCCCTTCATCCTCCGGCGCGACCGCACCCGCTGGAGCGGCGCGGGCTTCGACTGGACCGTGATCCCGACGGCCGAGCCCGGCAGCGGGCCCCTCTCGCAGGACTACAACGTCATCGAGAACGACGTGCAGAACGCGGTGCTGGCCGACCTCGACGGCGACGGGCGGCGCGAGATCCTGTTCCCGTCCTACGACGGCCGGCTGCACGCCTTCTGGCTCGACAAGACCGAGCACGGGGCCTGGCCGGTGACGATCCCGACGGTGGCGGGCGGCGGCGACACGTTCCGCTTCGCCAGCGAGCCGGTGGTGGCCGACCTCGACGACGACGGCCAGGCCGAGGTGATCGTGGCCAGCTGGCCGAGGAAGGTCGCCGGCCTGCGCGGCGAGCTGCTGATCTACAGCTCGCAGGGCGCGCTGCTGCAGCGCACCGCCCTGCCGGCGCCGGCCACCTTCGGCGACACCTGGAACGGCGCGCTGGGCGCGCCCACGCTGGCCGACATCGACGGGGATGCCGACCTCGAGGTCGTGCTCGGCACGCGCTCGTCGGGGATCGTGGCCTACGACCTGCCGGGGACCGCCAACGCCCGCGTGCTGTGGGGGACCGGCCGCGGCAGCCTGCGGCGCACCGGAGCCCAGGCGGCGGGCCCGCTGTCGGTGGCCGACGCCGCCGTCAGCGAGGGCAGCGGCACCGGCGGGACGCTGGTCTTCACCGTCAGCCTGGCGCGCGCCGGGGACCAGCCGGTGACGGTGCGCTACGCCACGACGGCGGGCAGCGCGACCGCCGGCCTCGACTTCACTCCCGTCTCGGGCACGCTGACCTTTCCGCCCGGCGCCGGCGCGCACACGATCTCCGTGCCCGTGGCGGGCGACGCCCTCGACGAGTGGGACGAGACCGTCGGCCTGACGCTCAGCTCGCCGGCCGGGACGACGATCGCGGACGCCACGGCGACCGGCACCATCGTGGACGACGATCCGCTGCCCGCCCTCTCGGTCGCCGACGCCAGCGTGACGGAGGGGACGGGCGGCAGCCAGGCCGCGGTCTTCACCGTGAGCCTGACCCCGGCCAGCGGCCGGGGCGTCGACGTGCTGGCCGCCACCTCCGACTGGACCGCCCTGGCCGGGGCCGACTACCAGGCCACGACGGTGGCGCTGCACTTCGCCCCGGGCCAGACCTCCCAGGCCGTGACGGTGCCCATCGTGACCGACGCCCTCGACGAGCCCTGGGAGACCTTCGGCCTCGGGCTGTCCCTGTCGCAGGCGGCCGCCATCTCGGACGCCAACGCGCAAGGCCTGATCCAGGACGACGACCCCCCGCCGGCGCTCTCCGTCAGCGACGCCTCGGGACCCGAGGGACAGGCGGGCTGGACGCTGCAGGCTTTCGAGGTGGGCCTGACGGGGCTGTCGGCCAGCACGGTCTCGGTCAGCTACGCCACGGCCCCGGGCAGCGCCACGGCGGGCGCCGACTACCAGCCGGTGGCGGGGACCCTGAGCTGGGCCCCCGGCACGGGCGCGCCGAAGACCGTCTGGGTTCCCGTGGCGGGAGACCGCCTGGCCGAAGGCGACGAGGGCTACGCGCTGCAGCTCAGCGCGCCCGTCGCGGCCAACCTGCCCGACCCGCAGGGGACCGGCACGATCCTCGACGACGACGCGCCGGGCCTGTCGGTGAGCGACACGCGCGCCGTCGAGCCGAAGGCGGCGCCCCGCACGATCGCCTTCACCATCTCGCTCGCGCCCGCCAACCCGTCCGCGACGGTCTCCGTGGACTGGACGGCGGCGGCGGGCACGGCCACGGCCGGGCAGGACTTCGCGCCCGCCTCCGGCACGGCCACCTTCGCCCCCGGCGCCACTGCCGCCAGCGCCGAGGTGACCCTCCTTCCCGACGCGACGCTCGAAGGGCAGGAGACGTTCCGGCTCGACCTCTCGAACGCGTCCGGGGCCGTGATCGCCGTGCCCTCGGGGACCGGCACCATCGTCGAGCCCCCGGCCGGCGGCGACTTCGACGCGGACGGGCAGCCCGACATCCTCTGGCGCCACGCGCTCTCGGGGCGCAACGTGGTCTGGCTGATGAACGGCCGGGCGCGGAAGTCCGGCCTCTTCACGAGCCCCGACCTGCGCGACCCGGCCTGGCGCGTGGCGGGCACGCCCGACCTCGACGGCGACGGGCGCTCGGACATCCTCTGGCGCCATCCCCAGACGGGAGCGCTCGACGCCTGGCTGATGAACGGCGTCGCGCAATCCGGCGCGACCCAGCCGCTCAGCCCTGCCAGCGAGCCCGACACCAGCTGGAGCGTGGTCGGCACGGGCGACTTCGACGGCGACCTGCGCGCCGACCTGTTCTGGCGCAACTCGGCCAGCGGCGCCCTGCGCCTGTGGTTGATGAACGGGCTGGTGCGCGCCTCCCAGGTCGCCACCACGCCCCCGGCCGTGGCCGACCTCGGCTGGGTGGTCGTGGGCGTGGGCGACTTCAGCGGCGACGGCCGGCCGGACGTCCTCTGGCGCCACCAGGTCTCGGGCAAGAACGTGGTCTGGGTGATGAACGGCGCCGTGCGCGAGGCGGGGACCTTCACGGTTCCCGACGCCTTCACGGACCTCAACTGGAAGATGGCCGGAGTGGGGGACTACGACCAGGACGGCTGGCCGGACGTCCTGTGGCGTCACGCCCTGAGCGGGCGCAACGTGGTCTGGCACCTGCGCGGCGTCGTGCGCGTCGACGGGGGCTACACCACGCCGGACCAGCTGGCCGACCCGAACTGGCAGATCGTCGGCCCGCGCTGACGTCGCCGTTTGACCGCCCCGGGGCGAGAGGGTAGCTTGCTCGCGTGAGCGGCACCCTTCCCGAACCCGCCCCCGCAGCGCCCCTGGCGGCCCCGCCCGCGGGCCCCCTGGCCATCGAGGCCCGCGGCCTGACGCGGCTCTTCCGCCAGCAGGCCGCGGTCGACCGGCTGGACCTGCGCGTGGCCCGCGGGCGCTTCTTCGGCTTCCTGGGGCCCAACGGCGCCGGCAAGAGCACCACCATCAAGATGCTCAGCGGCCAGCTGCGCCCCAGCTCGGGCGAGGCCTTCATCGAGGGGCGCTCCGTGGCCGGGGACCCGCTGGGGGTCAAGTCCGTGATCGGCCTGCTGCCCGAGGAGCTGCCGCTCTACGAGCGCCTCACGGGCGAGGAGTACCTGCTCTTCGCCGGGCGCATGTACGGCCTGTCGCGGGCCGAGACCCGCGAGCGCGCCGGGGAGCTGCTGGAGTTCCTGAGCCTGGCCGAGGACCGCGGGCGGCTGGTGCTGGAGTACTCGCAGGGCATGCGCAAGAAGCTGGCCCTGGCGGCGGCCCTGATCCACAACCCGCGCGTGCTGTTCCTGGACGAGCCGCTCAACGGCATCGACCCGGTCTCGGGGCGCGTGGTGACCGACCTGCTGCGGCGCATGGCCGCCAAGGGCGTGACCCTGTTCTTCACCTCGCACGTGCTCGACGTGGTCGAGCGCCTGTGCGACGAGGTGGCGGTGATCCACCGCGGCCGGCTGGTGGCGCAGGGGACGCTGGAGCAGATCCGCGCCCAGCGCGAGCTGGGGCAGAACGCCAGCCTGGAGGACGTGTTCATCCAGCTGGTGGCCGCCGACGTGCGGCGCGACGACCTGACGTGGATCGGCTGACCACCCTCGTCCTGCTGCGCTGGCGGCTGGAGCTGCGGGCCGTGCTGGGGGCCCGCGAGCGCCTGGCCGGGCTGCTGCTGGCGCTGCCGGTCAGCCTGCTGTTCTCGCTGGCCGGCGCCTTCGTGGCCTTCTGGGGCGCGCGCTGGCTGGCCGGCGCGCGCCCGGAGCTGGTGCTGCCGCTGGCCTCGGCGGCGGCCACGGCGGTGGGGCTGTTCTGGGCCCTGTCGCCGCTGATGGCCGGCGTGGGCTTCGTGGAGGTCCACGACCTGTCGCGCCTGACGCACTTCCCGGTCCCGGCGCGCGTGTTGGTGGCGGCCTCGCTGCTGGCCAACCTGCTGCAGCCCCTGGTGCTGGCCGAGCTGCCGATCGTCCTGGCGCTCTCGCTGGCGCTGGCGGGCGACGGGCTGCGCCTGCCGCTGACCCTGTTCGGCGTGCTGGTCAGCTTCGCCACGGTCCTGGCCGGCGCGCAGCTGGTCGGGCTGGCCCTGCACGGCCTCTCGCGCAACCGGCGCCTCTGGGACGCCCTGCTCTTCGTCGGCCTGGGCTTCGGCTTCGTGGTCAGCCTGCTGCCGTTCCTGCTGCTGGCCGGCGGCGGCCGCCTGCTGGGGACGCTGGTGCGCCTGCTGGCCCGGGGCGATCTGTTCGCGCTCTCGCCCTTCGGCTTCGGTCTGCGCGCCGCGGTGCACGCCGGGCGCGGCGACCTGGGCCCCTTCGCGCTCAACGCCCTGGCCGGGCTCGTCTCGCTGGCGGCGCTCCTGGCCCTCTCGGCCGCGCTGATCCGGCGCATCTACACCGGCGAGCTGGCGCTGGCGCCCGCCCGCTCGCGCGCGGCCGGGCCAGCCCGCATGCCCCTGCCGGGGCGGCTGGGGGCGCTGGTGGAGAAGGACCTGCGCCTGGCCTGGCGCGAGCCGGCCCTCAAGGCCGTGATGCTCTTCGGGCTGGTCAGCCCGCTCTTGTTCCTGTATTTCATCGCCCAGTTCAGCCGCGGCGCCTCGCCGGCCTCGGTGCTGCTGCTGGCCACCTTCGTGGGCCTGGGCAGCTTCGGCACCAACGCCTTCGGCCTCGAGCGGCGCGGGCTGGCGCTCTTGCTCTCCTTCCCGATCGAGCGCTGGAAGGTGCTGGTGGCCAAGAACGCCCTGGGCCTGATCTTCCGCCTGCCGGGGCTCTTGACCCTGGTGATGGCAGGCGTGGTCATGGCCCCGCCCAGCTACCTGCCGGCCGCGCTCACGATCGCGCTCGCGACCCTGGCCATCGCGGCCGGCTTCGACAACCTCATGTCGATCTGGTTTCCCGTGCCCGTGCCGGCGCCGGGACGCAACCCCTTCGGCGCCAGCTCGGGGGGGCGCGGGCTCGGGGCGGCCCTGCTCTCGATGCTGATGCTCTCGCTGGCCCTGCTGTGCTCGGCGCCGCTGGCCTTCCTGGCCTGGGCCCCGCTGCTCCTGGGCGCGCCCTGGCTGTGGCTCGCCACGCTCCCGGTGGCGCTGGCGGGGGCGGCGGGCTTCTACGCCCTCCTGATCGACGGCGCGGCCGGGCAGCTCGAGCGGCGCGAGCCGGAGCTGCTGGCGCGCGTGCTGGGCGAGGAGTAGGGCTTGGCGCGCGGGCTGCCGGGCCCGGTGGCCGTGCTGGGCCTCGGGCTGATCGGCGGCTCGCTGGCGTTCGACCTGCGCGCCCGCGGTGTGCGCGTGGTCGGCTGGGACAAGCCGGAGGTGCTGAGGCGCGCCCGCCGGCGCAGGCTGGTCGACGTGGCCGCCAGTTCGGCCGAGGACGCGGCACGCCAGGCCGGGCTGGTGGTCCTGGCCGCGCCGCCCGACGTGAACCTGCGACTGCTGCGCCGGCTGGCCCGGCTGGGTCCCGGGGAGCCGGTGATCAGCGACGTGGGCAGCGTCAAAGGACGCATCGTGGCCGAGGCGCGGCGGCTGGGGCTGCGCCACTTCGTGGGCGGGCACCCCGTCGCCGGCTCCGAGCGCTCGGGGATCCAGGCGGCGCGCCAGGGGCTGTTCGAAGGGCGAGCCTGGGTGCTCACTCCCGTGGCGGAGACCTCGCCGCGCGCCGTGCGGGCGGTCGCGGCCCTGGCACGCGCGGTCGGGGCCCGGCCGGTGCGGCGCCTGGAGGCCGATGAGCACGACCGGGCCCTGGCCTTCCTGAGCCACCTGCCGCAGGTGCTGGCCTGGGCGCTGCTGGCCGCGGCCCAGGGCGACCCGGTGGCCCGCCGCCACCTGGCCCTGGCGGGACCGGGCTTCCGCGACATGACGCGCCTGGCCGACAGCCCGCGCGCCCTGTGGCGGCAGATCCTGGCGGAGAACTCGGTGGAGCTCGCGCGTGCGCAGGAGGCGCTGCGGTTGGTCCTGGCGCGCCGTCACTGAGCCGGGCGGCGGCGGCTGGTAGACTCGCGGGAGTGAGCGAGCCCGAGCCGCGCCACGAGGCCGTGGCCTTCCTGTTGAAGCTCGGCCGGGGCCTGCACCGCTACGGCTACCCGGCCCACCGCCTCGAGAGCGCTCTCACCGCGGTGGCGCGCCGGCTGGGGCTCGAGGCCCACCTGTTCTCCCTGCCCACCGCGCTCTTCGCCTCGTTCGGCGACGAGCGCGGCCAGCGCAGCTTCCAGCTGCGGGTGGAGCCGGGCTCGATGAACCTGGCGCGGCTCTCGGCCCTCGACCACCTGGCCGAGGACGTGGCCCTGGGCCGGGTGGAGCCTGCCGAGGGGTCGCGCCGCCTCGACGAGATCGAGGCCCAGCCCGCCCCCTACCCGGCCTGGCTGGGGTTGACGGCCTTCTCGCTGGCCTCGGCCTCGGCCGCGCGCTTCCTGGGCGGGGGCTGGGCCGAGATGCTGGCGGGCGCCCTGATCGGCCTGGCGATCGGCCTGCTGGCCGCGCTGGCGGAGCGCACGCCGCGCCTGGGCCTGGCCTTCGAGCCGCTGGCCGCGGCGGTGGCGGCCTTCCTGGCCGCGCTCTTGGCCTCGCTCGGGCTGCCGCTCTCCGTCTACCTCGCGACCCTGGCCGGGCTGATCGTGCTGGTCCCCGGCCTGACCCTGACGGTGGCGCTCAACGAGCTGGCCCAGCGCCACCTGATGGCCGGGACCGCCCGGCTGGCCGGGGCCCTGGGCACGTTCTTCTTCATCGCCTTCGGCGTGGCGCTCGGAGACCGCCTGGGCGGCCTGCTGCCGCACGCCCAGGGGCTGAAGCGAGCCCTTTCGGCCCCGACCTGGACGGAGTGGGCCGCGCTGCTCCTGGCCCCGCTGGCCTTCACCGTGCTGTTGCGGGCCCGGCCGCGCGAGGCCTGGGCAGTGCTGCTCTCCGGCGCCCTGGCCTACGCCGGCGCGCGCGGCGGCGGGCAGCTCCTGGGACCGGAGATCGGCGCCTTCCTCGGGGCCCTGCTGGTGGGCACGCTCGGCAACGTCTACGCGCGCGCGCTGGGGCGCATCTCCGCGGTCGTGACCGTCCCGGGGCTGCTGCTGCTGGTGCCCGGCAGCGTGGGCTACCTGGCGCTCTCGGCCCTGCTGGACCGCCAGACCCTGAGCGGCCTGGAGGCCGGCTTCCGCATGGTCCTGAGCGCGGTCTCGCTGGTGATGGGCCTGGTCTTCGCCAACGTGCTCGTCAGCCCCCGCGTGCTGGGAGCGGGCCGCGGCTAGCCGACGTGGATGCGCGGCCGCTGGTGGGGGTCCTTGATGTGGCGGCGCAGCACCTCGCGCGTGAGCGGGGCCGTGTCGCCCTCGCCCAGCACGATGTAGCGCAGGGCGTAGCCCAGCGGGTTGCCCTCGGTCCAGCCGAAGTAGGCGTGGGGGATGGCCCCGGTCTTGTCGCGCAGGTGGATCAGCAGGGCCGCGATGGCGTTGGGGATGGCCGGGCTGACGCAGCGCAGGATGCGGTGGCGGCCCACGCGCGTGCCGCGCACCACGATGTCGTCGCTGAACTCCGAGGCGTCGCCCTGCAGCACCTCCAGGAAGATCAGGGGCTCGCCCGAGTCGAGGCTGTGGTCCTCGCGGGCCTGGTCCTCCTTCTTGTCGTACTCCTGGACCGTCTGCTTGTCGGGCCGGTGGGCGATGATGCGCACCTCGGCCCCTTGCAGCTCGCGCAGGAAGGCCTCGGCCTTGCCGCTCATGCGCACGTTGCCGATGCGCAGCTCCGTGGAGCGCAGGGTGCGCGAGACCATCGAGAGCGTGATGATCGAGACCGTGAAGACGCTGGCGATCTTCAGGCCCTCGGGCCGCTCGTGGATGTTGGTCAGGAAGGTGTAGAGGAAGACCAGGGTCATGGGCAGGTAGGCCCAGCGCCAGCGCGAGCCCCAGTTGGCGATGGTGACCGCCACGGCGGCCGAGGTCATGAGGGCCAGCACGCCCGTGGCGTAGGCCCCGCCCTGGGCGTCCACGTCGGCCTGGAAGATCAGGGTCACCAGCAGCGTGACCAGCGTGAAGACCAGCACCAGCGGCCGGCGGGCGCGGGCCCAGTCGGGGGCCATGCCGTAGGGCGGCAGGTAGCGTGGCACCAGGTTCAGCAGGCCGGCCATGGCCGAGGCGCCGGCGAACCACAGGATCGAGATGGTGGCCACGTCGTAGACGGTGCCGAAGCCGTGGCCCAGGTAGCGGTGGGCCAGCCAGGCCAGGGCGCGGCCGTCGGCCTCGCCGCCCTTCTCGAACTCGTGGGGCGGGATGAGCAGGGTGGTGGCGACGCTGGAGGCCATCAGGAAGCCGCTCATGATCACGGCCGCGGTGATCAGCAGCTTCTGCGTGTTGCGGATGCGCCCGGCCGGCCGCTCGTGGGTGTCCCCGGGGGCGCCGGTGACGTGGGGCATGACGGCCACGCCGGTCTCGAAGCCCGACAGCCCCAGCGCCAGCTTGGGGAACAGGATCAGCGCCACGGCCAGCACGCCCCAGGGGCTGCCGTGGGCCGCCAGCAGCCCCGCCTGCCAGCGTGGCAGCAGCTCGGGGTGGTGCAGCAGCTGGTTGAGGGCCACGCCCAGCACCACGGCGTTGAGCGCCAGGTAGACCGTCACGATCCCCACGGCCAGGCCGATGGCCTCGCCGAAGCCTTTGAGGAAGACCGTCCCCAGCCCCAGAAGCAGCAGCATGGTCAGCAGGACGGGGTGGTCGAGCCAGTGCGGCGCCAGCGGGTTCTCGATGATGTGGGCCGTGGCGTCGGCGGCCGAGAGCGTGATGGTGATGATGAAGTCGGTCAGGGCGAAGCCCAGCAGCACCAGCACGAAGCCCTTGCCGCGCCAGCGCGGCAGCAGCTCCTCGAGCATCTTGATGCTGCCCTCGCCGTGGGGGCTGCGGGCGGACACCTGGCGGTAGATGGGCAGGGCCACGAACAGCGTGACCAGCACCAGCACCAGCGTGGCCAGGGGCGCCACGGCGCCGGCCGCCAGGAAGGCGATGCCCGGCTGGTAGCCGAGGGTCGAGAAGTAGTCGACCCCCGTCAGGCACATGACCCGCCACCAGGCGTCGGTGTGGCCGGCCGGGTGCCCCTCGTCCTCCTCGTCCTCCATGAGCCAGCGGCCCAGGGACTTCTCGTCCGGGGTCTCGGGAGCGGGCGGCGCCGCCGCCTCGTCCGGCGCGGGCTGGGGTTGCGGCTGTGACTCGGGGTCGGGCATGGGTCGGTGAGCGAGGGATGCTATCCGACTCCCGCCCGGCTGGCCAGCGCCTTCCTAGCGCAGCAGGCCCAGCCCGTCGTGCGGCGGCGCGGCCGTCTCCGCCCGCGGCCCGCCCTCGCGGTGCGGGAACAGCCGTGCGACCGCCCAGCCCAGCAGGGCCGCTACCGCCACGGGCACGACGTTGCGCCCGCGGCCCAGCTCGAGGCCCAGGTAGCCCGCGTAGGCGAGGAGGATCGGCACGCTCCAGCGCCAGAAGACCGTGCGGCGGTCCCAGGCGAAGGCCGCGGCGTAGAGCCCCACCACCACGTGCAGGCCGGCCGGGGTGGGGAAGTACCGCAGGGCCAGCGCTCCCAGGAGGAAGGCCGTCACGAGCCCCTTGATGAACGTGAGGGCCGTGTAGCCGCGCTCGTAGAGGTAGGGAAAGAGCGCGCCCAGCGTGACGGCGGTCAGCGCGCCGGTGGCCCAGGGGGCCGGCCAGCCGGCCAGGGCCAGGGCGCGCGGTCCCCAGGCCAGCAGGAAGAGCACGGGCGAGGAGTTGCGCAGCCACTTGACCAGGCGCCCCTGCGGCAGCAGGTAGTGGTCGAGGAGCAGGTAGCCGACGTAGGCGTAGGCGGGCAGCACGTCGGCCAGGCTGCGGGTCTTCCAGAAGGCCAGCAGGGCCAGGATCAGCGGCGGCAGGTACTCGTGCGCCCGCAGCCAGGGGGAGGGGCGCCGGTAGAGCAGGTTCATGCGCAGGTCGGCCTTGACCCCCGGCATGAGCGAGCGCTCCACGCGCCGGCGCAGCTCGCCCAGCAGCGCCGGCAGGGCCACCTCCTCGGGCTGGTCGCGCCAGGGGGCGGGGTCGATGGGGTCGTGGTAGCGCACGCGGATGCGGGCCGGCTGGGGCAGCAGCCGGAAGTGCGGCCAGGCCCGGTGCGCGCCCGCGATGGTGGCGGGGTAGAGCGGCGCGCCCGTCTCCCACGCCAGCCGGGCGGCCCCCTCGCGCAGGACGGGCTCCATCCAGCCGGTCTCGGAGCGCCGGCCCTCCGGGAAGATCCCGACGATCTCGCCCTGCTCGACCAGCGCCCGCGCGCGCTCGTAGGCCTCGCGTCCCTTGCCCTTGCGGATGTCGACGGGGAAGGCGCCGAAGGCGCGGATGAAGGCCCCCAGCAGCGGCACCTTGAACAGCGCGTCCCAGGCCATGAAGCGGATCGGACGCCGGACCTGCAGCGAGAGCAGCACCGGGTCGAGGTAGGAGGGGTGGTTGGCGGCCACCACCGCGGGCCCGCTCTCGGGCAGCTTCTCCTCGCCCAGGCAGTCGTAGGTGAACAACACGCGGAAGAGGGCTTCGATGACGCCGTACAGGGCTCGCCGCACGCCCGGATTCTACCGGCCCCGCGCTAACCTTGGGGCGTGGCCCAGCACGGGAGCGTGGCGGAAGCGGCGGAGAAGGAGGGGCGCGGGGCCTTCGGCGGGTTCATCGGCCCGGCCACCCTGCGGGCGCAGGTGGAGAACACGGCCCCCTGGCTGTTCGACGGCAGCTCCGCGCGCTTCCCGCCGCTGCCGGAGGACGACGGCGTGGGCTTTGCGGAGCTGGCCCGGCGGCCCGACGGCTGGCGCCTCATCGTGGGGCGCTCCGGCCGGCTGGCGCCCGCGGCCGAGCCCACGCCCGGGCAGTGGAGCGACTACTTCCGGCTGTGCGTGGCGGCCCACTTCGCCAGCGTGGCCACCTTCGTGCCGACCGACGTCGACAGCAAGATCCGGATCCACCTCTGGTACCGCGCGCGGCCGCAGGTGGAGCGCGACCGGCTGGCCGACTTCGTGCTCGGCCTGGGGGCCTGGGACGTGCGGCCCGTCACGGCGCGCCTGGTCGAGGTCGAGGGCCTGGGCCCGGTCTCGGGCCACGACGGCGAGCGGCTCTCGGTGCTGTGCGGCGGCCTGATCGGCTTCCTGCACGCCGGCGACGCCGCCAACGCGGAGCGCCTGGAGCAGGCCGTGGAGGAGGAGCTGCGGCGCGAGGCCGCGGCGTTCGACGCCGTGGCCCGCCAGCCCGGGCGCGAGCGCGAGCTGCTGGTCCTGGCCGCGCTCGTGACCCACAACGCCGGCGACGTCGACCAGG
>JBDIBD010000055.1:0-15022 GCA_039812725.1 Vicinamibacteria bacterium | reverse complement strand
AAGGGCACCGGGGCCAGCGGCCGGGCCGGCGTCTCGGCAGCCGACAGCTCCGGCAGCGTGCCGGCGGCCAGGCCCTCGGAGACCAGCCCCGCCTCGAGGCCGGCCGCGAGCTCGCCAGCGGTGGCCCAGCGGTCCTCCGGCTTCTTCGAAGTGGCCTTGAGCACGGCCCGCATGAGCCCCTCGGGCACCTCGGCCACGGAGGGCAGCGGCAGGGGCTCGCTGACGTGCTTCATGAGGATGGCCACGGGCGTGTCGGCCGCGAAGGGGACGTGCCCGGTGAACATCTCGAAGGCCACGATGCCCAGGGCGTAGATGTCGGCCCGGCTGTCGACCGTCAGCCCCGTGGCCTGCTCGGGGGCCATGTACTGGGGCGTGCCGCTGATCATGCCGGTCTGGGTCAGGCCGGCGGAGGACTCGACCATCTTGGCGATGCCGAAGTCGGCCAGGTAGACCCGGCCGGCCTCGTCCAGCAGGATGTTCTGGGGCTTGATGTCGCGGTGCACGACGCCCTTGCCGTGGGCGTAGTCGAGGGCCTCCGCCACCCCGCGCAGGACGGCCACGGAGCGCGCGAAGGGCAGCCGCCCGCCGCCGGACCGCAGCACCCCCGAGAGCGCGCCGCCCGCGATCATGCGCATCGACATCCAGGGGATGCGCTTCTCCTGGTCGATGCCGTAGGCGTAGATCGGGATGATGTTGGGGTGCTCGAGCCGCGCGATCACGCGCGCCTCGCGCGAGAAGCGCTCGGCGAAGGTCGGGTCGTGCAGGAACTCGGCCGGCAGCACCTTGACCGCCACGTAGCGGTCGAGCGAGGCCTCGTAGGCCTTGTAGACCGAGGCCATGCCGCCCTTGCCGAGCGGCTCGATGATGCGGAAGGACGCGAAGGTGGTGCCGGGGGCCAGCGTCATCGGGGCTGGATTCTAGCGCAAGGCGTCGACGCGTACGGACGTGTTGCAGGGGCCTGCGTGGAGCCAGTTCCGATCCGTTGGGCTTGCGTCCTCGGGTGTGGGGGGCTTCGCGCCCCCACACCCCCCTACGAACCTGGCTGCTAGCCTGGCTGTGGGCCCGGCGGCTGCTGGCCCGGCGGCGGCGGCGGGTCCGAGGCGCGGGCGGCCGGGCCCTGGGGCTCGTAGCTGCACCAGGGATCGGTCTCGAACGGGTCGCCCGTCAGCCCGAAGGCCCGCGAGCGCGACCCGCCGCAGATGTCGCGGTACTCGCAGCGCCCGCAGCGCCCCTTGAGGGCGTCGGGGTCGCGCAGCGCCTTGAACAGGGCCGAGCCGCGGTAGGCCTCGGCCAGCGTGGTCTCGCGCACGTTGCCCACGGGCAGGGGCAGGAAGCCGCTGGGGTAGATCTCGCCCACGTGCGAGACGAACAGGAAGCCGTTGCCCGAGTTGACCCCGCGCGGGGCCAGGCCCACGGTGTGGCCCGGGCCCTCGGAGCGCGTCAGCAGGCTCGGCATCGGCACCAGCCCCTCGGGCCGGCCGCGCTCCCCCGCCTGCTGCCGCTCGCGCTGTGCCACGTGGCGCCGGTAGTGCGGCGCCTCGGTCACCTTGACCACGAAGCCGTGCTTCTTCTGGACGCGGTAGATGGCCTCGAAGAGCCGCTCGCACTGCGCGGCGTCCAGCCCCTTCAGCTCCGTGCCGCGGCCCATCGGGACCAGGAAGAACACCTCCCAGAAGACGATCCCCAGGGTCTCCACGAAGGCCGCCATCTCCTCGAGGTAGGGGGCCGTGTCGCCGCACAGGGTGGTGTTGATCTGCAGCGCCAGCCCGGCCTCGTGGGCCCACTTCACGGCCTGCATGGTCTTGTCGAAGGCCCCCGGCACGCCGCGGAAGCCGTCGTGCAGCTCGGCCCGCGGGAAGTCCAGGCTGAGGGCCATCTGGTCGAGCTGGGCCTCCTTGAGGCTGAAGACCAGCTCGCGGGTCAGGCAGTCGGTGGCGGCCGGGATGGTGGCCGTGCGCAGGCCGTGCTCCTTGCCGCAGCGGATCAGCTCGTAGAGGTCGGGGCGGTTCACCGGGTCGCCGCCGCTGAACACGATCAGGGGCGTGCCCATCTCCTTGACCATGCGCACGACGGCCTTGCCCTCCTCGGTGGTCAGCTCCTGCGGGTCGCGCCAGGGCCGGGCCGAGGCCCGGCAGTGCCGGCAGGCCAGGGCGCAGGACTGGGTGGTCTCCCAGATCACCAGGAACGGCGCGACCGCGAAGTCGACCGCGCGCATGAACGCCGGCTCGCCAGGCCTCAAGCTTCCTCCCCGCCCGGCTGACCGGGCTCCCCCGAAGCCATCGAGTTTATCAGGACGCGGCCCCTTCGCCGCCGCCAGGCTTGGGCTGGGCCGCTTCGGCGCGACGCTCCAGCTCGGCCTTGAGCTCGTGGTAGTAGTCGGGACGGGCGTGCTTGACGTGCTCGGCGTCGACCCGGCCGGTCAGCCAGGCCTTGTCCATCGGGTAGACCTCGGGGTCGAAGATCACGATGTAGAAGTGCCAGATGCCGATGGCCAGCGTGGCCAGCACGGCCTCGTAGAAGTGGATGGCCGTGGCGGCGTCGGCCACCCAGGTCGGGAAGTTCTGCAGGGTCCAGCTGTTGAACCACAGCAGGAAGCCCGAGAGCGCCATCACCAGCGTGCCCCACAGGAAGGCCCAGTACTCGGCCTTCTCGATGTAGCTCACGCCGGGCAGGCGCGGGCGCTGGGGCGACAGGCCGAAGTTGTAGCGCAGCATGGCGACGGCGTCGGTGGCGTCCTGCAGCTTCGGCAGCATGGCCCCCAGCAGCCGGCGGTGGCGTCGCACCAGCAGCAGGTGCAGGCCGTGGTAGACCATCGAGAGGCACAGCACCACGCCGGCGGCGCGGTGGATCCAGC
Source organism: Vicinamibacteria bacterium (assembly GCA_039812725.1). GTDB lineage: Bacteria > Acidobacteriota > Vicinamibacteria > Fen-336 > Fen-336 > JBDIBD01. The sequence goes on along the minus strand of JBDIBD010000055.1, from coordinate 12,168 downwards.
CGCGCAGGCCGAACTCGCCCTCCCAGTTGAGCAGCCCCTGGGCCCACCAGGCCTCCGGGTACTTGAGGGCGAAGCCGGTGATCACCAGCGTCGGGAAGCTCAGGATGACCAGCCCGTGGGCGATGCGGAAGTGACGGTTCATGCGCGGCAGCTGCTCGCCGCGCGGCCCGCGGTGCACGCCCTTGAGCAGCTTGCGGAAGAAGTCGGCCAGGTGGTGCACCAGCATGCCGCCGATGGTCAGGGGAATCAGCCACAGGTAGGCCAGGCGGATGACCCGCACCGAGACGTGCTCCGTCCCGCCGCCGGGGCGCACGTGCACCGGCCCGATGGCGAAGCGCTGGCCGGCCCCCGGGTGGCAGGCGCCGCAGGTCTGGCCCAGGTTGGCCGGGTTGACGGTCGAGCGCGGGTCGCTGGACGGCAGGATGTTGTGGACGCCGTGGCAGGAGGCGCAGTTGGCCACGGACTGCGAGCCCGAGCGGGCCGCCAGGCCGTGGAAGCTGTCGCGGAAGGAGGGCACCTTGTCGGCCGGCAGGTTGTACTTCTGGGCCAGCCGTTCGTCGCCGTGGCAGTGGCCGCAGGTCACCGCCGAGACGCGCGCCGGGTTGACCAGCGACTCCTTCTCGCTGGGGGCCAGGATGGCGTGCTCCCCGTGGCAGTCGGTGCAGACCGGCGAGCCCTTGATGCCGCGCGCCGCGGCCGTGCCGTGGATGCTCTCGCCGTAGACCTTGGCGATCTCCGCGTGGCACTTGCCGCAGGTGCGCGCCACCGCGCTGTGGTTGATCTCCGAGCGGGGGTCGCGCGAGGGCAGCACGCCGTGGCTGTCGTGGCAGTCGGCGCAGGAGGCGGCCTTGTCGTTGCCGCCGGCCACCAGGCGGCCGTGCACGCTGCGCTCGTAGGCCTCCACCGGCCGGGCGATGCTGGTGGTGTGCTTCGCGAGGAACTCCGGGTTGGCGTGGCAGCCGCCGCAGGTCTGCGGCAGGTTCTTCTTGGCCACCCGCGAGGCCGGCTCGGTGTGGGCCAGCACGCCGTGGGCCGGCCCGTGGCACGACTTGCAGACGGCCCCGTCGCGCTCGGGCCCCATGGCCGCGTGCACGCTCCCGCGGTACTTCTTGACCACGTCCTCGTGGCAGCTGGCGCACTGCGTGCCGGCCGGCTGGCCCAGCTTGCGCACCTCGTGGGGGGCGCCATGGCAGCCGCTGCAGGCCTCCTCGCCGAGGGCCCCGTGCACGCTGCCCTTCACGGCCGCCGCGGCGTCCTCGTGGCAGGCCGTGCAGGCCGGCTTCTTGAGCTTGCCCTCGTGGGGCAGCTCCCGGATGCCCTCGTGGCAGTCCACGCAGGCCAGCCCGCCGTGGGTGCTCTGGGCGTGCTTCTTCGCGTCGACGAAGACCGAGCGCCCCTTCTCCGAGCGGGCCTGCGGGTCCGAGTGGCAGGTCAGGCAGTCGTCGTTGGAGGGGCCGCCTCCGGCCAGGAACAGGGGGAGGAGCAGGGTGGCAAGGCCGGCCGTCATGGGGGTTGTCTCCTATCGATAGGCGAACACCATCGCGTAGATGATCCAGGCCACCATGAAGAAGCCCAGCGTCAGCGCGCTCCAGGCGAAGATCCGGATGGCCCGCAGCACGACCGGCTGGTACGACTCGACCAGGTGGTCCTCGAGCCGCCCGGAGGCCACCAGGGCCTCGTACTCGAGCGGTTTGTCGCGCTTGAATTCCTCGAGCGGCATGCGGCCCGTGAAGACCACGGTGTCCATGGGGAACTTCTCGGGCCGCAGGTGGGTGTTGAAGAAGTGCACGGTGAAGATGAAGCCCGTGGCCAGCAGGGCCTCGTCGCTGTGGATGATGGTGGCCACGTTCAGGACCCAGCCCGGCAAGAGCCGCGTGAAGAACTCCGAGAACCACAGCAGCAGCCCGGTCGAGCCGATCACGAAGATGCCCCAGAAGACCGCGAAGTAGTCGAACTTCTCCCAGTAGGTCCAGCGGCCGTACAGCGGGCGCGGGCCCAGGCCCAGGAACCACTTGAGCGTGTCGCGCAGATCGCGGGCGTCCTTCCAGGTGGGCAGCATGGTGTGGTCGCCGAGCAGCATGCCCCGCCAGCCGCCGGGCTCGCTGCGCATGCGCCGCACGAGGTCGACCACGTGGGAGATCCACAGGCCGAACATCAGCGTGGCCGCCAGGCGGTGGATGTAGCCGGCGGTCTCGAAGCCTCCCAGCACCCGGCCCACGGCCACGGCCCAGCCGGTGTAGGAGAACTTGAGCGTCAGGCCGGTCAGCGCCAGGCTCAGGAAGCTGACGATCATCAGGGCGTGCAGCCCGCGGTTGAAGCGCGAGAAGCGCTGGTACTGCAGCTCGACCCTGCGCGCGACGTTCATGCCCCCTCGCCTCCCTCCGGCTGCCCGGCCTGGCCGGCCTGCCGCCGCTCGATCTCGCGCGCCGCCGCCTCCTCCTCCGCCTTCAGCTCGCGCCGCATCTGGAAGGCCCGCGGCAGCCACAGCAGGGTGTGGAGGCCCGAGACCACGAAGGTGCCCGTCAGCAGCGCCGTCATGGCCCAGAAGGTCCAGTAGAGCAGCGGGTACTTCTTGGGGTCGTGGTGGGTGGCGTGGGTCAGGTAGCCCGCGAAGCGGCGCGTGGCGCCCTCGTGGCACTTCTGGCAGGTCGCCACCACGTTCTCGCGCGAGAGGTGCGAGCGCGGGTCGGCCACCGGCAGGATGTCGTGGGCCCCGTGGCAGTCGAAGCACTTGGCGGTCTTGGCGTAGCCCAGCTGCGAGACCTTGCCGTGGTAGGTCTGAAAGTAGGACTCCGCGACCTCCTTGTGGCACTTGCCGCAGGTGTTCATGGTGTCGAGCTTGAAGCCCGCGTCGTCGGCCCGGCGGATGGAGTGGGCGCTGTGGCAGTCGGCGCACTCGGGCAGGGGCTGGTCGGTGTGCCCCACCTTGGTGGCGTGCACGCTCTTGCGGAACATCTCCTCGATGCCGTGGTGACAGCGCCCGCACGTGCCGGCCACGCGCGCGCGGTTGACGCTCGAGCCCGGGTCGCTGGCCGGCAGCACCTCGTGGGCGGTGTGGCAGCTGGTGCAGGTAGCCGTGACGGTCAGGCCGCTGCGCAGCAGCCCCTTGCCGTGGATGCTCTCGGTGTAGCTCTCGACGATGTTGTGCTGCTCGCCCTGGTAGCGCACCGCGGCCTTCTGGCCCTCGCGGTGGCAGCGGCCGCACAGCTTGGGGACGTTGTTGGGGAAGCTGGCGGAGCGCGCGTCGACCTTGCCCAGCACCTCGTGGGTGCCGTGGCACTCCTTGCAGGTCGGGGCGTTCTGGTCGCCCTTGGCCAGCAGCTGGCCGTGCACGCTGCGCTGGTACTGGGCCGCCATCTCGACGTGGCACGAGGCGCACTCGACTTTCTGCGTGATCGAGTCGCAGGGGCGCTCGTGGGAGGCCGTGACCTGCGAGTGGCACTGGCTGCAGGCCACCCGGGCGTGGCGCGAGGTGCGCAGGTGGTCGGCCTGGACCGTCAGCGACCGGCCGTCCCGGGCCTTCAGGTCGGCCCGGCCGTGGCAGCGCAGGCAGTCGGCGTCGGCCATGCCCTGGTCGTAGAAGACCCGCCGCACCTTGTGGGGCTGGTGGCAGTCGACGCAGGCCGGCAGCACGTGGGCCTGCTTCTCCCACAGCTCGCCCTTGATGACCTTGCGGTGCACGACCTCGATCTGCGCGTGGCACTTGGTGCAGGTGGCGGCGATGTTCCGCCGCGCGATCGACGAGCTCGGGTCGGAGGGCCGCAGGATCGAGTGGGCCGTGTGGCACGAGGCGCAGTTGGCGGCCACGATCAGCCCCTTGCGCAGCAGCCCCTCGCCGTGGATGCTCTCGGTGTAGTTCTCCAGGATGTTGTCCTGGTGGATCTCGCGGTTGCGCTGAACCGGCGTCCCCTCGCGGTGGCAGCGGCCGCACACGAAGGGCACCTGCAGCGGCGAGACCGCCGAGCGCGGGTCCTTGACCGGCACGATGTCGTGGCTGCCGTGGCAGTCCTTGCAGCGCGGCGCCAGCGGGTCCCTGCGGGAGATGGCCTGGCCGTGCAGGGACTTGGCGTGCTGGGCCTGCTCGTCGGAGTGGCAGGCCCCGCAGTCCACCTTGGCGACCGGCACGTCGTGGGGCAGCTCCTTGTCCGCGAGGGCCTGGTGACAGCTGGTGCACTCGAGGCTGCCGTGCACCGAGGCCGAGAACTTCTTGGCCGCGAACTTCTCCTCGTGGCAGGTCAGGCAGTCCTCGTTGGACTGCGCGGAGGCCGGCGCGCCCAGCGCCAGCCCCAGCCCCACGCCCGCCAGCCAGCCGCGCCAAGCCATCGCCAGCCTCCTACTTGAGTCCCAGGTCCGCCAGGATCTTGGGATCGCTCTCGTCCATGGCCAGGATGGTGTGGCAGGCGCCGCAGTCCTGCGAGACGACCCGCCCGTCCTGGGCCTTGTGGCCGTCGTCGTGGCAGCGGAAGCAGCCCAGGAAGTCCTCGTGGCCGATGTTGTTGGGGTGCGTCCCCCAGGTCAGCTTCATGTTCGGGAAGACGTTGCGCTTGTAGATCTCGACCAGCCTCTGGCCGGCCGCCTCGACCAGGGCGCGGTGCTCCTGGTAGGCCTGCGGCTGCTGCTCGCGGTAGAAGGCCGTCAGCCCGGCCGGGATCTTCTGGGCCGCGGTGTCCTGGTCGGGATACTCGGCCTTGAGCAGCGCGATGGCCTGCTTCTTGACCCACGGCAGCTGCGGGCTGATGCCGCCCGAGGCCATGGCCTCGTCGACCGCCCGCTCCGGCAGCTGGTAGGCGTGGGTCGGACGGTTGTGGCAGTCGATGCAGTCCATCTGGCGCCGCTCGCCCTTGGCCAGGACCTCGGCCGTGGGCTTGAAGTCGGCCGCCGCGTACTCCACGGTCTTGCCGCTGTCGTCCACGTAGCTGACCCAGGGGATGACCTGGCGCTTGGGGTCGGTCGAGACGTAGGTGATGCGCGAGCCCTGGTCGAGGTGCCGGCCGTGGATCCCCTGCAGTCCGCGGGCGTCGCGGCCGCCGATCTTCAGCACGAGCACCGTGACCGACTCGCTGTTCTTCTCGTCCTCGGCGTACTTGCGCCGCACCACGAACTTGTCGCCGTGGAACTTCTGCGGCCAGTGGCAGTGCTCGCAGGTCTCGCGGGCCGGGCGCAGGTGGCGCACCGGCGACGGGATCGGGCGCGAGTAGGTCTTGAGCATCATGGCGAAGACCTGGCGCGTGCCGTCCAGCTTGGCCTTGACGAACCACGAGGCCCCGGGGCCGATGTGGCACTCCACGCAGGCCACGCGCGAGTGCGGCGAGTTCGTGTAGGCGGCGTACTCGGGCGCCATCACGGCGTGGCAGGCGGTCCCGCAGAAGGCCACCGAGTCCATGTACTCGAGGCCGTGGTAGGAGGCCATGCCGAGGATGGCCACGTTGGCCACCGTGAGGATGCCGAAGGTGGTGGCCGCCCGCTGCAGCAGCGGATCCCCCAGGTCGACCTTGGGGTACTGGGCCGGCAGCTCGCCGTGGGCCCGCAGGCTGCGCCAGCGGCGCCAGATGCCCAGCGGCATCAGCAGCAGGCCCGTCACGAAGATGGCCGGGAGGACGATCACGAACAGCATGCCGCCGTAGGCGTGCGCCCTGGCGTTGCCGAAGAAGTCGGCTGCCCAGAAGAACAGCAGCGAGAAGGCCGAGCCGGTGGTCAGCGCGGCGCCCGTCATCGTCAGCCCGTTGCGGGCGAGGAACAGCGCCGGCCGGAGCCGTTCCATCGCCTGGTCCTTGATCGTCATCCTCGTCTCCCCCTCCTCTTGCTTCGACTCGATTCGACGCCGGGGATCACCCCGGCCCCCGGCGTCGAGGCCCGGGCTACTTGGCGGCCGGCTTGTACTCCTTGAGCCAGCCCACGTCGACCTTCTCGGCCTTCTTGGCGGCCTTCTGATCGACCAGGAACTTGCCGCGCTCGTTGAACGTGGCGGCGCCCTTCTTCGGCAGCTTCTCGCCGTGGCAGTACATGCAGTTGGTCGCCTCGGCGAAGCCGGCCTCCTTGGCCGCCTTCTGGTACTCGAGCGTGGCGTGCACCGGGCGGGCGCCGAGCAGGACCACGGCGCCCGCGGCGGCCGTGGCGATCGCGAGGGCTCTCCAGTTCGTCATGGAACCTCCTTGGGTCGTCCCGTCAGGTTACCAGACCCGGGGAGCGCGGGCTCGGGCCCAGGCTTCGCTCCCGGGCACGGGGAATAGCAAGGACCAGACCAGGACCGGTCGAGTGCCAATAAGGCATTGCCTGACAATAGTTTAGGTGTCATCGATCAGAGGGGGCGCCCGCAGGGGGTGCGGACCCTGGAGAGGCCGGCGCAGTCTCTGCGCTGGATGCGCGGCGACTGTTCACTTCTTCGACAGTCCAGTGGGGGCCGGAAAAGGGCACGGCCCGCGCCTTGCGACGCGGGCCGTGCGGTACGAGTCCAGTTGTGGTCGTGCTGTGGGTCGCGTTGGGGTCGAGTTGGGGATGAATCCTGGTTGAAGATCCTAGAAGGTGTACGTCAGGGACGCCCGCAGGATGTTGGCGTCGTAGCTCGGCACCTGGGCGCCCAGGAAGAACCAGCGGTTCGCCCCGGGATCGACCTTGCCCATGTACGGCGCCGTCTGCGTCTGCCAGTCGATGTTGTCGTACTTCTGCTTCCAGTAGAGCAGGCTGGCCGTGAGGTTCTTCTGGATGTGATAAGCCAGCTGCGCCTTCAGGATGTAGAACTCCTTGCTGACCTGCGGGAAGCCGGTGAAGGTGGTCGGCACGCTGGTGCCGGCCACGGGGAAGCCGGTCACCGGGGTGGCCGGCCAGACGCCGTTGGCCTCGCCCGCGCCGCCCGGGACGAAGGTGTAGTTCGAGTCGCTGCGCGGCTTCGAGTACTGGAAGTTCGCGTTGAGGTCCCACTTGGCGGGCACGAGCACCCAGTCGAAGTTGACGCGGAAGGAGTCGATCTTGTCCTCGGTGGCGTTCTCCCAGTAGTTCGGGTCGGCCTTCGGGTTGAAGTTCGGGGGCACGGTGACGCCGCGCGGGAAGTAGGCCGCGGCCATGTTGAAGTAGTACTTCTCGTAGACGTAGCCGGCGCCGAAGCTCATCCGGTCGCTGGGCACGTAGGTGAAGTCCACGCCGAAGCTGTCGAAGGTCTGGTCGAGCAGGCCGGTGACGGACTCGGCGAAGTCGTTGGACTGCTTGGCGCCGGTGAGGGCCACGTTGAACTTGCTGGTCGGCATCAGGGTGAAGATGGCGCTCAGGTTGTGCCGGCTGCGCTCGGTGATGTCGGTCTGGGTGGCGCCCTGCCAGGTGGGCTGGATGGCCTCGGCGTTGCCGCTGCCCGGCTTGCGGTCCAGGTTGGTCCAGGCCAGGTGCAGGTTGGCCCAGTCGTAGTTGTAATCGCCCGTCAGGATGAAGACGTCGTCCTCCACGTCCTCGTACTCGCGGGCGTCGTAGCTGCGCTTGTCCTGCCCGTAGCTGGCGCCCAGGCGCAGGCCCTTGGCCAGCAGGAAGTGCAGCTCCCCGCGCAGGCTCTCGGTGCCGTAGCCCTCGGCCTCGCGGGTGAAGCCGGTGGCGCTGTAGCTGGCGCCCACGTCACCGCGCACGGTGCTGGTGAAGCGGTACTCCTCGGTCTTGTCGGTCATCTCGAACTTGCGCCAGGACAGGATGTACCCGAAGCGGTCGGTGAAGTCGCCGGCCAGCTTGACCTGGCCCATAAAGTGATTGAACTTCGCCTCGATGGCGCCGTAGGGAGGCGTGATCGTGAAGAGCGGGTTGGCCGGGTTGGTCTGCAGGTTGGGGTTGGTGGAGATGGGCAGGGTGTTCCAGTCGGCCTTCATGGTGCCGGTCGAGAGGCTGGCCGTCAGCTTGTGCTTCTTGGCCAGCAGCACGCCGCCCGTCAGGTCGAAGGAGTTGGCCTTGTTGTCGGGCGCCATCCACAGGCGGAAGTAGTCGCTGTCGTTGATGACCTTGGCGCCGGTGGTCGGGTTGGTCAGCTGCAGGCGCTCCGGGTTGTCGATCTCGACGAAGGGCACGTCGTTGGTGAACTGGTTGAAGTCGACCGAGGCGTTGGCGAAGAAGTTGTTCCTGGCCCAGTCGAAGGCCACCTTGAAGTCGTCGGTGGCGTAGTTGATCGGGGTGGCGACCTCGAAGTCGGGCCCGCCGTAGAAGGTGGTGTTCTTGTTGCCGTCGCGCAGCTCGCGCGAGTAGGTCAGGTTGAGCGTGCCGCTCTTGCCGAGCTTGAAGGCCAGGTCGCCCTTGCCGGTCTTGCGCTGGTAGCCCAGGTCGATCGGGAAGCCGTTGGCGACCCAGGGCTCGACGGCGAAGAAGCCGGGCACGGTCGGGTTGGCCGGGGCGCTGCCGGTCCAGGGAACGTAGACGTTCTGCAGCGCGAGCTGCATGCCGTCGGGGACCCTGAAGACGCCCGGGGACACCTCGGTGTACGGCGTGCGGGCCGTGTTGGACATCCAGTTGGGGTTCTCGTCCCAGGTGATCCTCAGGTTGAAGGCGTCCTTCTTGCCGGTGTCCAGGGAGAGGAACTGGTCGTTGAGGCCGGGGTTGGTGCCGTCGACGTCGACGTAGAACTTGCCCTTCGAGTAGGAGTACCAGAAGTCGGGGACGAAGACCCCCTCGGGGATCTCGCCGTACTGCTCCAGCTTCGAGGAGTCGTTCAGGCCGTCTCCGCCCTGGCCGGACACGGTCGCGCCGCCAGTGGAGTGGCCCTCGTCCTGCGCCACCACGGGCAGGGCGGCCAGGGCCAGGACGGCGACGAGGGAGAAGAGAACCTTGTGCTTGTTGGTCATGGTCATTCTCCCCTGCTCACCTGAAGAACCGGTTGCCCGACGGGTGGACCGACCCGTGGATCGTCGGGTGGCAGTGCATGCAGCCCTGGTTGAAGGCGTACCGCGACATGGCCGGGTAGGCCGGGCCAGGGTGGCTGGCGGTCTGGTGGCACTGCTGGCACAGCAGCGGTTGCTTGACCTTCAGCATCTTCTCGTTGATCGTGCCGTGCGCGTCGTGGCAGTTCAGGCAGTTCTCGCGCACCGGGGCGTGCTCCCACAGGAACGGCCCGCGCTTCTCGGCGTGGCAGGTGTAGCAGTTCTGGTTGACCGAGGTCTGCAGCAGCATCTTGTCGTTGGGCGTGCCGTGCGGGTTGTGGCAGCTCGTGCACTGCAGCTTGCCCTCGCGGACCGGCATGTGGCCGGGCCGCAGCAGCTGGGCCTTCTTCTGCAGGTGGCAGCCGGTGCACAGCTCGAGCTGGGACTTGGCCAGCAGGGCCTTGGGCGCCTCGCCCTTGGGGTGCACCTCGTGGCAGTTGACGCAGGCCACGCCGCGGCTGTCGTGGGACGAGCCGACCCAGTGCTTCTGGCCGGCCTTGTTGTGGCACTCCATGCAGACGCCGGCCGACTGTCCGGCGCTGAGCGTCTCGAACTTGCGGATCTGGGCCTTGTCCCCGCCAGCGTCGACGTGGGCCTGGCCGGGGCCGTGACAGCCCTCGCAGCCCTTCGTGCTCGCGGCGTGCGGCGTCTTCTTGAAGGCCGCGACGGCGTCCTCGTGGCACGTGGCACAGGTGTCCATGCCGACGTAGCCGGGCTGGGCCGCCTGGTCGTCGGGAGCGGCGAAGGCCGTCCCGGCCGAGGCGAAGCCCAGGGTGAGCGCCAGCCCTGCCGTAGCGGCTAGCAGACCCCAGCGTGCGATCATTGATGACCCCCTTGGGTTGAAGTCGATGGCTCCTGGAATCGGACGCAAGGTCTGCGCGCCCGCTCGTGCCGACTCTGTGCTGTGACGCAAGGTGTGCCGCGGCATCGTCCAGTTTGCTCCTCATTTGTGAACGATTGCAACAGCCGCGCCACGTCGCAGGCGCCATGCTGCCAGGCCATGATGAGAAACTCAACATCATGGCTGCCGGGGGTGTAGAGGGGCTCACGGGCGCCGAGGGGGGCGCCCGGGCGCTCAGCGGCGCAGCCGCATCTCCGCCAGCCGGACCTCGTCGTTGGGGGGCGGGTCCCACTCGAGGTCCCGCGAGACGACGTAGACGCTCTCGACGGAGTAGAGCGGAACGTAGGGCAGATCGCGGCTCACCAGGCGCAGCGCCCGCTGGAGCTGGCCCAGGCGCTCGCGGGGGTCGAAGACGCGCAGGTTCCCGTCGGCGATGCGGTCGACCTCCGGGTTGGCGTAGCCGGCCACGTTGCCGTTGCCGAGGCCACGCGCCGCATCGGCGCTGCGCAGGGCGAAGCTCAGCAGCTCCGCGGCGTCGCCCGTGGTGCAGCCGTAGCCCTGCACGGTCAGCGCGAAGCGGCCCCGCTGAAGCGCGGCCCGGTGCTCGTCGGCCGACACCCGACGCTGCCGCACCCGGATGCCCGCGGCGGCCCACTGCCGTTCGAGGATGCGCTCGAGCCAGTCGGCCGAGTCGCGGTCGCCTTCGATCTCGACCTCGAGGCCTGCCTGGCCGGCCTCGGCCAGCAGGCGGCGGGCCCGCTCGGGGTCGTGGGCCGGCTCCGGCGCGGCGGGGTCGTAGCCGAACACCTGCGGCACCACCATCTGCCAGGCCGGCTGGCCGAAGCCGTGCAGGCCCTCGCGCGCGATCTCGCGGCGGTCGGTGGCCAGCTCCAGGGCCTGGCGCACGCGCAGGTCGGCCAGCGGGTTCGGGCGGCCGTCCTCGCGCGGGCGGGAGTTGGCCACCAGGTAGAAGACGGCCAGGCCGTCCGAGGTCACCACCCGCAGGCCCGGCAGCTCCTGCCGGCGCAGCTCGTCCATCACGCGCAGTCGCAGCGACAGCGCCAGGTCGGGCCGGGCCTGGAGCACGGCCGCGGCGTCGAGCGGCTCCGCGTGGAACTCGAACTCCACCGCCGGGATCGGCGGCGGGCTGGCGTAGTGAGGGCTGGCCTCCAGCCGCAGCCGCCGTCCGGGCTCCCAGCTGGCCACGCGGTACGGGCCCGTCCCCACAGGCAGCTGCTGCGGGCCGCGCTCCCGGCCGCCGTTCTTGAGGATCGGGACGAAGGCCAGGTTGTTCAGGATGGCCATGGGGGCGCGAGTCCGCAGCTGCAGCGTGCGCTCGTCGAGCGCCTCGGCCCGCTCGATGTCGGCCACCAGCCCGCGCACCGCGGAGCCGGAGCGCTGGCGCAGCGACTCGAGCGAGGCCACCACGTCGGCGGCCCTCAGCGGGCTGCCGTCCTGGAAGCGCGCGGCCGGGTCGAGGAAGAAGCGCCAGGTGTGCTCGTCGGGGTTGATCCAGCGCAGCGCCAGGCCCGGCCCCAGCCGCATGTGCCGGTCGAAGCGCACCAGGCCCTCGTAGACGTTGACCAGCACCACCGAAGAGGCGTCGTCCCACTCCGTCTGGGGGTCGATCGAGGGCACGGCCGAGCCCATCACCACCCGCAGCGGCCGCGCCGGCGCGGGCGGCGGGGGCGCAGGGGCGCAGGCTCCCGCGGCGAGAAGCACGGTCATGGCACCGATGGTCGTCGCCCGGGGGGACATGCTGGACGCCCGCAGCCTAGCTCCCACGCCACCGGGGGTCAACGTCAATGCCCGTGGCGGCGGCCGAGGCGCGCGGCCAGGCGCAGCAGCTCCCCCACCGACCAGGCGTCGCAGGCGGCGCCGAGGGCGGCGTGCGGCGCGGCCGCTTGCCAGGCCTCGGGGGCGCTGACCAGGCCCTGGCCGCAGGTGCGCTCGGCATAGCCGTGCAGCCAGGCTCGCGCCTGGCGCTTGCCTTCTTCGCCCGCCACGCGGATCAGGCCCTCGAAGTAGGGACCCGCCCAGGCCGGTCGCAGCAGCTCGCCGCCGGCGGGTGCCGGCTCACGCAGCCCCAGTGGGTGGAGCAGCTCGGCTCCCAGCCGCTCGAGCAGGCGCTGGGCCCGCTCGCGCGGCAGCAGGGCGTGCGGCAGGGAGACGGCCAGCAGCGTCTCGGGCCGCGGGCGGGCCTGATCTTCGGCCAGGTCCAGGCGCAGCCCGCCGCGGGCCTCGTCCCAGAAACCGCGCAGCACCACCTCGCGCAGCCGCGCGGCCAGGGCCGACCAGGCCGACGCTCGGGCGGCGTCGCCGCCGGACCGGGCCAGCTCGGCGCCCAGCAGGAGCGCGTTGAACCACAGCGCCTGGGCGGCCAGGCGGGGGGCCGGCTGGCCCGCTTCGAGCAGCAGGCCGTTCTCTGCCGGCGCCAGGCCGGGGGCC
>JBDIBD010000054.1:0-15187 GCA_039812725.1 Vicinamibacteria bacterium | reverse complement strand
CTGGAGCCGGCGCTCGGGATCGAACCGAGGACCTGCTGATTACGAATCAGCTGCTCTACCGCTGAGCTACGCCGGCCAGAGGCGAGGCGGAAGAAGATAGCAGAACCCCGCCCCGGCCACAACGTCCCGCCACGGATGGTGGTCCTTGAACCCCTCCCCCACCTCAAGTAGAGTCCGGGACGGCTGACATCCACGACAGGGGCCGCGCCGGCCAAACCAGCGGTCCCCAGGAGGACTCAACATGTCCGGCCTGCCCACCAGCAGCTTCCTCGCGGCCCACTCGGCCATCTTCTGGTTCGCCCTCTTCATCGCCGGCTTCGTGGCCTTCATGCTGCCGCTGTGGCGCTTCCTGCGCCCGGCCAAGGCCAGCGAGGAGAAGCTCACCACCTACGAATGCGGCGAGAACCCGGAAGGCCCGGCCTGGATCCAGTTCAACGTGCGCTTCTACGTCTTCGCCCTGATCTTCGTGGTGTTCGACGTGGAGGCCGTGTTCCTGCTCCCCTGGGCGGTGGTCTTCCGCGACCTCGGCGTGCTGGCCTTCATCGAGGGACTCGTCTTCATCGCCATCCTCGTGGTGGCCCTCGTCTACGTCTGGCGCAAGGGCGACCTCGAGTGGGTGCGCACGGAGGACCGCGCATGACGCTCCCCGGACCCCCCGTCACCGGCCCCATCCAGGGCAAGTTCCCCGACGGGCTGATCTTCACCAACGTCGACATGGTGCTCAACTGGGCCCGCAAGTCGAGCCTGTGGCCGATGACCTTCGGCCTGGCCTGCTGCGCCATCGAGATGATGGCCGCCGGCGGCACGCGCTTCGACTGGGACCGCTTCGGCATGATCCCGCGCGCCACGCCGCGCCAGAGCGACCTGATGATCGTGGCCGGCACGGTCACGCTCAAGATGGCCACGCGCCTGAAGCGGCTCTACGAGCAGATGCCCGAGCCCAAGTACGTGCTCTCGATGGGCTCCTGCGCCAACAACGGCGGGCCCTACTGGCGCCAGGGCTACCACGTGCTCAAGGGCGTCGACGAGATCATCCCGGTGGACGTCTACGTCCCGGGCTGCCCGCCGCGGCCCGAGGCCCTGCTCTACGGGGTCATGAAGCTGCAGGAGATGATCATGGAGGACCGCGTGCTGCGGCGCCGTCAGCCCACGCTCGGCTCCCTGAAGGGCGCGAAGATGGCGCCGGAGGCGGTCAAGTGACCCCCCAGGAGATCCACGCCGCCCTGCAGGCCCGCTTCGGCGAGGCCGTCCTGTCCTTCGACGAGAAGGCTCTCCAGCCCTGGGCGCTGATCCAGCCCGACAAGATCGCCGAGGTGGCGGCCTTCGCCAAGGCCGAGCCGGCCCTGGCCTTCGACAACCTGATGTGCCTGTCGGGGGTGGACTGGCCCAAGGAGACCCCGCCGCGCCTCGACGTGGTCTATCACCTCTACTCCTACAAGCACGACCACACCTTCGTGCTGAAGGTCCAGCTGCCGCGCGACAACCCGCGCGTGCCCACGGTCGAGGGCACCTGGGGCGTCGCCAACTGGCACGAGCGCGAGGCCTTCGACCTGTTCGGCATCGTCTTCGACGGCCACTCCGACCTGCGCCGCATCCTGCTGCCCGACGACTGGCAGGGCCACCCGCTGCGCAAGGACTGGGAAGACCCCGAGCTCTACAACGGCATGCGCGTCAAGCCCACGCCGCAGATGGCCGAGCGCTACGCTGCCGGCGAGAAGATCGGCGTGGGCCCCTTCGACTTCACGCCCCCCAACCTGCCGCTGGAGCAGTCATGAGCACCCTGGCGCCGGTCCAGGAGTCGTGGGACCCCGAGGCCCTCGACCCCGACACGATGATCCTCAACATGGGCCCGCAGCACCCCTCCACCCACGGGGTGCTGCGCCTCGAGCTCAAGACCGACGGCGAGATCGTGCGGGCCGCGCGGCCCCACATCGGCTACCTGCACCGCTGCTTCGAGAAGCACTGCGAGGTGGTCGACTACCCCGGCGTGCTGCCCTACACCGACCGGCTCGACTACTGCGCCGCCATGGGCAACACCCTGGGCTTCGCCCTGGCCGTGGAGAAGATGCTGGGCATCGAGTGCAGCCCGTACGTCAACGCCATCCGCGTGCTGATGGCGGAGCTGCAGCGCATCGCCTCGCACGCCGTGGCGGTGGGCACCTACGGCATGGACCTGGGGGCCTTCACGCCCTTCCTGCACCTGCTGCGCGACCGCGAGAAGATCCTCGACCTGTTCGAGTGGACCTGCGGCGCGCGCCTGCTCTACAACTACAACTGGGTGGGCGGGGTCAGCCACGACCTGCCCGACGGCTTCCTCAAGGCCTGCCGCGGCATGATCCGCGAGTACGAGGCCGTGACCCACCCCGAGCTGGTCGAGCTGCTGATCGGCAACAAGATCTTCATCAAGCGCACGGCCGGGGTCGGCATCCTGAGCCAGGAGCTGGCCATCAACCACGACCTGACCGGCCCCAACCTGCGCGGCTGCGGCCTGCCCCGCGACCTGCGCAAGGACCACCCCTACAGCGGCTACGAGCAGTACGACTTCCAGGTCGGGGTCGGCAAGGGCGAGTACGGCCCGCTGGGCTCGTGCTTCGACCGCAACTGGGTGCGCGTGGTCGAGATGGCCGAGAGCGCCAAGATCATCCAGCAGGCCCTCGACCGGCTCGAGAAGATGGAGAAGACCGACGTCCACGAGAAGGTGCCCAAGCGCGTCAAGCCCGCCAAGGGCGCCGAGGTCTACTTCCGGACCGAGGCCGCCCGCGGCCAGCTGGGCTACTACGTGGTCTCGGACGGCGGCGTCAACCCCTACCGGGTCAAGGTCAAGAGCCCCTGCTTCACGGCCATGAGCGTCTTCCACCACCTGGCCCGGGGGCTCTACATCGCCGACATCGTGGCCCTGCTGGGCTCGCTCGACATCGTGCTCGGGGAGATCGACCGATGAGGCCCGCCCGGCGCGGGGCTTGCAGCTAGGACACGGGAGCCAGCGCTCATGGACTACACCTACGAACTTCTTGCGCGGCTGATCACGGGCTTCGCCGAGTGGCCGCAGTGGCTGCGCATCGCCACGGTGGCGCTGGTCACGGCCTTCATGTGCTTCAACTTCATGGCCGTGGGCCCGATCATCTACGTGTACGCGGAGCGCAAGATCGCCGGCTTCATGCAGGACCGCCTGGGCCCCATGCGCGTGGGCCCCTACGGCGTGCTGCAGACCATCGCCGACACGATCAAGCTGCTGTTCAAGGAGGCCATCTACCCGCGCGGGGTCGACCGCTTCCTGTTCAAGCTCGGCCCGGGCCTGGTGGTGATGGGCTCCTTCATGGGCTTCGTGGTGGTGCCCTGGGGCAGCTCGCTGATCCCGGCCGACCTGAACATCGGCGTCTTCTACGTGGCGGCCATCTCCAGCTTGTCGGTGGTGGGCGTGATCATGGCCGGCTGGGCCTCGAACAACAAGTACGCGCTGTTCGGCGCCATGCGCTCCGCGGCCCAGATCGTCTCTTACGAGATCCCGGGCGTGATGATCCTGCTGGTGATCGTCATGATCGTCGGCAGCCTGTCGCTGCAGGACATCACCTGGGCCCAGGCCGGCGGGCTGCAGAACTGGTTCCTGTGGCGCTACTTCCCGCTCATGCCCGCGGCCTTCCTGGTGTTCTTCACGGCCGGCATGGCCGAGTGCAGCCGCACGCCCTTCGACATCCCCGAGGCCGAGAGCGAGCTGGTGGCCGGCTTCCACACCGAGTACTCGGGCTTCTTCTTCGCCATGTTCTTCATGGCGGAGTACACCGAGATGTTCGTGATCTCGGCCGTCACCAGCGTGCTGTTCCTGGGCGGCTGGTGGGCGCCGCACCCGGCCCTGCAGAGCCTGGCGGCGCTGGGCTTCCCGCACGTCGGCCTGGGACCCTTCTGGCTGGTGGCCAAGGCCTGGAGCCTGGTCTTCGTGATGATGTGGCTGCGCTGGACGCTGCCGCGCCTGCGCGTCGACCAGCTCATGGGCATGGCCTGGAAGGTTCTGCTGCCCGTGACCCTGGTGCTGGTGGTGGTGGTAGGCGGCCTGGTGCTGTGGCCCGTCACGGCCCAGGGCTTCGCCTGGGACGGCTACGTCGGCTGGCCGATCACGCTCGTGGTCTTCGGCTACCTCGTCGTCAAGTGGCTGCAGGCGCGCCGCTGGGTGCAGCGCCGCCGCGTCCAGGAGTACGCAGCATGAAGAGCTGGTTCAAGGACGTCTGGGACGGCATCTACACCATGCTGCTGGGCATGCGCATCACCTGGCGGCACCTGTTCACCAAGAACTTCTGCCTGCAGTACCCCGAGCAGAAGTTCGTGCTGCCCAAGCGCAGCCGCATGCGGCTCTTCATGAAGTACGAGGACTGCATCGGCTGCGGGCAGTGCGCGCGGGCCTGCCCCGTGCAGTGCATCGAGATCAAGACCGACAAGCGCCCGGCCGGCGCGCCGCCCGTCTACGCCGCCAACGGCCAGGTCATCAAGCTGGACGTCAAGGTCTTCGACATCGACATGTCGCTGTGCTGCTACTGCAACCTGTGCACGTACCCCTGCCCCACCGAGTGCATCTACATGACCCCGGAGTACGAGTTCGCCACCGGCGACCTGACCGAGCACCTCTACCACTTCGCCAAGACCGACGCGAAGTTCCTGACCGAGAAGCCGGCCCCCAAGGTCGCGCCCGCCGCGCCTTCTTCGGCCGCCCCCGCGGCTCCGGCGGCGCCCCCCGCCGCCGCCCCCGCCGGCAGCGGAGCGTAGCGCCATGACCCCCGAGACGGTGACCTTCTACGCGCTGGCCCTGGTGACCGTGGGCAGCGCGGCCGTGTGCGTCATGGCCCGCAGCCTGATCTACAGCGCCTTCTCGCTGCTGTTCACGTTCGTGGGCGTGGCCGGCTTCTACCTGCTGCTGGGGGCCGACTTCCTGGCGGCCACCCAGTTCCTGGTCTACGTGGGCGGCATCCTGGTGCTGCTGCTGTTCGGCGTGATGCTGACCCACAAGCTCTACGACCTCGACCTCAAGAGCGGCTTCAGCCAGTTCGGCCCCGGCCTGGTGGCGGCCGGCGCGATCTTCGCGCTGCTCCTGGCCATGGCGGTCAAGACCCCCTGGAAGGTCGCGGGCGGGCGCCTGCCGGCGCCCACCACGGCCGAGCTGGGCCAGCAGTTCCTGGGCACCTACCTGCTGCCGTTCGAGGTGGCCTCGGTGCTGCTGCTGGTGGCGCTGATGGGCGCGACGCTCATCGTGCGCAGGAGGAAGGACGCGTGATCGGCCTGCAACACTACCTGATCGTCTCCGCGGCCCTGTTCGCGCTGGGTCTCCTGGGCGTGCTGACCCGCCGCAACGCGGTCAACGTGCTCATGGGCCTCGAGCTGATCCTGAACTCGGCCAACCTCAACCTCGTGGCCTTCACGCGCTACGGCAGCGGCAACTTCGGCGGCCAGGTCTTCGCCGTGTTCGTGATCGTGGTGGCGGCGGCCGAGGTGGCCGTGGCGCTGGCCCTGGTCCTCACCATGTACCGCCTGCGCCGCACCCCCAACCTGGACGCGGCCGCGAGCCTGCGCGGGTAAACCTCCATGCAAGAGCTGCAGAGAAGCCTGTCGTCCTTCGGCCCCGAGGTCGTGCTGACGGTGGGGCTGCTGCTGGTGGTGCTGGCCGACGCCGGCCTGCGGACCTGGCGCAACCAGGCCGTGCGCGCGCTGAGCGTGCTGACCCTGGCCGGGGCCCTGTGGGCCGTGGTCGACCTGGCCGGCCAGGTGGCGCCGGGGCCGATCTTCTCCGGCATGCTGGCCATCGACCCGCTGGGGCTGTTCTTCAAGTTCGTGCTGGTGCTGGCCAGCTTCATCCTGGTGCTGGCCTTCACCTTCCAGAACTCGCGCGAGCTGGCCGGGCTGGGCCAGGGCGAGTTCCACGCCCTGCTGCTGGCCCTGACGCTGGGCTGCCTGCTGATGACCGGGTCGAACGACATCGTGATGCTCTACCTGTCGCTCGAGACGGTCTCGATCACCTCGTACGTCATGGTCGCGTACCTGAAGGGCGACCGCCTCTCCAACGAGGCCGCCCTGAAGTACCTGCTGTTCGGGGCCGTCTCGACCGGCGCCATGCTGTACGGCCTGTCGCTGCTGTTCGGCCTGACCGGCGCGACCGGCCTGCCGGAGATCCGCGCGGCCCTGGCCGGCGGCTACGACGACGCCGGGCGGCTGACGCTCTACCTGATCACGCTGCTGCTGGTGGCCGGCTTCGGCTTCAAGATCGCGGCGGTGCCGTTCCACTTCTGGTGCCCCGACGCCTACCAGGGCGCCCCCACGCCGGTCACGGCGCTGCTCTCGGTGGTCCCCAAGGCGGCCGGCTTCGGCCTGCTGCTGCGCTTCTTCTTCGGCGGCATGACCACCTCGCTGGCGGGGACCTGGGACCTGACGGGCAGCATCGAGTGGCCCGCCGTCCTGATGCTGGTCTCGGTGGCCACCATGACGTGGGGCAACGTGGCGGCGATCACCCAGGTCGACATGAAGCGCCTGCTGGCCTACTCCTCGATCGCCCACGCCGGCTACATGCTGATGGGCGTGGTGGCGCTCTCGGCCAACGGCGCCCGCGGCGTGATGGTCTACCTGCTGGTCTACCTCTTCATGAACCTGGGGGCCTTCCTGGTGGTGACCCTGATCCACCAGCGCGAGGGCACCTTCGACCTGCGCGACTACCCGGGCATGGTCAAGCGCCAGCCGGTGCTGACGCTGGCCATGTCGATCTTCCTGCTCTCGCTCATGGGCATCCCGCCCCTGACCGGCTTCATGGGCAAGTTCTACGTCTTCGCCGCGGTGATCGAGAAGGGGCCGCACCTGTGGTGGTTCGCGGCCGTGGGCGCCGTCAACGCCGCCATTGCCGCCTGGTACTACGCGCGTGTCATGCGCGTGATGGTCATCGACGAGAGCGACGAGCCGCGCGAGGCCTGGAGCCTGGCCCCGGTCGACGCGGCCTGGCTGGGGGCGCTGGTGGCCGCCAACGTGCTGCCGCTGCTGTTCTGGGACCGCATCGAGGCCTTCGCCCGCGGCTCGCTGACGCTCTGGGCGGGCCTGTAGCGCTTCAGCCCGCCTGACACCGGTCAGGCCCACGGGCGCGGATCGAGCCGGAGGTAACACCGCCTCCGGCTCGTCGTCTTTCGGGGACAGGAGGATCGACATGCTGGCGACCCTGCCCCGCGACGCGGGGAGAGCCTGGCTTCTCGCCGCGCTGGTCCTGGCTCCGGCGGGCGCAGCGCGCGCCGCCGGCGGCACCCTCACCGATCAGGCCCTGACGCTGAGCTTCCCCGCCAACCACTGGAGCGGTGGCCCCGACGCCCACCTCACGGGAGTCGACGCCTCGGGAGACCCGCTCTTCCAGATGGGGCTCTGGTACCGCGTCGAGGGCGGCACGCGCGAGCACCCCATGCCGGTCCCGGACAGCGAGGTGTACGAGGGCGCCACGGCCTCCGCGGCCTGGAACGACCTCGGGGGCACGGGCTTCGGCGTCGTGGTCCGCACGAGTCTGATCGACGGCGAAGGGCCGTCGGGCTGCGTGCTCACGAGCGCGACCGTGCAGAACGACTCGAACGTCAGCCGCCAGTTCACACTCTTCTTCTACCTGGACGCCGACCTGGCCGCGACCGCCTCCGGCGACTCGGCCGTTCTGGTCAGCCAGCGCTTCATCGAGGCCTTCGACGGCACCAGCCGGCTCGCGTATCGCTTCCATGCCGGCCGTTTCCAGGTCGCGCCCCACCCGGCGCTGCGGGACCTCCTGAACGACGCCTTGGTCACGGACCTCGACTTCTCGGGCCTGCCTTCCGGCCCCGGCGACCTGGCGGTCGCCGCCCAGGACGGGCCGCGTCCGATCCCCGCCGGCAGCTCGAGGAGCTTCGGGCCGGTGTCCGCCTGCTTCAACCCGCCTCACCGCCACGTCAAGGGCGACCTGGACGGGCTGGGCCTGGCCAGCCTCCTGGGACAGGAGTCCGACCTGAGCAACCGCGGCGTGGTCTGGATGAGACGCACCGCCGACCTGGGGATGAACGCGGTCATCAGCGCCCCGAGCGCGGCGGCCAGCCTGGTGGGCGCCGACGACTTCGACGCCGACCACGACGACGAGTGGGTCTGGCGGGACGTCCAGACGGGCGTGGCCTACGTCGACGGTCAGGCTCTCAGCGGCGCGCCCACGCTGGCGCTCAACTGGAAGCTGTCGGCCACCGGCGACTTCGACCACGACGGCAGGGCCGACATCCTTTGGCGCAACACCAGCTCCCAGAAGCTGGTCATCTGGACCATGAGTGGCAACGCCAAGGTCGGCAACATCATCCCCAGCCCCGATCAGGCCGTGGACGCCAACTGGGAGGTGGCCGGGGCGGCGGACTTCAACGGCGACGGCCAGCGCGACCTGCTCTGGTACAACCAGACCTCCGGCAAGATCGTGCTCTGGTTCATGAGCGCCGCGGTCCAGCGCGTCACCGGTCAGTTCACCAACCCCTCGACCGTCGGCAACAACAACTGGAAGGTGGTGGCCGTGGGGGACTACGGCAGGGGACCGGCGGGCGTCTACGACACCCAGGACGTGGTCTGGCAGAACGACACCTCGAAGAAGATCGTGGCCTGGTTCATGGACCTGGCGGGCAACCGGACCAACGGCACCTTCACCACCCCCGACACCCTCTTCTCGGACTGGGACGTGGTCGGCCCGCGCTGAGGCCGAGGCCCCGACGTGATCCCGGACACGGCCGCGCCGGCGGCATCACCGTAACCGCCTCACGGAGTCCCGAGAGGTCGACCATGCGACAGGCACTTTGGATCGCAGTTCTTGCAGGCGGCTGCGCCGCGACGGCGCCGTGCGAGGCGGCAGGTGGCTCCGTCGCCGACCAGGCCGTGACCCTGACCTACGGGGCCACCCACTGGGGCGCAGCTCCCATGGTGGACCTGACCGGCGCCGACAGCGCCGGCGACCCGCTCTACCAGGCAGGCGTCTGGTATCGCATCGGGACGGCCACGCAGGAAACGCCCGTGCCCGTCCCCGACAGCGAGACCTACGCCGACGGGACCGTCACGGCCACCTGGAACGATCTGGGCGGCTCCGGCATCCGCCTTCAGGAGATCACGCGGCTGTTCGACGGTGAGGGTCCCTCGGGAGGCTTCACCACCCGGCTGATCGCCCAGAACCTGACGCCCAACGAGCAAGCCGTCACGCTCTTCCACTACCTGGACCCGGACGCCGGCGCCTCGTCGGCCAACGACAGCGGCACGCTGGTGACGCCGGCCTTCCTCAAGTTCAGCGACGGGGCCAGCCGCGTGACGTACCGCGGTCGCGCCTTCGAGAACCTGCGCTACCAGGTGGCGGCCTTCCCGACGCTGCGGACGCTGCTCGGCGACACGGCGCTGACGGACCTGACGGACACCGGCCTGCCCTTCGGCCCGGGCGACGTGAGCGCCGCCTTCGAGTTCGGCCCGGTCTCGATCCCGGCGGGCCAGTCCTACGTGGTGGGCGACGTGATGGTCGGCGTCGGCCTGCCCCACGACCACGTCAAGGGCGACTACTTCGGCCTGGACGGCCAGTACTCGCCGCTCTACGCGCAGTCGGCCGACCTGACGAGCAACTGCTTCGTCCAGATGCGCCGCACGACGCAGCTGGACTCGCTCTGCTTCGGCGTCCCGGCCGGCAGCGCCGTGGCCGGTGTGGACGACTTCGACGGCGACCTGCTGGACGAGGTCGTGTCGAGGACGACCACGACCGGGGTCGTCTACCTGGACTACGCGCCGCTCACGGGAGCGCCGACGCTGGCGCTCAACTGGAAGCTGTCGGCCACGGGCGACTTCAACGCCGACGGCAAGGCCGACATCCTGTGGCGCAACACCAGCTCCCAGAAGCTGGTCATCTGGACCATGGATGGCAACGCCAAGACCGGCAACATCATCCCCAGCCCCGACCAGGCCGTGGACGCCAACTGGGAGGTGGCCGGCGCCGCCGACTTCAACGGCGACGGGAACCGCGACCTGCTCTGGTACAACCAGACCACCGGCAAGATCGTGCTGTGGTTCATGAACGCCGCGGTCCAGCGCATCACCGGCCAGTTCGCCAACCCCTCGACCGTCGGCAACAACAACTGGAAGGTGCTGGCCGTGGGCGACTACGGCAAGGGGCCGGCCGGCGTCTACGACACCCAGGACGTGGTCTGGCAGAACGACACCTCGAAGAAGGTCGTGGTCTGGTTCATGGACCTGGCCGGCAACCGCACGGGCGGCACCTTCACGAGCCCCGACGTCCTGTTCGCGTGGTACACGCTGACCGGCCCGCGCTGAGGCGGCTGGCCCGCGGCGCCGGCGCAGCCCGCAGCCACGCCGGGCGGCCCAGCCCAGGCGATTGACGCTCGGGTGCCCGGGCCGTACGATCGCCTCGTCCAAGGGCGCCCTGCCGGAGGCGCTGGCCACCGGAGCCTCCGGGGCGGGCGAACCAGCTTTCATTCCCTCAGTCGCGGGGCCGTGGCCTCGCGCTTCGAAACGACGGGCGAGCGGTGGCCGAGGGCCTGCGCGGGGGGCCTGGAGGCGCCAGCCCGAAGTCCCCTCCACCCGGCGCGTGCCGTGCCGAGAAGGGCCCCTTGGGCCGCCAAGGAGGACCCATGTGGCGGACAACCTGCGCCGCGGCGCTGGCGACGACTCTCCTGGTCGGAGCTGACGCCTGGGCGGCCGGCGGGACCGTGACCGATCAGGCGGCGAGCCTGACCTTCGGGGCGACCCACTGGAGCACCGCGCCCGCGGTCGACCTGACGGGGGTCGATGTCACCGGCGACCCGCTCTATCACTCGGGCTGGTGGTACCGCATGGCGGGCGACACCCGCGAGAGCCCCTTCACGGCCCCTTCCAGCGAGGTCTACTTCGGGGGCTGGATCCTCGCCAACTGGTACAACCTCGACGGGCGGGGCTTCGACGTCGACGAGTACGTCCTGCTGCTGGACGGCGAGGGCCCTTCCGGGGGTTTCGTGAGCCGCGTCGGCGTCCAGAACAACAACGCCACGGCGGCCGAGTTCACGCTCTTCCACTACCTCGACCCCGACCTGGCTGCCTCGGCGAATGGCGACGTGGCCACGCCCCTGACGCCCGAGTTCATCGAGTTCGTCGACGGCGCCAGCCTGCTCGCCTATCGCGCCGATCAGCCGAGCCATCGCCAGATCGGCCTGGGGCAGGCCATCCTCGGGTCGTTGACGGACACGGCCGTCACGACGCTGAGCGACACCAGCACGCCCGTCGGGCCGGGCGATGCGACCGCCGCCTTCCAGTTCGGTCCCTTCACCGTGGCCCCGGGCCAGACCCGGCTCTTCGCGATCACCGCCCTCTTCAACAGCCCCCGCCGCCACGTCAAGGGCGACACGTGGGGCCTGGGCCTGGCGACGCTGCTCGGCAAGGCCGCGCCCGGATCGTCGTGGGCGTGGGGTGCTAAGGCCCTGCGGCGTCAGGAGCAGTCGACCATCGCTGTCTACGTCGCCGCCCCAGGGGGATCCGCCACCTGGTACCCGGCCGGGATCGACGACTTCGACGGCGACTACGTCGACGAGATCGTCGGCCGCGACGCCGTCACCGGGGCCGCCACGGTCGGCCCGGACGTCGTCGCCGGAGCGCCGGCGCTGGCGTCCAACTGGAAGCTCTCGGCCACCGGCGACTTCAACGCCGACGGCCGGGCCGACATCCTCTGGCGCAACGTCACCTCCCAGAAGCTCGTGATCTGGACCATGAACGGCGCCACGAAGATCGGGAACATCATCCCCAGCCCCGACCAGGCCGTGGACGCCAACTGGGAGGTGGCCGCGGCGGCCGACTTCAACGGCGACGGCCACCGCGACCTGCTCTGGTACAACCAGACCTCCGGCAAGATCGTGCTCTGGACCATGAGCGCCGCGGTCGGCCGGCTGTCGGGCCAGTTCACGAACCCGGCCGCAGTCGGGAACAACAACTGGAAGGCGCTGGCCGTGGGTGACTACGGCAAGGGGCCGGGGGGCGTCTACGACGCCCAGGACATCGTCTGGCAGAACGACACCTCGAAGCGCGTGGTCATCTGGTACATGGACCACGCCGGCAACCGCAACAGCGGCACCTTCACGACACCGGACACTCTCTTCACCGGCTGGGAGCTGCTCGGCCCGCGCTGAGGGCGCTTGCTGCTCCAACCCTACCGGCCCCGGCGGCGTCCCATCGTCAGCCGGGGCCCCGCCCCGTACGGAGGATTGGACATGACCAAGCGGACGTTGGCGCTCCTGCTGCCCCTGACGCTGCTGGCGGGCTCCGCCCTCGCGGCCCAGGAGGAGTTCTCGAAGACCTACCCCCTCTCGGATCGTGGCCGCGTGAGCCTGAGCAACGTGAACGGCGGCCTGCGGGTGCAGGTCTGGGACCGGGACGAGGTCAAGGTCGAGGCGGTCAAGCACGCCGACACCGACTCCGGCCTGGCCGAGCTGCGCATCGACGTGGCGGCCGGCGCCGACCGCGTGGCGATCGAGACCCGCTACCCCCAGCGCCGCTGGTCCTGGGGCCACGGCGAGAGCCTGAGCGTCGACTACACCTTGACGGTTCCACGCGGCGCCACGCTCGAGGGCGTCTCCCTGGTGAACGGCGACCTGGAGGTGGCCGGCCTCGAGGGCCGGCTCGGGGTCGAGCTGGTCAACGGCGACGTGCGGGCCAGCGGGCTGGCCGGCAGCGCCCGGGTGGAATCGGTCAACGGGCGGGTGGAGCTGGGCTTCGCCCGCCTCGACGCCGGCGACCGCGTCAGCGCCGAGTCGGTCAACGGCCGCATCGAGGTCCTTCTGCCCGCCTCGGTGGGCGCCGACCTGCGCGCGAGCACGGTCAGCGGCCGACTCAGCAACGAGTTCGACGTGCCCGTCGACAAGCACCGCTTCGTGGGCGCCGAGATGCAGGGCGCCATCGCCGGCGGCGGCGCCGACATCGAGCTCGAGACGGTCAACGGCTCGATCGCCGTCCGCCGGCAGTAGCGCTCGGCCCGGCACGGACGGCGGTCGCTCCACAGCCGAGCCACGCCCTCGGGGGCAGCGCCGTCGCGGTTGGATGCGGCGCACGACACAGGCGGGCGACGGCCGGGGCGGCCACGCGATGCGCTCGGGTACGACCAGAATAGCGGCAGGGCCGTGCTGAGGTTCATGGACGCCTCGTTCGTGCGGCCGACCGGCAGAACGACGCACGGAGCTTGACGCCTTCCCGACCCGGCGCTATGTTCCCCCGCGAGATCCTCGCCGCATGCTGCGGCGAGGCACGTCATCGAAGACAGGCCGCCAGGACACACCTCGGGCGGGATCTTCAGCCCCGCCTCACACCTGCCCGGGACGCTGCGCCAAGTTGCCGGCGGCCGGGAGGACTGTTCCATGCACGCCCGCACGTCGATTCTCGGGCTGGTGCTCTGCCTGGCCGCCTCGGGGACGGTCCGGGCCGCCGGCGGGACCGCCACCGACCAGGCCGTGAGCCTGACGTACCCTGCGACCCACTGGAGCAACAACCCCACCGCGAACTTGACCGGCGTGGACGGCACCGGCGACCAGATCTACGAGGTGGGCTGGTGGTACCGGGCCGAGGGCGACACCCCGAGTACCCCCTGCCCGCCCCGGACAGCGAGACCTACACCGACGGGAAGCTCGTCGCGCTCTGGAACAACCTCGATGGCAAGGACTTTTGGCTCGAGGAGACCACCACGGTGGTCGACGGCGAGGGTCCTTCCGGCGGCTTCCTCTCCTCGATGACGATCCAGAACGGCCGGCCTGGGACGAGGACCTTCACGCTCTTCCACTTTCTCGACATCGACCTGGCGGGCGGTCCCACCGGCGACGCTGGCGTGCTGCTGGCCCCGGCGGTGCTGAGCTTCAGCGACGGAACCAGCGACCTGACCTACCGCTACACTCCCACGCGCAACATCCACTACCGCGTGGGTGCGGCCCAGAGTCTGAAGGCCCTGCTCGACGACACGTCGCTGACCACCTTCTCCGACACGGGCCTGCCCTTCGCATCCGGCGACGTGGCAGTGGCCGCCCAGCTCGGCCCCTACGCGGTCGAGTACAACGGCGCCTACGGCGACACGGTCTCGGTCCTGTTCAACCAGCCGCGTCACCATGTGAAGGGCGACTGGCTGGGGCTGGGCCTTCAGACGCTGATGTCGCAGCGACCGGACCAGGCGGTCCAGGGCGTGCGCTACATGCGCCGGGCGGTCCAGCTGCCCATGGCGCTGTACTACAGCTTGCCGGCGGGGGCCGGGCTGGTCGGAAGCGACGACTTCGACGGCGGTCTCTCCGACGAGCTGGTGCACCACCACCCGGGCACCGGCGTGGCCTACGTGGCTGGCACCCCCATCACGGGGGCGCCGACGCTGCCGCTCAACTGGAGGCTCTCGGCCACGGGTGACTTCAATGGCGACGGCAAAGCCGACATCCTGTGGCGCAACACCACCTCCCAGAAGCTGGTCATCTGGATCATGGATGGCAGTGCCAAGATCGGCGCCATCATCCCCAACCCGAGCCAGGCCCTCGACGCCAACTGGGAGATTGCCGCCGCGGCCGACTTCAACGGCGACGGGCACCGCGACTTGCTCTGGTACAACCCGACCAGCGGGAAGATCGTGCTGTGGTGGATGGACGGGGCGGTGGTCCGCCTCAGCGGCCAGTTCGCAAACCCGCCCAGCGTGGGCAACAACAACTGGCGCACCGTGGCGGTGGGCGACTTCGGCAAGGGCCCAGCCGGGGTTTGGGACGCGCAAGACATCGTCTGGCAGAACGTCACCTCACAGAAAGTCGTGGTCTGGTACATGGACAAGGCCGGCAACCGCACCAGCGGCACCTTCACCACGCCCGA
Organism: Vicinamibacteria bacterium; assembly: GCA_039812725.1. Lineage (GTDB taxonomy): Bacteria > Acidobacteriota > Vicinamibacteria > Fen-336 > Fen-336 > JBDIBD01. Next base: position 349 of record JBDIBD010000054.1, on the reverse strand, counting down.
CCTCTTCGATGGCGGCTGGGACGTGGCCGGCCCGCGCTGAACGTCCAGGTTCTCTGCGCCCTCGGTCCTGTTCGGCTCGCCCGGGATGGTCGTGGCGAGTGCCGCCGGGGCGCTGCTTCGAGTGACCTTGACAGCCCCCCCGGGGGCCCCTAGGCTCTCTCGAGCACCCTGCATCAGGGCCGCGCGGCGGCCTGCCTGGAGCCACCATGGGCCTCAAGGAAGTGCTCGAGAAGATGAAGCTGGTGGAGGTCGAGGAGGCGGAGGCCCCGGCCCCGCCGCAGCCCCCGGCCCGTCCGTCCGGCACGGTCTCGCCACCGCTGCCGCCGCGGCGGCCCGGCGCGCCGCCCCC
>JBDIBD010000053.1:0-15237 GCA_039812725.1 Vicinamibacteria bacterium | reverse complement strand
GCGCCTGCCGCTCTCCTCCGCGCTGGCGGCCGCCCGCGCGGTGCGCGAAGGGGCGGGCTCCTTCGAGGCGGAGGACTACCGCGGCGTGCCGGTGCTGGCCGCCGTGCGCGCCGTGCCGGAGGCCGGCTGGCTGCTGGAGGCCAAGGTCGACCGGGCCGAGGCCGAGGCGCCGCTCGAGCTGCGCGCGCGCCTGCTGGCCTCGCTGGGCCTGATCCTGGGCGCCACGGCCGGGCTGGCGGTGGTGCTGTGGTGGCGGCAGCAGCGGGCCCACGCCCAGTTGCAGGCCCTGCGCTCCGAGCAGGAGCGCCGGGCCCTGGCGCGCCACTACGACGACCTGAGCCGCTACGCCAACGACGCCATCGTGCTGATGGACGAGACCGGCCGCATCCTCGAGGTGAACGAGCGCGCGCTGGCCTTCTACGGCGCCAGCCGCGAGGAGCTGCTGGGGCACGACGGCCGCGAGCTGCGGGCGCCCGAGCAGGTGGCCTCGTTCGACGAGCACTGGCGCCAGGCGCGCGAACGCGGGGGCGTGGTGTTCGAGACGCTGCACCGCCGCCGGGACGGGACGCTCTTCCCGGTGGAGGTCAGCTCGCGCGCCATCGACGTGGAGGGACGCTGCTTCCACCAGGCCATCGTGCGCGACGTGACCGAGCGCCACGCCGCCCAGGAGCGCATCCGGCGCCTCGGGCGCATGTACGAGGCCCTCAGCCAGATGAACCACGCCATCGCCCGCGGCCTCGACCGCGACGGCCTGTTCGGCGAGGCCTGCCGGGTGGCGGTCGAGCACGGCGGCTTCATGTTCGCCTGGGTCGGCCTGGCCGACCACGCCACGGGCCGCGTGACGATCGTGGCCCACCACGGGCGGGACCAGGGCTACCTGGACGGCCTCGAAGTCTGGGCCGACCCCTCCCGCCTGCGGGGCCTGGGCCCCACCGGCACGGCCCTGCACGAGGGCCGCCCCTACGTCTGCGACAACTTCCTGGGCGACCCGCGCACTTTGCCCTGGCACGAGCGCGCGCGGGCCACGGGGGTGCGGGCCAGCGCCGCGCTGCCCCTGCGACAGCACGGGCAGGTGATCGGGGCCCTCAACGTCTACTCCGACCAGACGGGCTCCTTCAGGAACCCGGAGGCCGGCGGCGACCGCGACGTGTTCGGGCTGCTCGAGGACATGGCCGCCGACGTCGACTTCGCCCTCGACGCGCTCGACAGCGAGGAGCAGCGGCGCGGCGCCGAGCAGGCCTTGCGCGAGAGCGAGGAGAAGTACCGGCTGCTCTTCGACAACGGGCGCGACGCGGTGGCCCTGGTGGACCTCGAGAGCCGGCGCTTCCTCGACGCCAACGCGGCCTTCTTCGAGCTGCTCGGCTACGGCCGGGAGGAGCTGCCCGGGCTGAGTCCCGACCTGATCACCGGCGACCCGGCCGGCACCGCGGCCGCGCTGGCAGAGCTGCGCGAGCGCGGCCTGGCCCGCGCCGCGGCCCATCCCGTGCGCTGCAAGGACGGCCGGCAGCTGTGGGTCGACCTGCGCTTGAGCGCCTTCGACTGGCGCGGCCGGCGGGTGGTCTCGGCCATCCTGCACGACATCACGCAGCAGCGCCAGGCCGAGGAGCGGCGCCTGCTCTGGTCGCGCGTGCTCGAGGACAGCGCCGAGGCCATCGTGATCGCCGACGCGGCCGGCCGCATCCTGACCGTCAACCAGGCCTTCACCGAGATGAGCGGCTTCGCGGCGGAGGAGGCCCTGGGGCGCACGTCGCGCGAGCTGCTCGACTCCGGCGAGCACGACGAGGCCTTCTATCGCGCCATGGAGGCCTCGCTGGCCGAGACGGGCCGCTGGCAGGGCGAGGTCTGGAACCGGCGCAAGAACGGCGAGGTCTACCCGACCTGGCTCTCGTACACCGCGGTGCGGGACGAGCACGGCGTGCTGACGCACCGGGTGGGCATCGCCAGCGACATCACCGAGCGCAAGCAGGCCGCCCAGCGCATCCACTTCCTGGCCCACCACGACTTCCTGACCGGGCTGCCCACGCGCGCCCTGGCCACCGACTTCGCGCTGCAGGCCGTGGCCCAGGCCCGCCGCCGGGGCCTGTCGGCGGCGCTGCTGTTCCTCGACCTCGACCGCTTCAAGAGCATCAACGACTCGCTCGGGCACGACGCGGGCGACCAGCTGCTGCAGCGCATGGCCGAGCGGCTGGTGGCCTGCCTGCCGGCCGGCCACACGGTGGCCCGGCTGGGAGGCGACCAGTTCCTGCTGCTGCTGCCCGACCTGGCGCGCGGCGAGGACGCCGGCCTGGCGGCCGACCAGGTGCTGCGGGCGGTGCGCACGCCGCTGACGCTCGAGGAGCGCGAGCTGAGCGTGACGGCCTCGATCGGCATCAGCCTCTTCCCCCACGACGGCAGCGAGGTGGGACAGCTGCTGAAGAACGCCGAGGCCGCCATGTACCACGCCAAGGAGGTCGGCCGGAACAACTTCCAGTTCTTCACCCCCGACCTCAACGCGCGCGCCTTCGAGGCCCTCTCGATGGAGATGAGCCTCAAGATGGCCCTCGAGCGCGACGAGTTCCTGCTGCTCTACCAGCCCCAGTTCGAGGCCGAGGGCGGCCGCCTGGTGGGCCTCGAGGCGCTGCTGCGCTGGCGCCACCGCGACCTGGGCCTGGTCGCGCCCGCGCGCTTCGTGCCGCTGGCGGAGGAGCACGGCCTGATCCTGCCCATCGGCGACTGGGTGCTGCGCACGGCCTGCTCGCAGGCGCGGCGCTGGCTCGACGAGGGCCTGCCGGCCGTGCCGGTGGCGGTCAACATGTCGGCCCTGCAGTTCCGGCGCCCCGGGCTGGTGGAGCGCCTGCAGGAGATCCTGGCCGAGACGGGCCTGCCGGCCCGCTACCTCGAGCTCGAGCTGACCGAGAGCATCGTCATGCGCCAGGCCGAGTCCACCATCGCGCTCCTGGCGCGCCTGCAGCAGATGGGCCTGTCGCTCTCGATCGACGACTTCGGCACCGGCTACTCGTCGCTCAGCTACCTGCGCCGCTTCCCCATCCACAAGCTCAAGATCGACCAGTCCTTCGTGCGCGACCTGCCCCACGACCCCGACGCGGCCGCCATCACGGCGGCCATCGTGGGCATGGGCAAGAGCCTCAAGCTGCGCATCATCGCCGAGGGCGTCGAGACCGCCGAGCAGCTGGAGCTGCTGCGGCGGCTGGGCTGCGACGAGATCCAGGGCTACCTGAACGGCCTGCCCCTGGCCGCCGAGGAGGTCGGGGCCCTGCTGCGGCGCGGGCGGGCCTGAGCCGGGGCCCGGACGTACAATCGCCGGATGGCGCCGCCCGACGTCGAGACGAAGTACCGCCTGCTGCTCGAGATCGCCCGGAAGATCAGCAGCACCCTCGACCTGCAGGAGATCCTCGAGCAGATCCTGGCCGCCGTGCGCGTGGCCATCCCGCACGAGGCCGGGGGCATCTTCGTGCTGAAGGAGAACGTGCCCTTGGCGCCGGGACCGATGGCCGACCTGATCGCGGGCATGGCCTCGTTCGGCTACGACGACCGCCCCGGCGTCATCGACCCCATGCTGCGCTCGGGCCAGGGCATCGTGGGGCACGTCATCCGCACGGCCGAGGCCGTGCTCTCCGGCGACGTGCGGGCCGACCCGCGCTACGTGGACGGCCGCCAGGCCACGCGCTCCGAGCTGGCCGTGCCGATCGTCAGCAACGCCCAGGTGATCGGGGCCCTCAACCTCGAGAGCGACCGGCTGGGGGCCTTCGGCACGAGCGACGCCGACCTGCTGCAGTTCTTCGCCTCGGTGGCCGCCATCGCCATCGAGAAGGCCCTGCTGCACCGCCAGGTGCTCGAGAAGCAGCGCCTGGAGAGCCAGCTGCGCATCGCCCGCCAGGTGCAGGCCGGCCTGCTGCCGACCGCGCCGCCGGAGCTGCCCGGCTGGGACGTGGCGGCGGTCAACCTGCCCACCTGGGAGATCGGCGGCGACTACTTCGACTACGTGCCGCTGCCCGACGGCCGGCTGGGGCTGGTGGTGGCCGACGTCTCCGGCAAGGGCGTGCCGGCCGCGCTGATCATGGCCACGTTTCGTGCGGCGCTGCGCACGGCCCTGCGGCGCGACGGCTGCGCCACGGGCGTGGCCGAGGAGATGAACCGGGTGCTGCTCGAGGTCACCGGCGCGGCCCGCTTCGTGACCGCGGTGTACGGCATCCTCGACCCCCGCAGCGGCCGCTTCGAGTACGTCAACTGCGGCCACAACCCGCCGCTGCTGCTGGCGGCCGACGGGGGCAGCCACTTGCTCGAGCTGGGCGGCCCGGCCCTCGGCCTCGTGCTCGACGCGCCCTACGAGCGCGGCGAGGTCACCCTGGATCCGGGCGGCGTGCTGGCGCTGTACACCGACGGCGTGGTGGAGCCGGCCGACGGGCAGGGCGAGGAGTTCGGCCGGGAGCGGCTGGAGAGCCGGCTGCGCGAGGCCGCGCAGCGACCGGCTGGGGACTTGATCCTCTCGGTGGTGGAGGCCACGCGAACGTGGGCCCACTCGACCGGCTACGCCGACGACTTCACGCTGGTGGTGGTGCGGCGCGACGGGGCTTGAGCCCCGTGGGCCTCCCTACCGCGGCCCCGCAATGGTCCAGTCGAGCGGGCTGGCCGGCGCGTCCGGCGTCGTGAACGTTCCCGCCGTGCGGTTGCCGGCCAGGTCCAGGTGCCACACCACGTACCGCCCCGACGTCTCGTTCCGCCACACCACGTCGGCCGTGTCGGCGATCCCACCCGGACCCGCCCCGTAGTCCCCCGTCGCCAGCAGCTTCCAGTTCGCGTCCCCCGCGTTCGGCGGGTTGGTGAAGCTCCCGGTGATCCGCTGCACCGATCCGTCCATCCACCAGTACACGATCTTCCCGGTGCTGACGTTGTACCAGAGCAGGTCCACCGTCCCGTCCCCGTTCAGGTCCACCGCCCCCACCACCTGCCAGTTCGCGTGCACTGCCTGGTCCGGGCTCGGCACGATCTCGCCCTTCTTCGCCGTCCCGTTCAGCGTCCAGACCACCAGCTTCTGCGTGCTCTCGTTCCGCCACAGCAGGTCCGGCCAGCCGTCGCGGTCGAAGTCGGCCGTCGCCGCCAGACGCCACGGCGGCGGCTGGCTCCCACCCGTGAGCGGCACCGGATCCCCGGGGCGCGTGGCCCCGTCCATGAGCCAGAACTCCACCGCCCCCGTCGCGCTGTCCCAGAACGCCAGGTCGTTCTTCCCGTCCCCGTCGAAGTCGTCCACCCCCGACACCTGCTGCGTCGCATACTGCGGCGCCGCCGGCTCGATCGGCGCCTCGCTCAGCCGCGTGGTCCCGTTCATCAGCCAAGCCACGTTCTCGCCCGTCGTCACGTTCCTCAGGAACAGGTCCGTGGCCCAGTCGTCCTGCAGGTCCCCCTTCACGAACCTCACCAGCGTCGTCTGCACGGCCGTGTTGTCCGACAGGTCCGTGTCGCTGGCCTCCGCCCGCACCTTCGCGCTCACGCTCTGCGGGCCCTTCGCCCGCGGCAGAGCCTGCGCCGTGACCGTCAGCGCGCCGCCCGTCGACGACGACACGTCCCCCAGCGCGCACTTCACCGTCGGGCCGTCGCCGCTGCACTCCGGTTCCCCGGGCACCGACGACACGAACTGAAGCCCCGCCGGCAGCGTCAGCACCAGCGTCGCGTTCGGCGCCGCCGACGGCCCCGCGTTGGCGTACGCGGCCGTGTAAGTCACCGCCCCTCTCACGTGGATCGGGTCGGCGTCGTCCGCCAGCGTCACCGACAGGTCGGCCGGGTCCCCGATCAGGTACGGCCCCGCCGTCGCCACCCCCGACCAGTTGCCCGCGTTGTCCCGCGCGCACACGTGCGCGTACCACGTCCCAGCCGCCAGCGGCACCGACACCGAGGTCGTCCACTCCTCGGCCACCTTCACGCGGCTGCAGCCCGTCCCCGCCTCGTCGTCGATCGACCACCCGTACCCGTCGATCCCCGACGCCACGCCGTTCGACAGCGGGTCCACCGCCACCGTCCACTGCAGCGCCAGCGTCGTCACGTTCGACGGCACGCCCGGGGTGTGGCTGCTGCTCGTCACGCTCGCCGGTGCCAGCGGCGACGTCGTGTCGATCGCGTACGGTCCCGCGTGCACCGCGCCAGAGCAGTTCCCACCGAGGTCGCACGCACGCAGGTGGAAGTAGTAGCCCTGCCCCTCGGGCAGCGCCGCGCTCGTCGTGGTGTGCGGATCGGCGGACTGCGGCACGTCCACCGTCGCGTCCGGCACCGTCGCGGTCGACGTGTCGAAGCCCACTGAATAGCCGGCCTGTCCCGACGTCGGCGGCGGGTCCGCCGCTCCACTCCACCGCATCGTGATCGTCGGACCGTCCGACCAGGCGCCGGCGACATGGCTCGCGCTCCACACCGAGGGAGGCGCCAGGGGTTCGCGCACGTCGTACTTGAGGGTGAGAAGGTCGTCGGGAGCTCCACCCGCGAGGGAGTTGCCGACGACATAGAGCGCGCCGAAGCGCGCCCAGGCCGAGGCCAGCGCAGCGCCGGGATGACGCCCCGCCCAGGCGAGGGCGCCGGTGGCGCTGGAATGCCGCGCCAGGGCGATGTCCTGGCCTGGCGACCCGTCCGTCCAGCCCACGTATGCGTTGCCGTTCTCGTCGAGCGCCAGTGTCAGCCCCTGGGCTCCGGCCGTCGGGTCATCGACACGCCAGAGCAGCGCGCCGTCGGCGCCGGCCAGCTTCAGCGTCACCACGTCGACTCCGCCCGAGCCGTTGCCGGCCAGGCCGGCAACGTAGACCGTTCCGTCGAGACCGAGCCGCAATGCCGCAGCGCTGGTGCCCGGGTGGCCCACGCCCCAGACCACGCCGCCGGTCGTGCCGGAGTACCTCAGGACGCGGATCTCGCTGGTCGAGCCGTCCCCAGCCACGCCCGCCACGTAGACATCGCCCGCCCCGTCCACGGACACTGCCTGGCCCAGGTCTCGCGGAACGCCGCCCGTGCCACTGTAGCCGGCCGCCCAGACAAGGGCCCCATCCGTGGCAGACCGCTTCAACGCCAGGAAGTCCGAGCTGGTGCCGCCCACGAGGAGGCCGTTGCCCGCCCCGTCCAGGGCCAGGGCGGCGAGCGTGTCGTCGCCGGAGTTGGCGTGCGTCGCCGTCCAGACCAGGTGTCCGTCGCCACCGGCCAGCTTCAGCGCGAGCAGGTCCGTCAGCGTCGCCCCACCGTGCGTCTCACCGGCGACGCAGACGTCTCCAACGCCGTCGACCGCCACGCGGAGGCCGAACTCGTCTCCGCCCAGGTCGAGCGGCGTGCTCCAGAGTCGGGCGCCGTTGGCTCCGTCGCGCTTCGAGGTGACGACGTCCACCGTGGAGCCGTCGAAGCGGTAGCCGGTGACATAGAGGTTCCCGGCTCCGTCGAGAGCCGCCGCCTGCGCGGCCAGGAGGCTGTCCGCGTTCCCGTCCTCGGGGGTCGCCCACACGAGGTGTCCATCCGAGCCCGCCTGCCGCAGGGTCACGGTGCTGCCGCCCCCGGGCCAGCCCGTCGCAGTGCCCAACACGTAGACGTCGCCCGCCCCGGAGAGGCTGCCCGAGACCGCCGTGTCGAGCGAGCCCGGTTCGCGGCCCTCGTCGACCGAGAAGAGGAGGCTGCCGTCCGCGCCCGCGTACTTGAGCGTGCGCAGGTCCAGGTTGCGGCCCGTGGATCGGCCGGTGACGACCACGTCCCCGGTGCCGTCGACCGCCACGCCCAACGCGGCGTCGGAGCCGTGGCCGGGCCCGTCGTAGACCTGGCTCCAGAGGACGGCGCCGCTCGCGGCCGCGTACCTGATCGTGCGGTAGTCGCCGCTCGCGTTGGCCGAGGAGACCCCGCTGACCACGGGATTTCCGCCGGCGTCGAGCGCCAGCCCCAACGGCCACTCCCATTCGCCCACCGGCGTCCCGAAGCTCGTCGCCCAGCGCAACTGCCCGGCCGCGTCATAGGCGATCGTGCGGATGTCGGGGTCCACGCCATTGAGCGGGTTGGAGCTGCCCGTGACATAGACGTTGCCGGCCGCATCGACGGCCACGCCGGCGGGGTAGTCGTCGCCGTGGCCGGGGCCGTCGTGACCTGCGCTCCAGACGACGGCGCCGTCGGCGGCCCCGTACTTGATCGTGCGGTAGTCGAAGCGGCCGTTCGACGGCGAGGCGCCCGTGACCACGACGCCGGTGGCGTCCACCGCCAGGGCGACCGGACTCTCGGACTCGTGTGTCGGACCGTCGTAGGTGGCGCTCCAGATCACCGAGCCGTCGGCCGACGAGTGCTTCGTCGTGCGAAAGTCCTTGTTGTTCTGCGCGTTGTAGATCTCGCCGGTGGCGTACACGTGGCCCTGTCCATCGAGCCCGATGTCGGCGCCCGAGCCGTACTCCGCCGAGCCGACGCTCCAAAGAAGAAGGCCGTCGGCGGCGGCGTACTTGAGGGTCCTGATGTGCGCCGAAGAAGCCCCGGTCACGTAAGCGTTGCCGGAAGCGTCCACGGCGATGGCGCTGGGGCTGTCCGTTTCTCCCGCCCCGTCGTAGCGGGCGCTCCAGATGACGGCGCCATCCTGGCTCGCATACCTGATCGTGCGCATGTCCGAGTAGGAACCGACGTACTCGACGCCCGTGACGTACGGGTTCCCGTCGGCGTCGAGCGCGAGCGCTGCGGGTTGGGCGCTCTCACCGTTCGGGCCCGAGTGGCGCACGGTCCACAGCAGGCGGCCGTCCGACGCGTACTTGATCGTCAGCCACTCGTAGCCTCCCAGAGGACGCGTGGCCGAGCCAGTGACGTAGACGCTGCCCGTACCATCGATGGCCAGCATCCGCCCCGCTCCCGTGCCCAGGGCCGACGCGCATGTACCGGGACAGGTGTCGCCGTTCGGCCTGCCGGCGTCGTAGCGCACGGCCCAGATGGGTTGTTGTGCGGCGGCCGAGCTGGCCAGCCCGACGACCAGCGAAACGACGACGGCTCGAGCCATGCGCCCGTCGCGCATGTTCGTCCCCGCTACCGCGGCCCGGCGATGGTCCAGTCGAGCGGGCTGGCCGGCGCGTCGGGCGTCGTGAACGTTCCCGCCGTGCGGTTGCCCGCCAGGTCCAGGTGCCACACCACGTACCGCCCCGACGTCTCGTTCCGCCACACCACGTCGGCCGTGTCGGCGATCCCACCCGGACCCGCCCCGTAGTCCCCCGTCGCCAGCACCTTCCAGTTCGCGTCCCCCGCGTTCGGCGGGTTGGTGAAGCTCCCGGTGATCCGCTGCACCGACGCGTCCATCCACCAGTACACGATCTTCCCGGTGCTGACGTTGTACCAGAGCAGGTCCACCGTCCCGTCCCCGTTCAGGTCCAGCGCCCCCACCACCTGCCAGTTCGCGTGCACCGCCTGATCCGGGCTCGGCACGATCTCGCCCGCTTTCGCCGTCCCGTCCAGCGTCCAGACCACCAGCTTCTGCGTGCTCTCGTTCCGCCACAGCAGGTCCGGCCAGCCGTCGCGGTCGAAGTCCGCCGTCGCCGCCAGCCGCCACGGCGGCGACTGGCTGCCGCCGGTGAGCGGCACTGGGTCGCCGGGACGCGTCGCTCCGTCCATCAGCCAGAACTCCACCGCCCCCGTCGCGCTGTCCCAGAAGGCCAGGTCGTTCTTCCCGTCCCCGTCGAAGTCGTCCACCCCCGACACCTGCCGCGTCGCGGACTGCGGCGCCGCCGGCTCGATCGGCGCCTCGCTCAACCGCGTGGTCCCGTTCATCAGCCAGACCACGTTCTCGCCCGTCGTCACGTTCCGCAGGAACAGGTCCGTGGCCCAGTCGTCCTGCAGGTCCCCCTTCACGAACCTCACCAGCGTCGTCTGCACGGCGGTGTTGTCCGACAGGTCCGTGTCGCTGGCCTCGGCACGCACCTTTGCGCTCGCGCTCTGCAGGCCCTTCGTCCGCGGCAGAGCTTGCGCCGTGACCGTCAGCGTGCCGCCCGTCGACGCGGCCAGGTCCCCCAGGCCGCATTTCACCGTCTGGCCATCGCCACTGCACTCCGGTTCCCCGGGCACCGACGACATGAACTGAAGCCCCGCCGGCAGCGTGAGATCCAGCGTCGCGTTCGGCGCGCTCGACGGGCCCGCGTTGGCGTACGCGGCCGTATACGTCACTGTCCCTCTCACGTGGACTGGGTCCGCGTCGTCGCTCAGCGTCACCGACAGGTCGGCCGGGTCCCCGATCAGGTACGGCCCCGCCGTCGTCACCCCAGACCAGTTGCCCGCGTTGTCCCGCGCGCACACGTGCGCGTACCACGTCCCCGGCGCCACCGGCACCGACACCGACGTCGTCCACTCCTCGGCCACCTTCACGCGGCTGCAGGCCGGCCCCGCCTCGTCGTCCAGGAACCAACCGTACCCGTCGATCCCCGACGCCACCCCGTTCGACAGCGGGTCCACCGCCGCCGTCCACTGCAGCGAAAGCGTCGTCACGTTCGACGGCACGCCCGGGGTGTGGCTGCTGCTCGTCACGCTCGCCGGCGCCAAAGGCGACGTCGTGTCGATCCAGTACGGCCCCGCGTGCACCGCCGCAGAGCAGTTCCCGCCGTGGTCGCAAGCGCGCAGGTGGAAGTAGTAGCCCTGCCCCTCGGGCAGCGCCGCGCTCGTCGTGGTGTGCGGATCGGCGGACTGCGGCACCTCCACCGTCGCGTCCGGCACCGTCCCCGCGCTCGCATCGAACGCCACCGAGTAGCCCTGGAGCCCCGAGGCGGGCGGCGGGTCAAGCGCGCCGGACCAGGCCATCCCGATCGCGGTACGGTTCGACCAGGCCCCCGGCACGTGCGTCGTACTCGAAAGGGCAGTCGGGACCAGCGGGGCGAGGCTGTCGGAAACGTACTTGATGGTCAAGAAGTCCTTGCCCGTGTGCGGAGCGTAGGAGTTGCCCGCCACGTAGACCGCCGTGCCGCTCGCCGCGACGGCGCTGGCGTCGTCGCCGCCGTTGGCTCCGTCGTAGGTGACGCTCCAGAGCGGGTGACCGTCACTGGCGGCCAGACCGGCCACCGCAAAGTCGTTCTGACGGCCGTTCAACCGTACGCCTGCGACGAACAGCTCACCGCTGGCGTCAGTCGTGAGGCTCCGGCCCCATTCGAGCCCCTCCACCGGGGCGCTCCAGGCGAGGCTGCCGTCCGGGGCGAGGTACTTCACAGCACGCACTTCCGTGGCGCTGCCGTTCCACGACGCTCCCGCGACGAAGACGCCTCCCTGACCATCCAGGGCCACGCCGAACGGGAGGTCGGGCCCCCCGGCTCCGTCGAAATCCCGCCTCCAGAGGACCGCCCCGTCGGCCGAGGCGTACTTCGTCGTCCGGATGTCGTTGTTGCTCCCGTTCCACGAGCTGCCGACGACGTAGGCGTCGCCGGCGCCGTCGACTGCCAGGGCTTCCGGGCCCGCCCCGTCGAAGACCTGGCTCCACAGCACGCTGCCGTCCAAAGCCGCGTACTTGGTGAGGCGGCGGACGGCGAAGGAGTCGGCCCTCCCCAGGACGTAGGCGTTGCCGGCCGCGTCCAGCGAGAGGGCCACCGGCTCGTCCTGGCCCCCCGAGTCGTAGGCCACGCTCCAGACCTCGGAGCCGTCGCTGCTGGCATACCTGATCGTTCGCCAGTCGTCGTTGCCGGCGGATTCGACTCCCGTCACGTACGCGTCGCCCCCGGGTCCGACCGCCAGAGCTCGAGCCTGGTCACGATCGTGCGCCGGGCCGTCGTGGGTGGCTCCCCAGAGGAGACTGCCGTCGGCGGCGGCCAGCTTGATCGTGCGGAAGTCCGGGCCGGTCCCGTTCCCGTCGGAGTCGCCGGCCACGAACACGTTGCCCGTCGCGTCGAGCGCGACGGCGGCAGCAGCAGCAGCGCCCGGCGCGGGCGCGCCCTGGCTCGCGGCCCAGAGCTGGCTGCCGGACGGCGAGTACTTGACGGCCGTCATGACGGAGAGGAGCGGGTAGGACGTGCCGGCCACGACCACGTTTCCACCTGCGTCGACGGCCAGGCCGTGGCTGTCGGGGCCCCAGTCACCGATCCCGCTGACGACGCCGTCGGTGACGTTGAACAACTCGGCGCCGCTGGCGCCGGCGTACTTGATGGTCTGGAAGTCTCGGTAGCCGCTCGTGACCACGACGTCGCCCGATGGTGCGGGCGCCACTGCGAAGATCCCGTTGTCCGTCAGTCCACTGCCGGTCGCGGTCCAGATCAGACTCCCGTCAGCCGCCGCCAGCTTGAGGGTGCGTTGCTGCGGCGTGGTGGCCGTGTCGGAGCGCCCGAACGCCAGGACGTCGCCCGAGCCGTCGAGGGTGACGGCGAAGGCCATGTCGGTCCCGTGGGCCGCGCCGTCGTACGTGACGTCCCAGAGGGTGGCGCCGTCGCCCGCTGCCAGCTTGATCACGCGGTAGTCGGGCCCGTTGGGCCCGACCGACCAGCCGGCCACGTGCGCGTTCCCCAGGGCGTCCAGCACGACGGCGCGCGCGTCCGCGCTGCCGCCCGCCGGCCCGGTGAAGGCCACGCTCCACAGCTCCGCCCCGTCTGCGGCGGCGTACTTGACCGCGCGGCCCTGGGCGCCGCTCTGCCCGGTGACGAGGACGTTGCCCGAGCCGTCGACCGCCACGTCACGGGCCACGTCGGAGGTGTTTCCCGGGCTCGAGTAGCTCCTGGTCCACAGCACACTGCCATCGCTCCCGCTGTACTTGACGGTGCGATAGTCCCCGTCGCTGCCGGTGACGATCGGGTTGCCGGCGCCATCCACCGCGAGAGCGTAGGGGATGAGGGTGGTGTCCGGAGCGCCGTAGCCCACGCTCCAAAGCTGCGCGCCGTCGCCGCCCGCGTACTTGATGGTGCGCAGCTCGGTGCCGCCGAGCCGATGGGAGTAGCCGGTCACGAAGACGTTGCCCGCGGAGTCGAGGTCGATGGCCATGGGCGAGTCCTCGTTGTGCTCTGGGCCATCGTAGCGGCGCTCCCAGATCACGTGCCCGTCGCCCGCGGAGTACTTGACGGTGAGGAAGTCGCTGCTCCCGTAGTTCGCGATCGGTCCCGTGACGTACGCGTTCCCCGCCGCGTCGACCGCGATGGCCACGGCGTGGCCCGTGTACTGCCCCGAGCCGTCGAACCCGACGGACCAGATCACCTGCCCGGTGGGCGAGTACTTGATCGTGCGGAACTCCTCGGCCGGCGTCTTCGCGTAGCCCGTGACGTAGACGTTCCCGGCCGCGTCCACGGCCAGGCTGCGCTTGGCCGTCAGCTCGAGGCACGACCCCGGACAGGCATCGGCGTCCACGAAGCCACCGTTGTAGCGGGCCGCCCACTCGACGGCCTGGGCGGCGGCCGGCGGAGCGGCCAGCAGCAGGGCAACGCCGGCGGCGAGGAGGGGGGCAGCCGAGCAGCGGGAGGGAATGCGCATGTCAGGCCTTTCGCGATGCGCGGTTTTCATTGTGGACGGCAAGCGTCATTCTACGCGAGGACCAGACGTTCAGACGCGCGCCAGCCCTCAGCGGTTGGTCCCCACGAAAGCCGCCAGCGCCCGAGTGGCCCGGTCGACCTTGCGGAAGGTCGGCAGCCCGGCCCGCAGCATCATCCGCACGCAGGGATCGTAAAGCTGCCCGGCGTCCACCGAGAAGACCATGGGCTTGCGGCCCTGGCGGAACAGCCGGATGAGCCGCGACGGCAGGCTGCCCTCGCGCCCGATGTCCTCGCCGTGCCCCTCGCCCGGGGCCAGGTCGTCGAGGGCCGGCGTGGCGGGCACGCCCGCGACCACGAGCGCGTCGACGCCCGGGTCGTCCATCAGCGCCTCGACCAGGCCCGCGTAGCGGTCGGTGGGCGTGGTGGGCGTGGCGTCGATGGGGTTGTGCACGTCGATGATGCCCTTGGGCAGCAGCTTCTCGAGGCGCGCGACGGTCTCGGGCGCGAACTCGGCCAGCCGGAGCCCGTACAGCCGGTCGGCCGCGGCCGTGCACTCGAAGCCGGCGTTGGAGATGACCGCCACGCGCTTGCCGCCGGCCGTGCGCCCGTCGAGGAACGAGAAGGTCAGCAGGTAGTCGGCGAACATGTTGAGCGTGAGGCAGTCGATCACGCCGCTGGCCCGCGCCAGCTCGCGGCTCACCTCGTAGTCGCCCACGGCCGCGGCCGTGTGCGAGGCCGCCGCCGCGCCGCCCTCGGCCGTGCGGCCGGCCTTGTAGAGCAGCACCGTGCGCCCCTCCTGCGAGAGCCGCCGCGCGGCGTGCAGGAAGCGCGCGCCGTCCCCGCGCTGGAAGCCCTCGGCGTAGGCCGCGAAGACGCGCACCTCGAGGTCGCCCGCCAGGTAGGCCAGGTAGTCGCCCACGGTCACGTCGACCTGGTTGCCGAACGAGATGGCGTAGCGCGGCCGCACGGCACGGTCGAAGTTGGAGATCAGGCTGACGAGGTAGGCGCCCGACTGGCTGATGGCGGCCACGTTGCGCCCGGGCGCGTCGTGGAAGGGCAGCTTGTAGGGCGGGATGAAGAAGGTGTTGTAGCGGCCCGGCTCCGAGATGATGCCCAGGCAGTTGCCGCCGTTGACCAGCACGCCGCCGTCGGGGGCGCGGTGGCCGGCCTCGATGGCCTGTTTCAGGCGCGCCTCGGCGGCCTGCCCCGCGTGGGTCTCGCCGAAGCCGCCCGAGATCAGCGTCACCGTGCGGGCCTGGCGCCGCTCGACCAGGTCGATCACGACCTCGGCCCCGCCCTTGTCGGCCGCCACGGCCACGATGGCCATGTCGGCCGGCTCGGGCAGCTCGGCCGCCGAGGCGAAGGCCCGGCAGCCGTCGATCTCGTCGGCCCGCGGGTGAACGGCCCACAGCTTGTCCTTCGGCACGCCGCCGCCCTCGATCAGGTTGCGCAGGATCGTGCGGCCCACGTTGAGCCCCTCGGCCGAGGCCCCCAGCACCACCGCGCTCTTCGGCGTGAGCAGCTGCGCCAGGCGCTCCACCGGCCGCGGCGCGGCCAGCGGCGCGGGCCGGTGCAGCCGCGCCAGGCCGTCGATGGCCACCAGCCGGCCGTCGCGCGCCAGCACGAACGGGTTGACTTCCAACTCCGAGAGCCCCAGGCCGCCTTCGGGCGTGAAGCCGGCCAGGCGGCGCGCCAGCGCGGCCAGGCGCAGGACCAGGTCGGAGAGGCGCTCCTCGGTCAGGCCCTCGCTGCCGCGCGCGCTGCGCAGGCGCCCGGTCAGCGCCACGCCCACCAGCGTGGGGCGCAGCCGCGCCCGCACCTGCTCGTGGGCCAGCTCCTCGGC
>JBDIBD010000052.1:0-15387 GCA_039812725.1 Vicinamibacteria bacterium | reverse complement strand
TCGCCGTCGCCGGCGCCGGCGCCGGCCAGCCAGCCGGCGCGGCCGGCCGCCGGGCGCTCCAGGGCTTCGCCCACGAGCGCCTTCACGCGCGACCAGTCCGCGGGCATGGTGCGGGAAGCTACCAGCCCCGCGCGCCCGCGACAAGCGCGGGCTACTCGTAGCGCAGGGCCTCGACGGGGTCGAGCCGGGAGGCCTTCAGCGCGGGCACGAGGCCGGCCGCCGCGCCCACCAGCACCAGGATCAGGCTCGAGCCCAGCACGGTCCAGGCCGAGATGCGCAGCTGCAGGTCGCCCTTGCCCGAGTCGTCCTGGTAGAGCGGGCCGAGCACCGGCAGGATCGGCATGAGCGCGGTGACCACGTAGGACAGGAGGATCCCGGCCGCCCCGCCGAGCAGCGTCAGCACCAGCGCCTCGGCCAGGAACTGCAGCCGGATGTGGCGCTTCCTGGCCCCGAGCGCCCGCCGCAGGCCGATCTCGCGCACGCGCTCGTCCACGGAGACGAGCATGATGTTGGCCACGCCCACCCCGCCGATGCCGAGCGTCAGGGCGCCGACGAAGACCAGCAGCACCTGCAGGCCGATGGTGATGCCGTCGATGATCGGCCGGAACTCCTCGCGCCCGAACATCTGGATGGCACGCGTGTCGGTGCCCGAGAAGCGCTGGCGCTTGCCCACCGCCTCGCGCACCTGCTGGATGGCGGCCTTCTCCATCGAAGGGCTGACGGCGGCGAAGACGAGCACGCTGGCGTAGCGCGTGTCCCACAGGTCGCCGGCGGTCGTGTAGGGGATGAAGGCGCACTCGTCGTCGCTGGTGAAGTAGTTGCTCATCTGCATCTTGCGGTCCATGGCCCCGACCACGGTGAAGCGCATGCCGTCGATGCGGATGGTCTCGCCCACCGCGGGGCGAGAGGCGAAGAGCTTCTTGCGCAGCTCGGAGCCGATGAAGGCCACGCGGCGGCGCTCGAGGAAGTCCTCGGGGCTCAGCCAGCGCCCGTCGCTCGGCACCTCGTTGCGGATCTCGCCGTAGACCGGCTCGACGCCCCGCACCGCCGTGTTGGCCA
Organism: Vicinamibacteria bacterium; assembly: GCA_039812725.1. Lineage (GTDB taxonomy): Bacteria > Acidobacteriota > Vicinamibacteria > Fen-336 > Fen-336 > JBDIBD01. Next base: position 14,328 of record JBDIBD010000052.1, on the reverse strand, counting down.
TGCGGTCGGCGTAGGCGATCTGCCGCCACTGCACGGTCTCCATGCTGATGTCCTTCACCAGCGTGGCCTCGGCCGCGATCACGTCGCGGTCCGCCTTCTCGAAGCGCACGCGACGGCCGGCCCGCTCGCCGCCCGCCTGCTCGCTGGTCTGGCCCGGCCAGGCCACCACCGCGCTGCGCCCGAAGGCGTCGAAGGCGCGGGTGAGGATGGCCCGGAAGCCCGAGCCGTAGGCCAGCAGCACGGTCACCGCCACGATGCCCCACACGATGCCGAGCATGGTCAGCAGGCTGCGGGTGCGGTTGCGCGCCAGGTTGGCCCAGCTCTGGGCCAGCAGCTCGCCCGGCATGGCTAACCTCCCGCTTCCCAGCGCAGCGCCTCGATCGGGTCGATCGAGGCCGCCCGGCGGGCCGGGTAGACCGCGGCCAGGAGCGCCACCGTGCCGAGCAGCGCGAAGGCCAGCAGGGCCGAGGACCAGGTGGGCAAGAGCCCGGCGAAGAAGGGCGGCATGGGCAGCAGGTTCACCAGGGCGCACAGGCCGTAGGCCACCAGCAGCCCGCTGCCGCCGCTGACGAACACCACCAGCAGCGTCTCGACCACGAACTGCCGGACGATCGAGCGGCGGGTGGCGCCCAGGGCCTTGCGCACGCCGATCTCGCGGGTGCGCTCGCGCACGGCCACGAGCATGACGTTCATGACCCCGATCCCGCCGATGAAGAGCGTCGCGATCCCGACCGCGCCCAGGAAGTTCTTCATCCCGTCGGTCATGGTCTGGAAGGCCTTGGCCTCCTCGACCGTGTCCCAGATGTGGGCCGCCTCCTCGTCGCGCGGGTCGAAGCCGTGGATGCGGCCGAGCGCGCGGCGCAACTGGCCCTTGCAGGCCTCGTGCTCGGCCACCGAGCGCGGGGCGACCAGGAGCCGGTCGACCGAGTCCGGCAGCAAGGGCGGCTTGTTGGGAAAGTCCCGCAGGATGGCGCCGAAGGGCAGGAAGACCTTGCCGATGTCGCGCCCGTCGTAGCTCGAGTCCTGCTCCTTGTGGCGCATGACGCCGACCACGGCGTAGGGGAAGTCGCCGACGCGGATGGTCTCGCCCAGCGCCGGCCGGTTGCCGAAGAGCTGCTTCTTGGCGTCGCTGCCCAGGAAGGCCACCCGCCGCACCTGGCGCTCGTCGTCCCAGTTCGGGTAGCGCCCCTCGGCCACGGGGATCGAGCGGATGTACGCGAAGTCGGGCAAGGAGCCGGTGATGGTGATCGTGGCGCTGTTGAAGGCGCTGCGCACCGGGGCGGTCTGCCCCAGCTCCGGCATGACGTAGCCGCAGGCCGGGGCCTGCGGGGCGATCTCGAGGTGGTCGCCGGCGGTCCACTGCACGCGGCGCCCCGCCCGCAGCCCGCCCGCCTGCAGGCTGGTGCGGCCGGCGAAGACGATCATCACGTCGCGGCTGAAGCTCTCGGCCACCTTGGCCTGCCCGACCCTCAGCCCCTCGCCGGCCGCCACCATCAGCGTGATCGAGACGATGCCCCAGGCGATGCCGAACATGGTCAGGAGCGTGCGGAGCTTGTGCGCGAACAGCGTCCGCAGCGTGTCCCGGAAGAGGTCGCCCCAGACCATGGCTGGCCCGCCCTACTGCAGGACGACCTTGTCGCCGGCCTTCAGCCCCTCGACCAGCTCGGTCTTGACCCCGTTCGAGATGCCGAGCCTGACCGCCACCTTGCGCTTGCCGCCCTCGGCCCGCGGGTCGGGCACCTCCAGGGAGGGCTGGCGGTCCTTGTCGTAGACCACCGCCGACTCCGGCACGATCAGCACGCCCTGCTTCTCCTCGAGGATGATCTCGGCGTTGGCGGTCATGTTGGTCTTCAGCTCGCCGCCCGGGTTGCGGATCGAGACCCGCACCTCGAAGGTGGTGACGTTGTCCTTCTCCTTGCCGAGCGGCGAGATCTTGGTGACCTTGCCCTCGAAGGACTTGTCCTTGAACGACTCGACCGAGATGCGCGCCTTCTGCCCCAGAAAAACGCGGCCGATGTCGGCCTCGTCCACCTTGCCGAGCACGTAGACCTCGCTGACGTCGCCCAGCGTCATGACCAGCGTGGCCTGCGAGCCCAGCACCAGGATCGAGCTGACCGCGTCGCCCACCTCCACGTCGCGCGACAGCACCAGGCCGTCCATCGGGCTGGTGATGGTGGCGTAGCGCAGGTCGCTCTCGTAGCGCTCGAGCGCCGCCCGGGCCTTCTCGACCTCGGCCCGGCTGACCGCCGCCTGGCTCCTGGCCGCGGTCTGCCTGTTGAGCCCGAGCTGCCAGGCCTTGTCGGCGTCCTCCAGCAGGGAGTCGGCGATCAGGCCGTCGGCGTAGAGCTTGCGGGCCCGCTCGAGGCTGGCCCTGAGGAACGGCAGGTCGGGCCCCTCGGCCTCGATCTTGTTGCGCTCCCAGGCAGCCTCCGCGGCCAGCAGGTTGGCGCGCGCCTCGCGCACGGCGGCCTCGAGCTGCTCGCGGTCGAGCTCGGCCAGCACCTGGCCGGCCTGGACCCGCTCGCCGTAGTCGACGTGCAGCCGCTTCACGAGCCCGCTGGCCTTGGACTTGATCTCGACCTTCGCGAGGGGCTGCACCTTGCCGGTGGCCACCACCGAGCGCGCCAGGTCGCCCTTCTCGATCGTGGCCAGGCGCGAGGGGTCGATCGGCGGGCCGCCCCGGCGGGCGGCCACGAGGCCCAGCAGGGCCAGGAGCACGACTCCCAACCCGGCCAGGATCAGGCGCTTCCGGCCCTTCGGCCTGCCGTTCCGGTTCGCCATGTGGCTCCAACTCCTTGAGCGTGGCTCCGCGCACGCTGGCCGTCAACCAGTTGTACGCCCGGGAGGCCGGCAGGGTTCAGGGAAGTTGGGGCCGGGCTGGCCGGGGCGCGCTCAGCGCGGCCCGACCAGCACGAAGCCCGGCTGCAGGGAATCCGGGGCGGTGAAGCCCCCGCCCGTGCGGTGGGCGGTGTGATCCATGTGCCAGACCACCATCTTGAGCGAGGTGTCGTTCTGCCAGACGATGTCCTGCGTGTTCACGACCGGCGTGCCGGTCTGGGCCGGCCCCTTGCCGAAGTCGCCCACGGCCACCACGCGCCAGTTGTTGTTGCCGACGGACGCGGGTGTCGTGAACAGGCCGGTCGTGCGCACCACCGCGGCGTCCATGTACCAGAGCACGATCTTGCCGGTGGTCTGGTTGTACCAGAGGAGGTCGCGGTTCCCGTCGCCGTCGAAGTCGGCCGCCCCGGCCACCCCCCAGTTGCCGTCGACCGCCTGGTCGGGCGTGGGAACGATCGCGCCGGTCTTGGCGGAGTCGTCCATGGTCCAGATCACGAGCTTCTGGGAGGTGGTGTTGCGCCAGACGATGTCGGCCTTGCCGTCGGCGTTGAAGTCGCCGGTGGCGGCCAGCTTCCAGTTCAGCGGCAGGGTGGGCGCGCCACTGATCTGCGTGCCCCCGACGTAGGCCTGTCCGGTCGTGAGGTCGCGCGAGACCAGCCTGTCGATGTTCGATCCGCTCCCCAGGAAGTTGTCGACGCCCACGACTGCGGTCCCGGGAACGTTGCCGACGGTGCTGAGGAAGAGCTGCTGCGTGCGGCGCATGACCACGTAGTAGGGGCTGCCGGTGAGGTCGGCACGCTGCGCCAGGAGCGGCGGGTAGGACAGGCCGCCGTGCAGGTCGCCCTTGACGCGATCGGCCGGGAGGTTCACGAAGAAGGCGGCCTCCCCCTGCAGGTAGCTGCCGGGCTGGACCGAGAGGGGTCCCTCCTGGAAGGCGGCCGTGACGTCGCCTGGGGCGAACGGCAGCCCCGTGTCGTTGAGGTTGGTGACCGTGCCGTCGGTCAGGAGCGCGTTGAGGGCCGGCCAGGCCGCGACCTGGAAGTGGCTGGCGGAGGGCCAGAATCTATAGAGCGCGTGGCTGGTACCGTCCGCGAACCTCATCGTGTAGGGAGCCAGCATCTCGCCCGTGTCCCCGGCCGTGGTGCCGGCCAGGTCCAGGTCGACGTAGTGGAAGAGCGTGAACTGCCTGGGGCTGGCGTTGTTGTTCGTCGCGTGCATCACCGAGAGGAAGCCGCCGGAGGGCCCCTCGTTGTCGAACACGTAGGTCGTCTCCTCGAGCTGGAAGCCCTTGTTGTCGAGGTTGTTCCAGACCGCGTGGACGGTGCCGTCCGTGTAGGTCTCGGTATCCGGCACGGGCAACGGGAACTCGTGCGCGTCACCCTCGGCGCGGTACCACCAGCCGGCCACCGAGAGCGGATCGCCAGCCGCGTCCACGCCCGCCAGGCCAGCCCCGGCGCCGATGCCCCAGTGGGTCGGTGGATAGCTGAGGCTGACGGCCTGGTCCGTCGCCGTGCCCCCCGCGGCGGCAGCCGACGTGGCGCAGCTCAAACCCAGCAAGGCCGCAAGAGCCGTGGCAACGATTCGCATGGACCCTCCCCTACTTGCACCTGGCCGTGGAGCGGACCGCCCCCTGACCGGCCCAGACCCCTGATCGCCGTACCTGGTGTGCTGGTCCAGAGCCCGATCGAAGGGCGGTGTTACCGCGGCCGCCACCGGAAGTGCGCAACGCCGTCGGGCCGAGCTGGTAACACGCCTGGGGACCTGAGGCTCTTCTCACACGAGTGGCCGCGCGGGGCCCGGAGGGGCTCGCCTGGACCTCGGGGGGAGGCGATGAACGTGCTCGGGATCCTGGCGGCCCGTCGGCGGTGGAGCGGGGGCGGTTCGCAGCTCGCGCTCGTCGGCCTGGTCCTGTGTGGGGCGCCGTCAGCGCACGCCTCGACGCCGGAGCGGGGGTCGCTGACGCAGGCCCCGCGCCAGGTCGCAGAGCAGGAGTACCAGGCGCGCCGCGCGCGTCGCGGCCTTCAGGCGCCCAACCGGATCCACAACCTGCGCGCCTACTTCGAGCCCGAGGGCGTGCGGCTTCACGACCGCACGGCCGCGGGCGAGCCCGAGCTGATGGCGCTGCGGCTGGCCAGGTTGGGCCGCCCGGGGTCCGAACGGCCCGTGCCTCCGGGCCAGGTCTCGAGCACCGGATCGCGCGTCGAGATCCGCCGGCCGGGCCTGGTCGAGTGGTACCTGAACGGGACCGCCGGCCTCGAGCAGGGTTTCACCCTGGACCGGCGCCCCGCAGGCGCCGGTCGTCTGGTCCTCGCGCTCGCGCTCTCGTCCGCAACCGCGCGCGGCGCGGGCGCCGGGGCGGCGGCGCTGCGGGCGGCCAACGGGCGCGAGCTGCGCTATGGGGGCCTGGCCGTCGTCGACGCCCGCGGGCACAGCCTGCCGGCCGAGCTGCGCGTCACGGCACCCGACGAGCTGCGCATCGAGGTGGGGGATGCGGCCGCCGTCTACCCGCTGACGGTCGATCCCTTGGTCTCGGCGCTGCCGGACGCGATCCTGCAGGCGGACCAGGCCAGCGCCCAGTTGGGCCTGAGCGTCGCAGGCGCCGGCGACGTGAACGGCGACGGCTACGCCGACGTGATCGTCGGCGCCCCGTACTTCGACGCGGGCCAGGTCGACGAGGGGGCGGCCTTCGTCTTCCTGGGCGGCCCCAATGGCATCCCGAACGGCAACCCGAGCACCGCCAGCGCCACGCTCCAGTCCGACCAGGCCAGCGCCTACCTCGGCTACAGCGTCGCGGCGGCCGGCGACGTGAACGGCGACGGCTACGCCGACGTGATCGTGGGCGCCCCCAACTACGACGCGGGCCAGGCGGACGAGGGCGCGGCCTTCGTCTTCCTGGGCGGGGCCTCCGGCATCCCGAGCGGCAGCCCGGCCACCGCCAGCGCCACGCTCCAGTCCAACCAGGTCAATGCCCAGTTGGGCGTCAGCGTGGCCGGTGCCGGCGACGTCAACGGCGACGGCTACGCCGACGTGGTCGTGGGCGCTGGCCTCTACGACGCGGGCCAGACGGACGAGGGCGCGGCCTTCGTGTTCATGGGCGGCCCCTCCGGCATCCCGAACGGGAACCCTGCCACGGCCGCCGCCACGCTGCAGTCCGACCAGGCCAGCGCCAACCTGGTGACCGTGGCGGGTGCCGGCGACGTGAACGGTGACGGCTTCGACGACGTGATCGTGGGGGCGGACTCCTACGACGCAGGCCAGACGGACGAGGGGGCGGCCTTCGTCTTCCTGGGCGGGCCCAACGGCATTCCCAGCGGCAACCCGACGACCGCCAGCGCGACGATCCAATCCAACCAGGCCAGTGCCTACCTGGCCGGCGGCCTGGCCGGCGCCGGCGACGTGAACGGCGACGGCTACGACGACGTGATCGTGGGAGCCGGTGGCTACGATGCGGGCCAGACGGACGAGGGAGCGGCCTTCGTGTTCCTGGGCGGGCCTTCCGGAATCGCGAGCGGCAGCCCGGCGACCGCCAGTGCGACGTTCCAGTCCAACCAGGCCGGCGCCCTGATGGGGGTCGGCGTCGCCGGTGCCGGCGACGTGAACGGCGACACCTATGCGGACGTGGTCGTCGGCGCGCCGCTCTACGACGCAGGCGAGGGAGCGGCCTTCGTGTTCCTGGGCGGACCCACCGGCATCGCGAGCGGCGACCCCACCAGCGCCCGGACCACCCTCAGGGCCAACCACGCCGACGCCCACATGGGCACCAGCGTAGCCGCTGCGGGCGACGTGAACGGCGACGGCAACGACGACGTGATCGTGGGGGCCAGCGGCTACGACGAGGGCGGCGACGTCTACGAAGGCGGGGCCTTCCTGTTCCTGGGCGGCTTCTCGAAGGGTGACCTCGACAACGACCTGAACACGGACCTGGTGCTGCGCTACCAGCCGACCGGCGCCAACCAGGCCTGGCTGATGAACGGCACGACCCGGGCGGCCCTGTTGCCCATCACGCCGGACCCCGTCGGCCTGGACCAGCGCATCGCCGGCATCGACGATTTCAACCGCGACTGGCACAACGATCTCGTGTTCTGGAACCCGCTCACGGGCGCGACGGAGTTCTGGCTGATGAACGGCGCCGCGCGCGTGGGCGCGCCGGTGCCGCTGGCCAGCCCCCTGGCGCCACCCTGGAAGCTCTCGGCCACGGCCGACTTCACCCGTGATGGCCACCCGGACCTGGTCTGGCGCAACGCCGCGACCCAGAAGATCGTGGTCTGGACGATGAACCAGACAGTGCATCAGGGCACGCTCGTGCCGATCCCCGATCAGGCGGTGGACGCCAACTGGGAGATCGTGGCCGCGCTCGACTGGAACGGCGACCACAACACGGACTTCCTCTGGTACAACTCGACCTCCGGCAAGATCGTGCTGTGGTTCATGGACGCCGCGGTGCACCGCCTCACGGGCCAGTTCACGGTGCCGCCCAACGCCGGCGACAACAACTGGAACGTGGTGGCCGCCGGTGACTACGGCATCGGCCCCGGTGGCCTGCCGGGCACCAAGGACATCGTCTGGCGCAACGCCACCAGCGGCAACATCGTGGTCTGGCGCATGGACCGGGCCGGCAACCGCACCTCGGGCGGCTTCACCAACCCCAGCGCTCCGAATCCCAACCCGACCAGTTGGACGATCGTCGGCCCCAAGTAGCCAACGGGATGCCGGCCGGCCCGAGGGCCCTCAGTTCCTCCCAGGCCTCGCGCGGATGGCAGGACACGAAGGCCAGCAGGTCGCCCAGGCGGCTGCGCAGCACGTCCTCGACGACTCCCAGGTCCACGTGATAGCCGTGCACCAGGACGTTCCGAAAGCCGGTCCCCGAACCTCGAACCGCAGTCGGGACGCCCGGTCGCGGTCGAGAACGAGAATCCCATCGCGCAGGACAGGACATCCACGGGGAAGGTGCGCGCCAGCAACTCCGCCCACGGCCCGGGACCTTGTCGAAGCTATCTGGGTCCCACGATGGTCCAGTCGAGAGCGGGCGTGTTCGCGGCCGGCTGCGTGAACTCGCCGGCCACCCGGTTGCTGGCAAAGTCCATGTGCCAGACGACCTGTTCGCCACTCGTAGCGTTACGCCAGATCACGTCCGCTGACCCCAAACGGCGGCGCACCCGGCGCGCGGTCGCGGCTCAAGTCGGCCGCCGCCACGACCTTCCAGTTCTGGTCGCTAGCCGCGCGGGGGTTCGTGAACTGTCCCGATGTTCGAACCACCGCGTCGTCCAGGTACCACCAGGTCACCAGCCTGCCAGAGGTCTCGTTGTACCAGAGCAGGTCCGGATTGCCGTCGTCGCTGAGGACGCTGCACCTGACGCAGCCGGCGCTCTCGCGCAGCGTCCAGGAGCTCGAGCGGCGCGCCGGCGTGCGGATGTGCGACCGGCAGAAGGGCCGGGTCGTGCCGACCGACGTCGGCCGCATCTTCCACGCCCAGGCGCGCGAGCTGCTGGCGCGCGCTCGAGGCCCTCCAGCGCGCGGGCGATGCGTCCAATCGACCTGCGGCTCCGTTCGAGCGGGCGGCCGTCGCTATTTCTTCGGCGGCGGCCAGTCCGCGGGGATCACGCTCAGGCCCTTGTCCGTTCGCGCGCGCAGGATCACGTAGTCCGCGATGACGTTGCCGACGTAGGGGACGAGCTTCTTGTCGTTGCTCAGGTAAGCCCCCGCAAAGGCGTTGTTCGCGGTCGACAGCTTGGTGTCGTTGAGCAGCTCTCCGCTCTTCCCGTCGAACAGCTTGACCTGGTAGGTGACGTGGGACTTGCCGGCCATCGCCCCGAGCATGAAGCGGCTGCCCCCGCCCACGATGCGATGGTCCACGACGACGCACTTGACCAGCATGTAGGGCTCCTCGGGGACGGCGTCGGTCTTGCGATCGACGCTCGCGAAGGCCTTGGTCGCCCGCAGGCGGATGAGGGCCTGGTCCTCCGTCTGGGCCACGTACTTGGCGTTGTCCTTCTTCAGTTCGTCTGGGATGTCGGTCGCGTCGAACAGGACCACCCGATAGGCGAGATCGCCGGCAGCCACGACAGGCGGCGTCTGCCGCTCGGCGGTCCCGTAGGGATCCGGAGACTTCGGGGGCTTTTCCTTGTCACCCGCCCCCACGGCCGGAGCTGCGACGAGCACGAACGCGAGAGCGCACGTGATCCGAGTCCTCATGGTCACCCTTCTTTCGGCCGTCGGGCCCAAGAGCAACGAGACGAAGGAGGCGGAGGGAATCCGCGCGTCTGGGCGCCCTTGTGCCCCTGGCGGTCAAGATCAACGGTTCGGGTAAGAAGACTCTATCGCCATCGTCAAGGCCCTGCTGCGGGCGCTCCTCGATCCCCGACAGCGCTGGGCGCTGCGCCTTCCCGCGGATCTCGTGCCGGCGCTGGTAGAGGCGGGCGATGCCGTCGGGCGCGGCCTTCACCGAGGCCAAGCGCGATGAGCCGTCCGGGAGCTCCTTCGGGCCGCAGCGCAGGACGATGCCGACTTGCGTCTCCTGCCCTTTCTCTGGTCTTCTCGCATGGGCAGCTCCATGTCCCGTTCCGGGACGGTATTCTGGAGACTCCTCGGTGGCGCCAAGGATCTGCCGCTACTCACTCAGATTCGACAACCCTCGGGACACACCGCTTCCTCGCTCCGCGGAGGTGAACGATGGCCAGGGTACTGATGGTAGGCGCGCCGGAACGGTTCCGTGACGAGGAGCTCTTCGCGACACGGGATGAATCCTGGCCGAGGCAGATCCCAGAGACCATGGCGCCATCGTCTTCGTTGGTGGCGGGGGATCGCGGGTGCTCGTCACAAACGAAGGCGCATTGCGCTTGGCGCGAGACGGCCACGCTTCCGGGCGGATCATGGCCGCCATCTGTGTGGCCGAATAGGGGGCATCAATGCGTGGAGCTTCGTGGTCTGTCGCCGTCGCCATCGCGGTGGGTGTCGTCTGGGTTCCCGCGTCGCCAGTCGGTGCCGACGATCGAGCCAAGACCGGCAAGCTGAGGACGGAGTGTCAGGCGGGCAGGGCGGAGTCTTGCGCCAAGCTGACCGAGATCGTCAAGACGGCGACCGACGACTCCATGCGCGCGTCCGCGGTCCGGGGACTCACTGATCAGGCGCTTCTCGCCCAGATCGCCAAGACCGACGGCAGCCGCCGCGTCCGCGCGGCGGCAGTCGAGGGCCTCGCCGATCAGGCGCTTCTGGCCGACGTCGCCAGGACCGACGAGGGCCAGGAAGTGCGCGTGGCTGCGGTGGAGAAGCTCGCCGATCAGGCGCTCGTTGCCCAGATCGCCGAGACCGACAAGGCGGCCGCCGTGCGCGTTGCCGCGGTGAAAAGGCTCACAGACCAAGGGCTGGTGGCCAGGATCGCCAAGACTGACGACAGCGTCATGGTGGTCAGCATCGCGATCAGGAGGCTCACCGATCAGGGACTCCTGGCCGACGTGGCGAAGAACATCGAAGACGGCGAATCCGGGTTCCTGGCCGTCGAGGCGATCAGCGATCAAGCGCTGCTCGCCGACGTGGCCAGGAGCTCCCGCAGCGGAGACGTGGCGCAGCAGGCTGCCGAGCGCCTCACGGATCCTGGCCTCCTGATGAAGCTGGCTGGGTCGGCTGGCGGACGGGTGCAGGCGCTGGCCGGGCTCAGGGTCTTGCTCCTCGCCGGCTGCGTCACGGACAAGTATGGAGCCGTCGAGGTCCACTCTTGGTCACGCTGGGTCAGCAAGGAGTACGTGACGGCGGCGACGGGCAACAAGACGATACGGGCCGAGCTCGTGACGCTGGTCGTGAGCAGCAGCCGGCCCGGAGGCGACTTGGTGCGGCTCACGTTCGGCGAGGAGCCTGGGGTCGTGGAGATGGTCGACGCCGCGCCCGCGGTCACCGAGCGGCGACCGTCGATCACCCTTCAGGATGCCTGGTCCGGGCTCCGCCCGAAGCTCGACCCCGGCGTCGTGGAGTGCCTCCTGGCTCGGAAGGATCTTCCGTTCACTCTCGCCCGATAGCCCGCGCCCTGGCCTGAGCGCAACGGCCCAGCGCAGCTCGAATGCGAAGAGCAACACGCCCGGCGGGGCCACGAAGGCGCCCCCCCCAAAAACCCGGTCAGGCGATGGGCTCGAAGCGTCCCTGGAAGAAGCGCAGCGTGGGCGGCTCCTGCACGAAGCGCAGGCCGCGGATCTCGTGCCGGCGCTGGTACAGCCGGGCGATGCCGTCGGCCACGGCCTTCATGTGCTCGTTGGAGTAGACCCGGCGCGGGAGGGTCAGCCGCACCAGCTCGAGGGCCGGCCGGTAGTTCTGCCCGTCGGGGCGCCGGCCCTTGGAGACGTTGCCGCGCTCCATCACGCGCACGCCCGTCTCCAGGTAGATCTCGGCCGCCAGGCGCTGGGCCGGGTACTCGTCCTGGTCGACGTGCGGCAGGAAGCGCTTGACGTCGATGAAGACCGCGTGGCTGCCGGTGGGCGCCACCACCGGCACGCCGGCGGCGGAGAGGCGCGCGGCCAGCCAGCCGGCCTGCTCGACGCGGGTGCGGATGTAGCGGTCGTCGAGCATCTCCTCGACACCCTGGGCCATGGCGGCCAGGTCGGCGGCCGGCAGGCCGCCGTCGCGCACGCCGCCCTCGTAGAGCCGCAGCTTCTCCTCGGCGGCGCGGGCCCAAGAGGCATTGTCCTTGAAGGCCAGCAGGCCGCCGATGTTGATCAGGAAGTCCTTCTTGCCCGAGACCGTGCAGCCGTCGCCGTGGGCCATGATCTCGCGCAGGATGTCGCGGATCGAGCTCCTGGCGTAGCGCGGGTCGCGCTTCTGGATGAAGTAGGCGTTCTCGACCGCGCGGGTGGCGTCGAACAGCACGGGGATGCACCTGGGCCGGCAGTAGGCGTAGACCTCGCGCAGGTTGTCCATGCTGACCGGCTGGCCGCCGGCCATGTTCACGGACAGCTCGAAGGAGAGGTAGGCGATCTTGTCGGCGCCGTGCTGGTCGACGAGCGCCTGGAGCTTGGCCAGGTCGACGTTGCCCTTCCAGGGGAACTCGCTCTGCGGGTCGTGGGCCTCGTCCACGATCACGTCCACGAAGCTGCCGCCGGCCAGCTCCTGGTGGACCTTGGTGGTGGTGAAGTACATGTTGCCCGGCACGAACTGGCCCGGCTGGATCATGACCTCGCTCTGGATCTGCTCGGCCGCCCGGCCCTGGTGGGTGGGCAGGATGTACCGGTAGCCGTAGATCTCCTGCATGGCCGCCACGAAGCACAGGTAGGCCTCGCTGGTGGCCGGCGTGGCGCGGGCCGCGTCGTAGGCCGCCCACTGGTCCGTGCTCATGGCGGTGGTGCCCGAGTCGGTCAGCAGGTCGATGGTCACGTCGGCCGAGCGCAGCAGGAAGGTGTTCCAGCCGGCCGCGCGGATGGCCTGCTCGCGCTGCTCGCGGGTGGTGCGGGCGATCGGCTCGGTGGTGTGCACCACGAACGGGAAACAGTCGAAGTCGTAGGTGCGCAGGTCGGCGAAGACCGAGCGGAAGCGCAGCTCGTCGTGCCACTTGCCCCCGGCCTCGAGGTCGAGGGGCGCCACCCGGTCGCGCTGCTGGAAAAGCGCCACGATGGCGTCGGCCACCTGGTCGAGCTGCCAGTTGGTCATGGCCAGGCGGGGGATCTGGACGGGCAGCAGGTGGTCGCCGCCCAGCGCGCCGGGCACCAGGGCCCGCACGCCGGAGGCCTGGTACAGCGCCGCGGCCAGCGCGTGCTCGGGGTTCTCCTGGACGTGCGGCAGGAACTCGTCGGCGCGCAGGTAGGCGCCGTCGCAGCCGCGCTCGAGCGGCACCCCGGCCTCGCGCAGGCGGGCCGTGAAGCGCTCGGTCTGGTGCATGACCCACTGCACCTCGTGCTCGTCGGTCATCTCGGCCAGGCCGCGCGCCAGCACCTCCATGCTGCGCCCCGCCATGCCGCCGTAGGTGTGCAGCCCCTCGTAGACCACCACGTGGTCGAGGAAGCCCTGGTGGTCGGCCGGGTTGTCGGTGGCCAGCAGGCCGCCGGTGTTGGCCTTGGCGTCCTGGGCCCCGTCCAGCAGCACCACGTGGGCGGTCTTGGCGATCTGCTTGACCAGCTCGGCGATGGTGCGGTCGGCCTGGCCGGCCTCGTGGCGCTGCACGTACCAGGCGTTCTCGATCACGCGCGAGACGTCCAGCACCAGGCGCAGCCCGTGCCGGTCGGCCAGGGCCCGCACGGCCCGCAGGTTGGCCAGGCTGAAGGGGTGCTGGCCGTCGGCGAAGCACTGCATGCCGACGGCGGCGGCGCGACGCTCGCTCAGCAGCGCCTCGAGGCGCGCCAGGTCGAAGTTGCCGGTGAAGACCGGCTCGGCCGTGTCGCGCAGGTCGGCGATCTCGATGCCGCGCGGGGCGTGCAGGTCGACGCGCCCGCGGGCGTTGCTCGGCACTAGCGAGCCCGGCGGCATGAGCGTGGCCACCAGCAGCTTGACCGCGCCCAGGCTGTTGTGGGTCGGGCAGACGTAGGTGTGGCCCAGCACGCGCGCGACGGTCTCGACCAGGGTCTCGAAGTTGGTGGCGCCGGCGTAGGCCTCGTCCCCCACCAGCTGCCCGGCCACCTGATCCTGGCTCATGGCGCTGGTGCCGTAGGAGGCCATGTCGAAGGTCACCTGGTTGGGCGTCAGGTTGAAGACGTTGAACTTGGCGCCCAGCAGGTGGCGCTTGCGCTCCTCCAGCGAGGGGAAGGCGATGGGCCGGACGGTCTTGATCTTGTGGGGCTCGTGCAGCGGGGTCGGGATGGGCACGCGGGTCCTCCTGGTCGGAGCGGAATTCTTCCAGACCTGCCCGGGCCGCTGAAGGGGCAAGGTGAGGCGTTGGATTGGAAATGGGTTACGAACGGAAGGCATAATCCAGAATGACCTTACAGGCATCCAAGCTGCTCGACGACAAGGGCTGGCGCATCCTGGGCGAGCTGCAGCGCGACGCGCGGCTGAGCTTCGCCGAGCTGGGCCGCCGGGTGGGGCTTTCCACGCCCGCCGTGGCGGAGCGCGTGCGCAACCTCGAGGCGGCCGGCGTGCTGGCGGGCTACCGCGCCGAGATCGACCTCAAGCACGTGGGCCTGCCCATCCTGGCCATCGTGCGCATGAGCGCCGTGGGCGACGTGCTGGCCCGCATCACGGCCACGGTGCAGTCGCTGCCGGAGGTGCTCGAGTGCCACCGCGGCACCGGCGCGGACTCGTTCGTCATGAAGGTGGCCGTCGCGTCGGTCGAGCACCTCGAGGCGCTGATCGACCGGCTGACGCCGTTCGGCACCACCTCGACCTCGATCGTGCTGTCGTCGCCGGTGCCGCGGCGCGTGGTGGGGCCCGAGGCGGCCGTCCCGGCGGTGCGGCGCGCGACCAGGGCGCGGGGCTGATCCGGCCCGCCGGCCGCGAGGTCGCTAGAATGGGCGCCGTGCGCTCCCCCCTCAAGGCCCAGGCGCTGCTGCTGTTGGTGGGCCTGGCCGCCGGGCTGCTGGC
>JBDIBD010000051.1:0-15530 GCA_039812725.1 Vicinamibacteria bacterium | reverse complement strand
GCCGCGCCAGCGGCGCCTGGTCCTCGACCGGCACCAGGCGCAGCACCGGGAAGGCGTTCTCGGCCGCTCCGATGGCGGCGGCGGCGAAGCTGTCCGACATCAGGTCGGCCGCGGTCAGGTTGCCGCGGAAGTGGTCGAAGACGCTCGACAGGCGGTAGGGGCGGTCGCTGCGCCCGTCCCCGTCGAGGTCGGGCTGGGCGTTGTCGGACCAGTAGTTGCCGAGGAAGACGGTGTCGGTCTGGCGCGCCACCAGGTCGAGCGGCGAGCGGTTGCCCACGAAGGAGTTGCCCTCGAAGCGGTGGCCGCCGTCGGGGTCGTAGAGCACGACCGCCACGTCGGAGCCGGCGATCACGTTGCGCCGCAGGGTCACCCTGTGCGAGCCCTCGATGAAGACACCGCGGGCATTGTCCGCCACCAGGTTCTCCTCCGCCAGCACGTCGTCGCAGCTCTGGAACAGCAGCCCCACCGAGGCGAAGCCGCGGTTGCGCAGGAAGCTGTTGCGCCGGAAGACGATGCGCTGCGAGTACATGATGGCCGTGCCGGCCGCGCCGTTCTCGAAGGTGTTGCCCTCGAAGACGTTGTCGTCCGAGAACATGTAGTGCAGGCCGTAGCGCACGTCGCGCGCCACGTTGCCGCGCAGGGTGCCCTTGGAGGCGTTCTGCAGGTAGAGCCCGTCGCGCACGTCGACCATCTCGTTGTCGTCGAAGCGGAAGCGCTCGAGGTTGTAGGCGTGGATGCCCGAGCCCTTCTCGCCCGGGTCCTTGCCCGGGATGCCGTGGATGCGGCAGCGCTCGACCACCGCGCCGTGGGCCTCGCGCAGGTAGACCCCGAAGAGCGTGCCCTCGATCTCCAGGTCGCGCGCGGTCGTGTCGCGGGCGGCGCTGTGGACCCCCGCGGTGTCGCGCGACAGGTCGCCCCCGCCGCGGCCGTCGATGCGGAAGCCCTCCACCGTGACCCCGTCGGCCCGCACGCGCACGACGCTGCCCTTCCCGGAGCCCTGCAGCAGCGGCCGGCCGCGGCCGAGCAGGCGCAGGGGCCGGTCGATCACGAGGTCGCCGACGTAGAGGCCGGCCTCGATCACGACCGTCGAGCCCGGCGCGGCGGCGTCCAGGCGCGCCTGCAGGGGCGAGAGCTCCTCCGCCGGCGGACGGCCCTCGAGCGCGCCCGGGAGGACCGGCGCCATTCCCTGGGCGCGGGCCGGCCCCGCCAGGAGCGCGGCCAGAAGACAGGCTGGAAGGGCCGGCCTCATCGCCCGCTCAGGCCGCGCCGCTCTCCCGTCGCCACTGGCGGCGGGCCAGCCACAGCGCCACCAGCAGCAGCAGGGCCGCGGCCCCCAGCGTGTAGGAGCCGAGCTGGGGATAGGAGTAGACCTCGAAGTTGGCCAGCTTCTTGTAGCCGAACATGGGCGGCATGAACGGGTCGACGCGCACGGCAGCCTTGGGGTCGAGGTTGTGCCCGTACTGGTACATCTTGTAGCCGAAGGACCACAGCGCGAAGAGGCCGAAGTACAGGTAGAGCACGGCCACGTCCACCAGGTGCGCGACCTTGCCCAGCACCGCCGCCCGCAGGAACAGCAGGCCGAAGATGCCGATCACGAACGGCAGCCACTTGAACTCGGTGAAGTCCTGGGTGGCCAGGTCGCGCATGCCGATGTAGTGGTTGAGGACGTTGATCTCCTTGACGTCCTGTCCCTCGTTGCCACCCACCAGCTTGTAGCTGTAGATGTCGAGCCGCAGCCCGTCCTGGTACTGCGGCGCGAACATGGTCATGTTGTAGAGCGGGCTCAGGTAGGTCGGCACCAGGCACAGGAAGGCCAGCACGAGCAGCGCCCGCGGCCCGAGGTCGAGCGGGGCGTCGAGGAACCGGTTGACCTTGTCGAAGACAGCGCGCACGGCGAAGCCCTCCGCGGCGGACGGCGGACGAGAGCGGCCGGGGGCGCCGCCAGCGCCCCCGGGCCGCGGGAGACGTCAGCGCACGATCAGGTAGCCCTGCATCTCCTGGTGGAGGGCCGAGCAGAAGTTCGTGCAGTAGTACGGGAACACGCCCTTCTTCTTGGCCTTGAACGTGACGGTCTTGGTCTCGCCCGGGTCGACCACGATGTTGATGTTGTAGTCCAGCAGCCCGAAGCCGTGCAGCTCGTCGGTGGTCTGCTCGATGTTGGTGATGGCGATGGTGACGTCGTCGCCTTCCTTGATCTCGAAGTCGGTGGGCGTCAGGGTCGAGCGCACCGCCACCATCTTGACCGTGACCTTGTTGCCGTTCCGGGTCACGCCGGCGTCCTTGACGTCCCAGACGGCCAGCGGGTGCTTGTTCTCCTCCTTGGGGTAGACCTCGATGGCCTTGATCTTGTCGGCCTTGATGATCTGCGCGTAGTGCGGCTCGGGCTCCGTGAAGAAGTCCAGCAGCAGCTTCATCTTCTCCTCGGAGATGTCGACCAGCTGGCTCGACTCCGGCTGCGAGGGGCCGACGGTCAGGTGCCGGCCGTGGGAGAGCTTGTTGAGGCCCACCAGGTACTTGCCGTCGGGGCTGACGGTGTCGCCCTCGGCCGCGGTCAGGTGGCCGATGGAGTAGGACATCGGGACCTTGTCGACCACCTCCCAGGTGCCCAGCTTCCACTTGGCGATGGCGCTGTCCACGAACAGCGAGGTGTAGGCGTAGCCGTCGGGGCCGAACTGGGTGTGCAGCGGGCCCAGGCCCACCGGCACCTCGGCGTCCTTGATGGACTCGTACTTGAGCACCGGGATGCCGTCCTCGTCGCCCGTGAAGTCCTTGTTGCGCATGGCGGTCTGGACCTTCTCCCAGTTGAAGGCCGTGGTCACGCCCTGCAGCTTGCCGGAGCCGATCACGTACTTGCCGTCGGGGGAGACGTCGACGCCGTGGGGCGACTTGCCGCAGGGCATGAAGTAGACCAGGCCGGGGTGCTTGGCCGGGTCGATGACCTTGATGCCCCCGATCAGGGTGCCCTCGCCCTTGGCGGCGAGCTGCTCGGCCATCTTCCAGTCCACCGCGGCGATGTAGTCGCGGTCCTTCTGCGAGGCCGTCACCTCGAGCTTGCCGGTGGCCTTCTCGGTGTTGTACGAGGTGAAGAAGACCCAGCCGTTCGAGACCAGCTTGCCGGCGTCGCCCAGATCGTAGTCGAAGGGCGGCATCAGGATCTGCCAGCCGATCGACATCTCGCCGCTCTTGGGGTCGATCTTGATGCCGGTCACCACGCCCTTGTAGTCGGTGGCGTACTTGGCCACCTCGACCGCCGTGCCCTTGGGGATCGGGATCGAGAAGCGCGAGGCCATGATCGAGTACTCGCTGTTGGGCGTCACGAAGGCCGAGCCGTGGTTGCCGGAGACGTTGGGCACCGGCCCGATGATCTGCTTGGTCTTGAAGTCGCGCAGGTCGATGCGGGCCACGCGCCCGTTCATCTCGTTCACGAACAGCCAGCGGCCGTCGTAGTCGCCGCCCGTCTCGCTCAGGGCCGGGTGGTGCACGTCGCCCCAGGTCAGGTCGCCCAGCATCTTCTTCGAGTCGTCGTCGAAGCCGTAGCCGGTGGCGGGGTAGGGGGTGAAGACCGGGATGGTCGTGATGTGGCGGCCGGACGGCAGGCCGTAGACGTAGACCTGGCCCGAGTGGCCGCCCGAGGCGAACAGGTAGTACTCGTCCAGGTCGCCCGGCGCCACGTAGACCTTCATGGCCGCGCTGGCCGCGTCCGAGACCGCCGCGCCCTTCTTGGCCCCCTTCGGGGCGCTGGGCGCGCAACGGCCCGCCAGCAGCCCCAGGGCGGCGATCCCGGCCACGGCGACCAGGAGCGTGCCCTTGCCTCTGCTCTTCATGAATGCCTCCTTCGATTGCCTCTGAGGTCGAACGGCTCCGTCTTCAGTGCTGCCGGCTGTCGATCACCTGGCCGGGGTTCTGCTTCTCGTCCCCGGCCTTCTGCCTCTGGTGCTCGGCGAAGGCCTCGCGCAGCTTGCCGACCGCAACGGCCTTCTCCTCGGGGGTGAGCACGATCTGGCGCGAGAGCACCACCTGCATGGTGCCGGTGGGCTCGCGGATGAAGTCGTCGAGGGTGCGGCCGAAGCGCGTCTGCACGTCCTCGACCGCGGTCGAGAGGTCGGGCCCGATCTGGGCCGGGCTCTTGACGCCGAAGGCCGAGATCGAGTGGCAGACGAAGCAGCCGGTCTTGACGAACCAGGCGCCGGGGCCCTCGCGCATCTGGCGCTCGGCCTCCTTCTCCTCGGCCGTCTGCGGGTCGGTGCGCGGCAGGCCCGGCACGAAGGCCGCCGGCACGGGCGACTTGCGCCACGACAGCACCAGCATGGCCACGGCCTGGGCGTCCTTGGTGCTGAAGTGGAAGTTGGGCATGACCGTGTCCTGCACCAGGGCGCGCGGGTCCTTGAGGTGCGCGACGTGCCAGGCGAAGGAGGTCTTCTGCCCCGAGAGCCGGCCGTACTCGTACTGCTCGGCCGGCTTGTCGCCCACGTAGGTCAGGTCGGGGCCGATCGTGCCGCCCCGGCCGTTGATGACGTGGCAGGCCCGGCAGCCCTTGTCCTGCACCAGCTTCTTGGCGTGGTTGATGAACTCGGCGCCCGGCGTCTCGCGGTCGTAGCGGTGGCAGACGTTGCAGTTCATCTGCATCAGGGCGCCCTTGTTCTCGGCGATCGAGTAGGCCTCGCCCATGGCCTTGCCCAGCACCGGCTCCTCCCAGAACTGGACCGGGCCGTGGGCCGGCTCCAGGTCGACCGCGAAACCCTGGCCGCCGTGGCAGGAGGTGCAGCCGTAGACCTCGGGCGGGTGCTTCTTGAGGATCTCCTGAGGGTGGGTCCTGAAGGGCTGGTCGGCGCTCTCGAAACCCTTCCAGGTGGTGGCCTGGTGGCAGGTCACGCAGCGGTCGGCGTGGCCCAGGGCCGGCACCCAGATCTGCTGCATGCCGGTGGGCACCTTGGCGGCCAGCTCGGCCCCGAACTTCTCGCCGACCTGCTGCTTGAACTGGGCCTGGTACCAGCGCCACTCGTGCTCGCGGTCGTTGCGCAGGAAGAGCAGGGTGGCCGCCACGAGCACCAGGCCGATGACCGCCAGCACGGGCCGGTCCAGGCGGGGGTAGGGCGAGTCGCTGCGCTTCTCCATGTTCAGATCCTCGTGGGGAGCTCGGGCCAGACCTCCCAGGGCCAGAACAGCTGCCAGGAGGGCCCGCGCAGGAAGGTGCCGACGATGGTGAGCACGACCACGACCAGGACGGCCAGCAGGAAGACCAGGTTCTGGCGCCGGCGGCTGCGCGCGAACCAGACGCCCGTGGCGTCGGCCGGGGACCGGTCGAGCCAGGGCCAGGCGGTCAGCAGCAGCAGGATCAGGCCGGGCAGGATCACGCCGCCCAGGAAGGCGCCGTTGACCGTGAAGCCGGCCACCGTGAAGGTCGTGTCGGTCACGATCTCCTGCAGCCAGAGGAAGTACCAGGGCGCCTTGGCCGGGTTGGGCGTGACCAGCGGGTTGGCGGCCTCCTCCAGCGGCGAGCGGATCAGGGAGGCCAGCACGCTGATCACGGCGAAGGTGCCGAGCACGGCCACCGCGGCGCGGCGCACCAGGTCCGGCATCGAGTTGACGGTCAGGTCGCGGGCCTCGAGGCTGGCGGCGCGGACGGTCGGGGCCGTGCCGCGCGCCACGCCCAGCAGCGTGTAGGTCTTGGTCGGCGAGGGCGGTTCGGCGGCCTTCTCGCGCAGCGTGGCCACCCGGTCGACGCGCGCCAGGCCGCCGTCCTTGCGGATGCGCCACATGTGGTAGGCGAACAGCCCGCCCAGCAGCCCGGGCAGGAAGATGACGTGCAGCACGTAGAAGCGGATCAGCGTGGCCTGCTCGATGGCGCGCCCGCCGATCATCAGCTCGCGCACCCGCGGCCCGACCCACGGGATCGAGGCGGCGATGTTGGTGCCGACCGTGACGGCCCAGAAGGCCAGCTGGTCCCAGGGCAGCAGGTAACCGGTGAAGGACAGGAACAGGGTCAGCACCAGCATCACCACGCCCAGCACCCAGTTCCACTCGCGGTGCTGCCCGCGCCCGGCGCCGTTCTTGTAGGCCCCGGTCAGGAAGACCCGCACCAGGTGCAGGAACACGGCCGCCACCATCAGGTGCGCCGAGAGGCGGTGCACGGAGCGGATCCAGGAGCCGAAGGTCACCACCCACTCGATGTCCTTGACCGAGAGGTAGGCCCGCTCGACCGAGGGGACGTACAGGAACAGCAGCGGCAGCCCGGAGACGGTCAGCAGCAGCAGCAGGGCGGCGCTGATGGTCCCGAGCCAGAAGGAGTAGCTCCAGTCGAGCGAGGGCTTGAAGACCTTGGCCGGGAACCAGTGCAGGGCGAAGTTGGCGACGATGGCGTCGCCCGACTCGCGGTCGGAGCGGGGCTTGAAGCTCCAGAAGGGCTTGGGGTGGACGCCCGGGGCGCTCTGGGCCTCGGTGGGCGGCGTCTTGGCGGCGGTGGCCATGGGCGGTGCTCCTAGGCGAGGGTCAGGCGGAAGTCGCGGCCGACCTCCTGGGCCAGGTCGACCACCAGCTGCCCGTCGTCGGTCGAGACGGTCAGGTGGTACCAGGCCAGCGGCTTGGGCGCGGGGCCCGAGACCACCTTGCCGTCGCCGGTGTACTTCGAGCCGTGGCAGGGGCAGGCGAAGCGGTGGGTCACGCGCATGGGCGCGCCGCCCACCTCCATCGTCTCGGGCTGCGGCAGGGCCTCGGCGCGCACGGTGCAGCCGAGGTGGGTGCAGACGGCCGAGACGGCGTGGAAGACCTTGCCCTCGCGGAAGACGAACAGGCGCTGCTCGGGCAGGAACTTCATGCCGTCGGGGAACTCGGCCGGCGCGCCCAGCTTGACCGTGGTGGGGGCGTCGTACGAGACGTTGGGCAGCAGCGAGCGCAGCGAGGCGGCCGCCTGCGTGCAGATGCCGACCACGCCGGCCCCGACCCCGACCTTGACGAGGAACTCGCGGCGGTCCTTCTTCTCTTCGGTCATGGCTGCTCCTGGACGGGCGCGAAGCGCTCCTGGATCTGGAACTTCTCCATGGTCATGGCGTCGGTGGGACAGCGCAGCGCGCACAGGCCGCAGCGGATGCAGCGCTCGTCGTCCTTGATCATGGCGGAGAGCGGCAGGCCGCCCGACTGCGCGCGGGCCTCGAGCTCCGCCCGCTGCTCCTGCGGCAGGTCGAGCGACTCGAAGGGGACGATCGCCAGGCAGTACTCCGGGCAGACGTCCACGCAACGGCTGCACAGCACGCACTTCTCGGGGTCGTAGATGGTCTGCACGTGGCAGACCAGGCAGCGCGCCGCCTGGTCGCGGGCCGCGGCCGGCTCGTAGCCGGTCTCGACCTCGGCGATGCCCGTGCGGCGGCCCACGTCGAGGGTCGGCGGCGCCTCGCGGTCGAGCCGCTCGAAGCCGGCGATCATGCGGTAGTCGCGGGTGGGCAGCTTCTCGACCTCGAGCGTGACCTCGAGCCCCGCGCGCTCGCCGGCCAGCAGCTCGTGGATCGAGCGCGCGGCGCGCTTGCCGTTGGCCACCGCCTCGATCAGGTTGCGCGGGCCGAAGGCCACGTCGCCGCCGGCGAAGACGCCCCGGGCCGAGGTGCCGAGCGTGGCCGGGTCGACCCGGATGGTGCCGCCCGGGATCAGCTCGACGCCGTCCTGGGGCTTCAGGAACGACAGGTCGGCGCGCTGGCCGATGGCCAGCACGCACGAGTCGGCCGGGAGCGTGACCACGTCGGCGTCGTCGTAACGCGGGCTGAAGCGGCCGTTCTCGTCGAACACCGACAGCACCCCGCGCAGCTCGACCTGCTGCAGGCGCCCGTCGCCCAGGAAGCGCTTGGGCCCGCGGCGCGGCAGGAAGACCACGCCCTCCTTCTGGGCCTCCTCGAACTCCTCGTGCCCCTGGGTGCTGCGCAGCACCGGCATCTCGGCGAAGCTCTCGAGCGAGACGATCGTGACCTCGGTGGCGCCGCCGCGCAGCGCGGCACGGGCCGAGTCGAAGGCCTCCTTCATGCGCGCGTCGGTCTCGCCCTGGAGCTCGCGGGCCTCTTCCTCGCGGCCCAGGCGCAGGGCCGTGCGGGCGGCGTCGAAGGCCACGAAGCCACCGCCGATCACCACCACCCGCCGGCCCAGGTCCATGCGGTAGCCGCGGTTGACGTTGAGCAGGTAGTCGACGGCCTTGACCACGCCGTCGAGCTCGACGCCGGGGGCCTGCAGGTCGCGGCCCTGCGAGACGCCCACCGACAGGAAGACCGACAAGAAGCCCTCGCCGCGCAGCTCGGCCAGGCCGTAGGACGGCGTCAGCGCCACGCCCGAGCGCAGCTTCACGCCCAGGGCCAGGATCTTGGCGATCTCCTCGTGGATCAGCGTGCGCGGCAGGCGGTACTCGGGGATGCCGAAGCGCATCATGCCGCCCGGCTCGGCGGCCGCGTCGAAGACGGTCACGTCGTAGCCCAGCAGGGCCAGGTCGTGGGCGGCCGAGAGCCCGGCCGGCCCGGCCCCGATCACGGCCACCTTGCGGCGGCCCGCGCCGCTGGCGGAGAGGGGCGCG
The DNA here is from genome assembly GCA_039812725.1 of Vicinamibacteria bacterium. Classification (GTDB taxonomy): domain Bacteria; phylum Acidobacteriota; class Vicinamibacteria; order Fen-336; family Fen-336; genus JBDIBD01. The sequence goes on along the minus strand of JBDIBD010000051.1, from coordinate 6,985 downwards.
ACCGGCAGGTGGCCGGAGTACAGGTTGCCCTCGAGGATGGGCCGCTCGCGCAGCCGGTCCTGGGTGTCGGGGCGGCGCGACTCGACCCCGTACTGCTCGGTCACGTAGCGCTTCAGGGCCCGGATCGAGATGGGCGCGTCGATGCTGCCGCGCCGGCAGGCGTCCTCGCAGGGGGCCGCACAGACACGCCCGCAGACCGAGGCGAAGGGGTTGGGGGCCCGGGCCACGAGGAAGGCCTCCTGGTCGCGGCCCTCGGCGATGAGCTGGACGTAGCGGCCGGCGTCGGTTCGGACAGGGCAGCCGGCCTGACACTTGACCTGGGCCTTCCAGTGCTCGAGGTCGGGGAGCTGCACGCGCACGGGCATGTCACACCTCGCGTGAGGGCCTACTGTGGTCCTGGAGGGGGACGGCTTCCTTGACGGGCGTCAAGGGTCGCGGAAATCGCCTGCGACGCTCTGCCAACGGAGGCCCCTCTCGAGCCCGGCGCGAGCGCCGGACGCCAAGGAGGCCCGTCGGCCCCCAGGGGGTCGGCGCTGCCGTGATGCCCCGGGGCAGACAAGCACCGGTCCTGGGCCTAGCCTTACGGGGAGGGGCACGGCGTCGAAGGGAGGAGCACGGATGCAGAAGCGGGCTTTGGGACGGAGCGGGGCCCAGGTCTCGGCCCTGGGGCTGGGCTGCATGGGCATGTCGGAGTTCTACGGCCGGAGCGACCGGCGGGAGTCGCTCCTGACGCTGGAGCGCGCGCTGGAGCTGGGCGTGAGCTTCTGGGACACGGCCGACATGTACGGCGTGGGCGAGAACGAGCGCCTGCTGGCCGAGGTGCTGAAGACGCGCCGCTCGGAGGTGCTGCTGGCCACGAAGTTCGGAAACAGGCGCGGGCCCCGGGGCGAGTTCCTGGGCGTCGACGGGCGGCCCGAATACGTGCGCCAGGCCTGCGAGGCGAGCCTGCAGCGCCTGGGCGTCGAGCAGATCGACCTCTACTACCAGCACCGCGTCGATCGGAACGTGCCGATCGAGGACACCGTGGGGGCCATGGCCGAGCTCGTGCGGGCCGGCAAGGTGCGCCTCCTGGGCCTGTCCGAGGCCGCCGCCGCGACGCTGCGCCGCGCGCACGCGGTGCACCCGATCGCGGCGCTGCAGACCGAGTACTCGCTATGGACCCGCGACCTGGAGGCCGAGGTCCTGCCGGCCTGCCGCGAGCTGGGCGTCACGCTCGTGGCCTACAGCCCGCTGGGACGCGGCTTCCTGACGGGCCGCTTCCGGAAGCCCGAGGACCTGGCCGCGGACGACTGGCGGCGCATGGGGCCGCGCTTCCAGGGCGAGAACTTCGTGGCCAACCTGGCGCTGGCCGAGCGCATCCAGGCCCTGGCCGCGCGCAAGGGCTGCACGCCCGCGCAGCTCGCTCTGGCCTGGCTCCTGGCGCGTGGCGAGGACGTCGTGCCGATCCCGGGCACGCGGCAGCGCGCGCGCCTCGAGGAGAACGCCGCGGCCGTCGAGCTGCGGCTCACGCCCGCCGAGAACGCCGAGCTGAGCGACTCGCTGCCGCCGGCCCGGGGCGCGCGCTATCCGGAGGCGTCGATGGCCACGCTCAACGGCTGAGGCGCGGCCGCGCGGGAGAGGAGGGGGCATGTCGCGAGCGCGGGCGTCCGTCTTCATGGGCATGAGCCTGGACGGCTTCATCGCCGGACCGGGCGGTTCGCTGGCCTTTCTCGAGCCCTTCGAGAAGAGCGGCGAGGACTACGGCTTCACGGCCTTCTTCGAGACCGTCGACGGCCTGGTGATCGGCCGCAACACCTACGAGACCGTGCTGGGCTTCGGGGCCTGGCCCTACGGCAAGAAGCGCGTGGTGGTGTTGACGCACAGGCCCGCCGATCCGCGCCACGGAGAGGAGCTCACGGCCGAGGAGCCCGCCACGCTGCTCGAGCGGCTGGGGCGCGAGGGCCTGCGGCACGTCTACGTCGACGGCGGGGCCGTGGCGCGCGCGTTCCTGGCGGCCGGCCTGGTCGACGAGCTGACGCTCTCGGTCGTGCCCGTGCTGGTGGGCGGCGGCGTGCGTCTGTTCGGCGCGGACCTGCCGGGTCGGGCGCTGAGCCTGGTGGAGAGCCGCTCCTGGCCCTCGGGGATGGTGCAGGTGCGCTACCGGGTGCCGCAGCAGCCGTCATCCTGAGCCACAGCGCCGAGCGGCGAGCGGGTGCCTGCCCAGCAGCCGTCATCCTGAGCGACACCGTTCGGCTGGGAGCGAAGGATCTCGCGAGTCGTACAGCCCGCGAGATCCTTCGTCGCCGGCCTGGGCGGCGGATCCTCAGGATGACGGTGACGTCTCTCTGCCTTGCCGGCCGCGCCGTTGCGGTCCATGCTCGGGGCGACGGGAAACCGGTGTATCCTCTCGGTCCGCTGCGCCTCGGCGCCCGCTCGCCATGCCCCCGTCACAGCCCCCGCAACCCGGACGCACCCCGCCGCCCCGCTGCCCATGAGCCGCGAGTGGGACGTGATCGTGATCGGCAGCGGTTTCGGCGGGGTCTTCACGGCCCTGCCGCTGGTCGAGGCCGGGGCGCGCGTGCTGATGCTCGAGCGCGGCCCGTGGGTCGAGCGCGGGCCGCACAACTGGTCCCCCGAGGGGACCATGGAGAAGACGCCCTACTACTCCTACGAGTCGCCCGGGCACGTGCTCGAGGGCGGCCAGACGCCGGTCATCGGCCAGACCAGCTGCGTCGGCGGGGCCTCGGTCTTCTACGGCGGCGTCTCGTTCCGCATGCGCCCGGCCGACTTCACCCCCTCGGCCGAGATCGTGGGCGACTCGGGCGCCGCCTGGCCCCTGCGCTACGACGACCTCGAGCCCTGGTACGAGCGCTGCGAGGAGCTGCTCGAGGTGGCCGGCGAGGCCGGGGCCGACCCGACCGAGCCCCCGCGCCGCGGGCCCTACCCGAACCCGCCCGGGCCGCTGGGCGAGACCGCGACCCTCGTCGCCAACGCCGGCCGCCGCCTGGGCCTCAAGCCCTTCCCGCTGCCCATGGCCATCCGCTACCAGGGCGAGCGGGCCTGTCAGCTCTGCCCCACCTGCGACACCTTCGCCTGCGCGGTCTCGGCCAAGAACGACCTGGCCACCGGCCTCGTGCCGCGCCTGCAGCGCGGCGGGATGGAGCTGCGCGCCGAGACGGTGGCCACGCGCCTGCTGGCGGAGAACGGCCGGGTCGCGGGCGTCGAGGTGCTCGACAAGCGCCTCGGCCGGCGCGAGACGCTGCGCGCCGGACAGGTGGTGCTGGCCGGTGGAGCGCTCGCCACGCCGCACCTGCTGCTGGCCTCGGGCCTCGAGGGCCGGAGCCCGGCCGGCGCGGCCGTGGGCCGCTACCTGACGCGCCACTGCAACGGCATCGTGATCGCGGTCTTCAAGCGCGTCCCCGACGGCGGCAAGCGCTTCCACAAGCAGGTCGGCTTCCACGACTTCTACTTCGGCGCCCCCGGCGCGCCGGCCGGCACGCTGGGCTCGATCCAGCAGCTCCAGCAGCCGCCGCTCTCGCTGGTGAAGGCCAACGCGCCCCGCGTCGCCCACGGCTTCCTGACGTTCTCGCTGCCGCACACCACGGGGCTGCTGGTCATGGCGGAGGACGAGCCACGGGCCTGGAACGCCATCACCGTGGACCCGTCGCAGCGCGACGCCTTCGGCCTGCCGCGCCTGGTGCTGCGGCACCGCTACACGAAGCGCGACCTCCTGGCGCGCGAGGCGCTCTTCGGCCAGGCGCGCCGCATCCTGCGCGCCGCCGGGGCCTTCTTCTTCTACCGCCACCCCATCAAGACCTTCTCGCACGCGGCCGGCACGGTGCGCTGCGGGGACGACCCGCGCACGGCGCCGCTCGACCGCGACTGCCGCTACCGCGGCCTCGACAACCTGGTGGTCACCGACGCCAGCTTCCTGCCCACGGGCGGCGGCGTGAACCCCAGCCTGACCATCGCCGCCAACGCCTTGCGGGTGGGGACGCTGATGGCCAGCGGCAAGACGGCGCCCGGCCTGGCTTCCGAGGCCCGCGCGTGAGCGCGCGCCCGCTGGGCCTGGCGCTGCTGGGCTGCGGCTACGCAGCGCGCCTGGCGGCCGGCGGCCTGAAGCCGCTGGGTGGCGCAGTGCGCTGCTTCTACGCCAGCCGCGACCCGCAGCGGGCCCGCGACTTCGCCCGCGAGCTGCGCGGGGCCGGTTGCTTCGGCTCGTACGAGGAGGCCCTGAAGAGCCCCGAGGTCGACGCCGTGCTGGTGCTGACGCCCCCCGACCAGCACCTCGACTGGACCCTGCGGGCCCTGGGGTCCGGCAAGCACGTGGTGGTCGAGAAGCCGCCCTTCCTGCGCGCGGCCGACTTCGACACGGTCGCGGCGGCCGCACACGCCGCCGGGCGGCGCGTGCTGGTGGCCGAGAACTACTACTACAAGCCACTGCTCGTGACCCTGCGCCGCCTCTTGCGCGAGAACGTGATCGGCGAGCCGCTGTTCCTGTACGTGAACGCGCTCAAGGAGCAGAAGGTTTCGGGCTGGCGCGCCGAGGCGGCCGTGGCCGGCGGCGGGGCCCTGTTCGAGGGCGGCATCCACTGGGTCGACTTCATGGCCAACCTGGGCCTCGAGGTGCGGCGGGCCCGGGGCGTGGCCCCCCCGGCGCAGGGGCCGGAACGCAGCGCCCTGGCCGTTTTCGAGTACCATTCGGGCGCCGTCGGCGCGCTCTACCACTCCTGGGAGACCCCCTCGCCGCTCAAGGGGCTCCGGCTCTCGAGAATCTACGGCCGACAGGGCTCGATCGGCTTCGAGTCGAACGGGCTCTTCGTGCTCGCGTGGGGAGCGCGCAAGCAACTGATCTTCCCGGGCTTCCGTGATCTGACGGGGCGCCGGGCCATGTGGCGCGACTTCGTGCGCGCCCTGCGGGAGGGCGTCGAGCCCGAGTTCGACCTCGCCCGCGCCAGGAGGGACATCGTGCTGGTTGAATCGATCTACGCCGCCATCGCCGCGGCCGGCGAGGAGGGCCTGTGACGCCCGAGGCGCTGGTCGTCGCCACCATCGTCGGAATCCTGGCCGGGACGCACACGGCCACCTGGGGCATGTACAAGGACGCCCCGCACGAGGGTTTCCGCCACTACCCGCGCAGCATCTTCGTCTCGACGCTGTCGGCGCCGGTCATCGCCTGGGTGCTGAACCTGGGCATCTCGGGCCGCGACCTGTTCGTGCTCTTCGGCGTGACCTACTGCGTCGAGCGCGGCCTGACCGAGTTCTGGAAGACCTTCGTGCGCTTCGAGGACCAGTCGAAGTACACCATCCCGATGCAGTTCCACGTCTTCGGCCACGTCATCCCGGCCGGGGGCAAGCGCTGGCTGATCGCCACGGGGCACGTGGCGGTGGTCTTCGCGGCCGGCTTCGGGATCCACGCCATGCACCAGGTGAACACCGGCCTGCCGCGCTGGGCCATGTTCTTCCTGCTGGGCTCCATCGGCGGCTGGCTGTCGGCCTGCGGCGGCGCCTTCAAGGACGCGCCCATCGAGGGCTTCCACACCTTCAAGTTCTTCAGGAGCCCGTTCCTGGCCGGCTCCTACGGCCTGCTGCTGTCGCTGTTCACCCAGAGCTACCTGGTGGCGGCGCTGGGCGGCCTGGGCTACACGGTCGCGACCATCGAGACCTACAAGACCTTCTTCTTCCCCAGCCGCCCGCGCGGCAAGTTCGCGGGCAAGCCGATCCTGTTCCCGGAGCACCTCGAGACCAGGAAGAAGTTCGTGCCGGTCTACGTGGGCATCTGGCTGTTCGTGATCGTCTCGCTGGGCCTGGCGCTGCAGGCCGGCAACTTCAACCCGCTGGTCTAGCCGGCGCGGCCGTCGTCCGGGCCCCCTCGCGCGAGCGAGCGGGGCCCTCTTCTTTTCGTCCCCCTCGGGGAAACCAGCGGGGCCTCCTGTTTCGTCCCCCTCGGGGAAGCAAGGCGGGCCCTCCTCCTGCCGTCATCCCGAGGAGCGCCGCCTGGGCCGGCGACGAGGGATCTGATCGTCCGGCGTCGACCCGGTCGCGGCAGCCTCGGCCGACAGATCCTTCGCTCCCGGCTCGACGGTGTCGCTCAGGATGACGGCGGGGGGGGCGCTGGGTCGCGGGGCAACCGGAGCGTGAAGGTCGAGCCGCGCCCCGGCTCGCTCTCGACGGTCAGCGTCCCGCCCACCAGTCGCGCCAGACCGCGGCTGATGGCCAGCCCGAGACCGGCGCCCTCGAAGCTCCGGCTGGCGCGCTCGTCGGCCTGCGTGAAGGGCTGGAAGATGCGCTCCAGCTGCGCGGCCTCGATGCCCACGCCGGTGTCGCGCACGCGCACGCGCGCGGCCCCGGGCTCGAGCCCGGCCTCGACCGCCACGCTGCCGTCCCGGGTGAACTTGGCGGCGTTCGAGAGCAGCTGCCCCAGGATCTGGCCGAGCGCCTGCGGGTCGGACGACAGCCGCTCCGCCCGCAGGGCCGGGTCGAGGCTCAGCTCGAGCGTGTTGCCGCGCTGCCGCACCGCTTCGCGCGCCCGGGCCACGGCCTCCTCGACCAGCCGGGCCAGGTCCACCGGCTGGAGCTCGACCGCCATGCGGTCCGACTCGATCTTCGACAGGTCGAGCACCCCCTGGACCAGCGCCAGCAGCGCGCGCGCCGAGGCCTCGACCCTGGCGGCGTCCTGGGCCAGCCCCGAGCCCTCGGCCTCGAGCTCCTCGCGCAGCATGCCGCCATAGCCCAGGACGTGGTTGAGCGGCGTGCGCAGCTCGTGGCTCATGGTCGAGAGGAAGACGGTCTTGGCGCGGCTGGCCTCGAGGGCCTCGTCGCGCGCCCGGGCCAGCTGCTGCTCCGCCTCGCCGCGGCGGTCCGAGGCGGCCTGGAAGGCCCGCGCCAGCTCGCCGATCTCGTCGCGCCGCTCCGTCCCGGGCGCCGGCCCGTAGAGCCCCTCTCCGACCCGGTGGGCGTGGTCGGCCAGGCGTGTTAGGGGGCGCGTGGGCGCCACCGAGACGGA
>JBDIBD010000050.1:0-15583 GCA_039812725.1 Vicinamibacteria bacterium | reverse complement strand
CGGCGCCGCGGCCCCCTCGGCCTCGCCCTCCACGCGCACGCGCAGGCGCGGCCCGCCGCTGCCCAGCTCGACCAGGTCGCCGTCGTTGAGCCAGGCCCCGTCCACGCGCTCCTGGTTGACGAAGCTGCCGTTGGCGCTGCGCTGGTCGATCAGCCGGAAGCCGCCCAGCTCGGCCTTGACCACCGCGTGGCGGCGCGAGACGCCGCCCTCGCCGGGCTCGAACCGGACGCGGCAGCCCTCGTCGCGGCCCAGCGTCAGCTCGCCGCTCTCGAGCTCGTACGACTGCCCGGCGCGCGGACCGTTCTCTTCCAAGAGCGTCAGCTTCTTCATCCCCTGCCCCCGCCCGTTGCCCGGGCTCTCAGCCTTCGAAGTACATCGCCTCGATCAGGTCCGCGTACTTCTGCTCGACCACCTTGCGCTTGACCTTGAGGGTCGGCGTCAGCTCGCCGGTCTCGACCGAGAACTCCTTCGGCAGCACCGTGATGCGCTTGATGCGCTCGAACTGCGCCAGGCCCTGGGTCAGGTCGCGGATGGCCTGCTCGTAGTAGGCCACCACGCCGCGCGTCGCGACCAGCTCGCGGCGCGTGCGGCAGCGCAGGCCGCGCTCGGCGGCCCAGGCCTCGAGCGCCTCGAAGTTGGGCACCACCAGCGCCGCCGGGAACTTGCGCCCGTGGCCGACCATGACCACCTCGGCCACCAGCGGGTCGGTGCGGATCACGTTCTCGATCGGCCCCGGCGCCAGGTTCTTGCCGCCCGAGGTCACCAGGATGTCCTTCTTGCGGTCGGTGATGCTCAGGAAGCCCTGCTGGTCGATCTCGCCGATGTCGCCGGTGTGCAGCCAGCCCTCGGCGTCGATGGTCTCGGCCGTCTCCTGGGGCTTGTTCCAGTAGCCGCGCATGACGTGGGGCCCGCGCGTCAGCACCTCGCCGTCGGGGCCCAGCTTGACCTGCACGCCCTCGATCGGCTTGCCCACCGTGCCGGGCTTGAGGTCGTCGGGCCGGTTGCAGGTGATGACCGGGCTGGTCTCGGTCAGGCCGTAACCCTCGCAGATCACCAGCCCCAGCGCGCCGAAGAACTCGGCCAGCTCGCGCCCCAGCGGCGCCCCGCCCGAGATGAACAGCTTGAGCCGGCCGCCCGTGCGCTCGCGCACCTTGGAGAAGACCAGCGAGTCGGCCAGGGCCCCGCCGGCCTTGAGCAGCAGGCCCGGGCCGCTCTTCTCGACCTTGTGGCGGAACAGCTCGCGCCCGACCCCCAGGCCCCAGTTGAAGATCCTCTGGCGCAGGGCCGGGTCGTGGGCGACCTTGTCCATCACGCGGGCGTGCATCTTCTCGTACAGCCGCGGCACGGCGCACATGACCGTGGGACGCACCTCGCCCATGCTGGCCGCCACCTGGTCGATGCTCTCGGCGTAGGCGATGGCCCCGCCCAGCAGCAGCACCACGTAGTAGCCCGCCATGCGCTCGAAGATGTGGCACAGCGGCAGGAACGAGAGCGCCAGGTCTTCGGGCCCCAGCACCTTGGCGAAGACGCGCGAGGCCGCCAGCACGTTCGAGACGATGTTGGCGTGGCTCAGCATCACGCCCTTGGGCAGGCCGGTGGTGCCGGAGGTGTAGATCAGCGTGGCCAGGTCGTCCGGCGCCACGCCGCGGGCGCGCTGGCGCACGGCCTCGCGGTCGGCGGCCAGCTCCGCGCGGCCGCGCGCGCGCACCTCGGCGAAGGTCAGCGTGCCGGCCGGGGCCGGCTCGTCCATCACGATCACCTGCTCGAGGCTGCGCGCGCGCTCGCGCACCTCGCCGATCTTGGCCGCCTGGGCCGCGTTCGAGACCACCACGAAGCGGGCCTCGCTGTCGTTCAGGATGTAGAGCACCTGCTCGGGCGGCAGCGAGGGGTAGATGGGCGTCAGCACCGTGGCCGCCGCCAGCGCGGCCAGGTCGGTGACCGCCCACTCGGGCCGGTTCTCGGAGAGCACCGCCACGCGCTCGCCGCCGTTCAGGCCCAGCGCGCGCAGGCCCAGCGAGAGCTCCTCGACCGCCCGCAGGAACTCGGCCGAGCTGAGTGCCTTCCAGGCGCCGTCCTGCTTGTAAAGCAGGTGCTGCGGCTTGGGAAAGCGGTCGACGGCGTGGAAGAAGATGTCACAGAGCGTGCGGATGGCCACCGCCGCACCTCCCAGGTTGCGCAGATGATAGCGCGGCGCTTGGCGCGCGGGGCGGGCCTGCGTAGGATCCACGGCATGTGGCTCCTGCCCGCGTCCCTGCTCGCGCTCCTGGCCGCGCCCGCCCCGTCGCCCGCGCCGCTTCAGGGCGACCACCGCTCGCTCACGGCCACCGTCCGCTACGACGAGATGGAGCGCTTCCTCCTGGGCGCCGCCCGGCCCGGCCTGGTCGAGGTGACCGTCGAAGGCCGGAGCACGGAGGGCCGCGCCCTCTACCTGGCGCGCCTCAAGCGGGGCGCCGCGCCGGCCCGCTGGCGCGTGCTCTTCTACGCCCAGCAGCACGGCGACGAGCTGGCCGGCAAGGACGCCCAGCTGTTCCTGCTGCGCGACGTGCTGCGCCGCCCCGAGCGCCTGCCGGAGGACACCGAGGTCTGGCTGATGCCGTCGCTCAACCCCGACGGGGGCGAGGCCGGCACGCGCCGCAACGCCGCCGGCGTCGACCTGAACCGCGACCACCAGGCCCTGTCCCAGCCCGAGACGCAGGCCCTCTACCGCGTGGTGCGCCGGGCCCGGCCGCACGTGGCGGTGGACTGCCACGAGTTCGGGCGCGACAGCGAGGCCTGGCGGCAGCGCGGCTGGATGAAGTGGCCGATCGTCACCATGGACGGGGCCAACCACCCGCTGCTCGACCCGGCGCTGGTGCGGGCCGGGCAGCGCTGGGTGGCCGAGGCGGCCGAACCCCTGGCGCGCGCCGGGCACGCCTTCGAGCGTTACTCCCTGGGCGGCCCGCCGCCCGACGAGGAGCAGCGCCACTCCGCCTTCGACGCCGACGACGGGCGCAACGGTGTCGCGCTGTACGGCGGGCTGTCGTTCATCATCGAGTCGGGCGTGCGCTGGTCCGCGCCCGAGCCCCACGCCGACCTCGGCACGCGCGTGGACGCCTACCTGCACCTGCTCTGGCGGTTCGTCGAGGAGCGCGGCCAGCGCGCGGCGGACCTGGCCGCGATCGAGGCCGCCCGGCAGCGCCCGCTGCCGGCCTTCCTGCCCGTCAACGTGATGTGGGGCAGCCTGGGACTGCGCCCGCGCGCGGTGAAGGTCGTCGAGGCCGCCACCGGGCGCGTGCTCGAGGTCCCCACCGGGAACTTCATGGAGGAGGCCTTCGTGAAGCGCAGCGTCCCCGCGCCGCGCGCCTACGCGGTGACGGCGGCGGCGACCGGGGCCTTCAGGGCGCTGCTCGAGCGCCACGCGCTGGCCTTCGAGGAGCTTCAGGCCCCGCGCACGGTCACCACCGAGCGCTGCCGGCTGTTGCGCGTCGAGGAGCAGGAGGACCCGGTCTACTCGCGCTACGCGGGGCGGCAGGTGGTCGAGCGCCAGCCCGCGGCGGCGCTGGAGCTGCCGGCCGGCAGCCTCCTGGTGAGCCTGGAGGGCCCCGAAGCGGCCCGCGCCGCGGCCCTGCTCGAGCCGACGTCGCTGTACGGCCTCTACGCCTTGCCGGAGTATCGCCGGCTCGCGGGCGAGGATGGCCTGCTGCCCGTGCTGCGGCTGCTCTCAGGCGCGATGGCTCCCTGAGGGCGCGGCGCCGGCACGCGAGTGCTCTTCGGGGCCCGCGCGCTCCACGAAGGCCGGGATGTGGTGCCCTGCGGCCACTCGGCGGGACGCCTCCGCGCCGCCGCAGAGCGGTCCGCGCCCGCGGAGCTCGGACCGCGCGGTCGTGGTGGATGTGGGGCGCTCTCTGACGTATGCTCCCCCCGTCCCCTCCGAAGACAACCGAAAGGAGCAGTCATGAGGATTGCGGAGACTCTTGCGCTCGGCCTGACGTGCGCCCTGGCAGCGGCGGGGGCCGCGCAGGCCCAGAGCCAGCCCAAGCAGTACGTCCAGTTGCTGACCGTCCACGCCAGGCCGGAGGGAGCGCTCGAGTACGAGGCCTTCGCCAAGAAGGTGATGGCCGCGGCCGAGAAGATCGGGCAGAACCAGCGCGTGCTCGTCTACCAGGTGACGGCGGGCGGGCCCGGCTACACGTACATGATCCTGAGCTACTTCGACAAGTGGGCCGAGACCGACGAGATGCTGTCGACGCCGGAGATCCTGATCAAGGCGCTCGGCGAGGTGGAGGGCGCCAAGGCGATCCGCGCCGGACGCACGAGCATCGAGTCCACCGAGATGGCCGTCTATCGCCTCCTGCCCGACCTGTCCACGAAGCCGAAGGCGTACGACCCGCCGCCGGCCTACCTGCAGGTCATCCGCAACGAAGTCGAGCCCGCGATGGCGCGCCAGTGGGAGCGCGTGATGGCCCGCTACAAGGCCGCCGCGGAGCAGGTGCCCGAGGCGCCGACCGCGATCCGCCGCGTGTCGGTCCAGGGCCCCTCGAACGTCTACGTGACCAGCACGCCCTACACGAAGGGCGCGGATCGCGACGCCTGGCCGGCCTTTATGGACGTCCTGAGGAAGGCCTACGGCGACGAGGAGGCGCGCAGCCTGGATGCGAGCCGCGCCGCGTGCGTCAGGCGCTCCGAGGCGTTCATCATGAAGCTCCGGCCCGACCTCAGCCGGATGGGCAAGTAACCGCCTCCTCCCGTGACAAGGGGGCCGCCCGCGGGGGCGGCCCCCTCCCGCAGCTCCACCGGCCCCGTGCACGGTGGCGGAGGAGGCCAGGCGCCGAGCCGCCTCAGCCCTTGGCGATCGTGATCTTGAAGCCGTCCGGGTCGACGAGCGAGAAGTCGCGCCAGCCCCAGGGCTGGTCGGTGGGCTCCTGATCGAGCGGCCAGCCCTTGGCCTTGATCCTGGCCGCCAGCGCGTCGAGGTCCTGGGCGGTCGTGAGGTAGAGCCGGCAGCCCTGGCCCTTGACCCGGTCGCGGCCCTTCTTCCAGTCGTCCTGGCCCAGGTAGAACGTGAAGGCCCCGGCCGCCATCTCGGCCCCGCGCAACTCGCCCTCGTGCTCCCAGCGCTCCTTGAGGTGGCAGCCGAGCACGTCGCGGTACCACGCCAGGCTGCGGCCGATGTCGGCCACCGTCAGGCCGACGCCGGCGCTGGACAGGCGCAACGTCTCCGGCTGGTGGCGCACGCGCTTGCTCGGGCCTGCCGCCCTGCGCGCGGCCGGCTTGCGGGCGACGGTCTTCTTGGGCTTCTTCGCGGCGGCGGGCCGTCTGGCGGCCTTCGTCCTGGGCTTCGCCGCGCGCCGGGCGGCCGGCTTCTTCTTCTGGGCCATCTCGGGACCTCCCCTGCGGTGATTATCCGCCAGTTAGCGCGTGAGCACCGCCGCCGAGCGCGGCGGCAGCTCGAGCTTCAGCGCGCCGCCGGCCACGGCCACGGCCTGCGCCACGCCCAGGCGGTCGCGCAGGGCCGTCCCGTCGGCCAGTCCGGCCCGGTCCACCCCGGGGCACTCGACCGCGGCCGGCGTGGCGCCGTTGTTGAACGCCACCACCGCCGCCTGCCCGTCGTGCACGCGCGCGAAGCACCAGGCCTGCTCGCTGGCCGCCAGCTGCAGGGTCTCGCCGCGACGCAGGGCCGGCAGCTCGGCCCGCAGGCGCGCCAGGGTCCGCACGTGCTCGAAGACCGCCTGCTCGTCCGGCGTGCGGCCACCGGGCTCGAAGGCGTCGCGCGGGTCGCCTTTCCAGCCGCCCGGGAAGTCGCGCCGGTTGTCGGGGTCACCGCCGCCCGGCAGGGCGATCTCGTCGCCGTAGTAGACCAGCGGGATGCCGCGCAGCGTGAAGAGCGCGGTGAAGGCCAGCTTCAGGCCGGCCGGCGTGGCCCCGGGCTGGTTCATGAAGCGGTCCACGTCGTGCAGCCCCAGGAACGTGACCAGCTGCTGCGGGTCCGTGTAGAGCCGGTCGCGGGCCACCATCTGGGCCAGCTCGCGCACGCTCCTGCCCTCGCCGAAGGCTCGGCGGAGGGGGTAGAGCAGCGGGAAGTCGAACAGCGCGTCGATGCCGGAGTCGACGCCGTCGAAGCGTGCCTGGCCGCCCTGGAAGAACGAGACCAGCACCGGGTCGCCGTCGAACATCTCGCCCACCACGCGCAGGCGCGGGTGCTCGCGCTTGATGGCCGCGGTCCAGTCGCGCCAGAAGTCGCGCGGCACGTAGGGCAGCGTGTCCTGGCGGATGCCGTCGAGGCCGGTCACGCCCACCCACCACAGCGTGTTCTGGATGACGTAGCGGCGGGCCTCCTCGTCGTGCTGGTTGAGGTCGGGCAGGAGGTCGATGAACCAGCCGTCGAGGGTGGCCCGGCGCATCTCCGGCGTGGCGGCCGGGTCGGCCAGGGTCCAGGTCTGCCAGGTGTTGGCCTGGTGGCGCGCGGCCGTGCCGTTGTACCAGGTGGGCGTGGGCGAGTCGGTCACCCAGGGGTGGTAGGGGCCGGTGTGGTTGGCGACCTGGTCCTGGATGACCTTGAGGCCCAGCGCGTGGGCCCGGTCGACCAGCTCGCGCAGCTTGTCGAGCGTGCCGAACCGCTCCTCGACCGCGTAGAAGTCCACCGCCCCGTAGCCGTGGTAGTCGGTGATGTCCTGGTTCTCGTAGCGCTCCTTCTGGTTCAGGTGGTCGACGTTGTCGTACCAGGGGTTGAGCCACAGGGCCGTCACGCCCAGGTCCTTCAGGTACGGCAGGCGGTCGATCACGCCCTGCAGGTCGCCGCCGTGGTAGAAGCGCCCCTTGGCGCGGTCGAGCAGGCCCGGCGACTCGGCCGGGTCGTCGTTCGACGCGTCGCCGTTCGAGAAGCGGTCGGGCATGATCAGGTAGATCACGTCGTCGGAGGAGAAGCCCTGGAAGCGCCCCTCGCGCGGCAACGGCGCCAGCAGCTCGAAGGGCAGCTCCGTGCTGCCGTCCTTCGTGACGACCTTCAGGCGGCGTGGCCCCGGGCGCGCGTCCTTCGCGATGGTCACGTCGGCGAAGACGTACGTGCCGGCCGCGTTGACCCGCACCAGGCCCACCTGCAGGGCCGGGTCGGGCGACTCGACCCGCGCGCCGGCCAGGTTCTTCCCGCGCACCAGCAGGCGCACGGGGTCGAGCGAGTGGCCGGCCCACCAGCTGGGCGGCTCGACCTTGGCGACCTGGGGCGGGGCCGCCTGGAGCGGCGAGGCCAGGAGCAGGGCCGCGGCGGCGGCCAGCAGCAGACGTTCCCGGGTGGTCATCGACGTTCCTCCGTGGGGCGCGGGCCTGCCGCGCGGGACGTGCCGGGGCTATAGTCGCCGGGGAGGACCGCATGACGCCCGACGAGTTCCGCCGACTGGGACACGAGCTGATCGAGTGGATCGCGCGCTACCGCGAGACCGTGGCCGAGCGCCCGGTGATGTCGCCGGCCCTGCCCGGCTCGATCCGCGCGCAGCTGCCGCCCGGGCCGCCCACGGAGGGCCGGCCGCTTCACGGGGTGCTGGACGAGGTGGAGCGGGTGCTGATGCCCGGCGTCACGCACTGGAACCACCCGGCCTTCTTCGCCTACTTCCCCTCCAACTCGGGGCTGGCCTCGGTGCTGGCCGACCTGCTCTCCTCCGGCCTGGGCGTGCAGGGCATGAGCTGGCAGACCAGTCCCTCCGCCACCGAGCTGGAGGAGGTGGTGATGGACTGGCTGCGGCAGATGCTCGGCCTGCCGCCCGAGTTCACCGGCGTCATCCAGGACACGGCCTCGACCGCCACGCTGGTGGCGCTGCTGTGCGCCCGCGAGCGCAGCACCGGCCACTCGCAGGCCCGCGGCGGCCTGCAGGCCGAGCCGGCGCCGCTGGTCGTCTACGCCTCGCGGCAGGCCCACAGCTCCGTCGAGAAGGCTGCCCTGCTGGCCGGCTTCGGCCGCGAGAACCTGCGGCTGTTGCCCACGGACGCCGCCTTCGCCCTCAGCCTGCCGGCCCTCGAGCAGGCCCTGGCCGAGGACCGGGCCGCCGGCCGCCGGCCCTGCGCCCTGGTGGGCACCGTGGGCACCACCGCCACCACGGCGATCGATCCCATCGCCGGGATGGCCGACCTGGCCGAGCGCCACGGCCTGTGGCTGCACGTCGACGCCGCCATGGCCGGCAGCGCCATGATCCTGCCCGAGTGCCGGCCGCTGTGGGCCGGCGTCGAGCGGGCCGACTCGCTGCTCTTCAACCCGCACAAGTGGCTGGGCGTGGCCTTCGACTGCACGGCCTACTTCGTGCGCGACAGCCAGCACCTGGTGCGGGTCATGTCCACCAACCCGAGCTACCTGCAGACCGCGGTCGACGCGCAGGTCAAGAACTTCCGCGACTGGGGCCTGCCGCTGGGACGCCGCTTCCGCTCCCTCAAGCTGTGGTTCCTGATCCGCGAGCAGGGCCTCGGCGGCCTGCAGGCGCGCCTGCGCCGCGACCTCGACAACGCCCGCTGGCTGCGCGAGCAGGTCGACGCCGCGTCCGGCTGGGAGCGCCTGGCCCCCGTGCCGTTCCAGACCGTCTGCGTGCGCCACGTCCCGCCGGGTCTCCCCGCGGGCGCGGTCGACGCCCACAACAAGCGCTGGTGCGACGAGCTCAACCGCTCGGGCCGGGCCTACCTGACGCCCGCCCTGCTCGAGGGACGCCAGATGGTGCGGGTCTCGATCGGGGCCGAGCTGACCGAGCGGCCGCACGTCGAGGCCCTGTGGGCGCTGATGCGCGAGGCCGCCGAGGGTCGTCAGGGACACTAGCGCCCCTCGTCGCTCACGAACAGCGTGGCCACGGCCGCCAGGACCATCGAGGCGCCGCCCAGCATGACCACCTTGACCGGGTCGTTGCCGAACAGCTGCCGCACGATCGGCTGCAGGGTCAGCGAGGCCAGGATCTCGGGGATCACGATGAAGAAGTTGAAGATGCCCATGTACACGCCGACCCGCGCGGCGGGCAGGGCGCCCGACAGGATCGCGTACGGGATCGACAGGATCGAGGCCCAGGCCACGCCCACGCCGACCATGGTCAGCTTCCAGAGCAGCGGGTCGTGGATGAAGCCGGTGGACAGCAGCCCGGCGGCCCCGCACAGGAGGGCCAGCCCGTGCACGGCCTTGCGGCTGGTGACGCGCGCCAGGGCCGGCAGCGCGAAGGCCACCAGGAAGCAGACGATCGAGTAGATCGCGAAGGTCTCGCCGCCGAAGGCCGTGCCCCTGTCGAACTCGGCCGTCCTCGGGTCGGTGGCGCCGAAGATCTGCTGGGCCGTGGCCAGGCCGAAGAACATCCACATGCAGAACAGGCCCAGCCAGGTGAAGAACTGCACCACCGCCAGCTGCTTCATGGTGCGCGGCATCTCGCGCAGGGCCGAGGAGACCTCGGGGCCCGACAAGGCCACGCCGATGGCCGCCCCGATCAGCGCTCCGGCCAGCGGGTGCCAGAAGGTCAGGTGGTGCTCGACCAGGGCGCCGCGGGAGGCACCGAACAGCGCCCCCAGCAGCGCCCCGCCGCCCACCAGCGCGGGCTGGAAGTGGAAGGCCTTGTGCTCGTGCCGGCGGCGCTCGAACTCGGCCAGGTCCTCGGGCGGGTACTCGCGCGTGGTGAGCACCGTCCAGAGCACCGCCAGCAGGAACACCGCGGCGCCCAGCTTGAAGGCGTACTGCACGGTCAGCGGCACGCCGTTGGCCGCGTGGCCCGCCACGCCCAGGGCCTGGAAGACCGAGGGCAGGGCGTTGGCGATGGCCGCGCCCACGCCGATGAAGAAGCTCTGGGTCACGAAGCCGACGGTGCGCTGCTCCTCGGGCAGCTTGTCGGCCACGAAGGCCCGGAAGGGCTCCATGCTGATGTTGATCGAGGCGTCCAGGATCCACAGCAGCGTGGCGGCCGCCCACAGGGCCGGCGAGTCGGGCATCAGGAACAGGGCCGCCGAGGCCAGCACGGCCCCGGTCAGGAAGTAGGGCCGGCGGCGGCCCAGCCAGTTCCAGGTGCGGTCGCTCATGGCTCCGACGATGGGCTGGATGAGCAGGCCCGTCATGGGGCCGGCCAGCCACAGGATCGGGATCTCGTCGGGGCTGGCCCCCAGCTTGGCGTAGATGGCCGACATGTTGGCCAGCTGCAGCCCCCAGCCGAACTGGATGCCCAGGAAGCCGAAGTTCATGTTGAAGATCTGGCCGAAGCCCAGGCGCGGTTTCTGCATGCTCACCTCTTCGGCCCCAGGGCGGGCGGGGGATTCCCTTGGTCCGAAGCTGCGCAGGCCGGGGGGCGAAGTCACGAAGGAGCGACGAAGGTTCCACGAACTTGTGGCGAGGCCGTGGTTTGGGGGCAGACCGGGGCCGCCCCCGGTCTCAGTCCTTGTTGGGCGAGACCGAGCCCGTGTCCGCGTAGACGGGCTCGAACGCGAAGACCCACGGCTTCGTCGTGTCGACGCTCACTCGGACGGCCTTCATGTCGGGCCAGCCGTAGACCTGGAGGCGCGTCACGTTGGGGTGGCGGACCTGCGGCCGGTCGAGGTCCAGCTCGGTCAGGGGGCGGTCGATCGTGAACTGGTGGTCGTGGCCGTGGACCACCAGGACCTGGCCGTCGAAGGCCTCGGCCTCCTCGGCGATGGCCTGCACGACGGGCTCGAGCGGACCCCGCTCGTGGCGCAGGGCCTGGTCGAAGGGATTGGAGTGGAAGGCCAGGACCACGGCGCGCTGGCCGCCCGCGCGCGCGGCGGCGAAGGTGGCCTTGACCCAGGCCAGGTTGGCCTGCTCGCGGCGCACGAACTCGCGCCAGTACTTCTCGACGCGCAGGTCCTGGTTGTTGTGGCTGCCCGCCAGGTTGAGCGTCGCGAAGGTGGCGCCCGCGTGGGTCCAGCGGGCGTTCTCGGCGAACTCGGCGAACTCGGGCTGGGCGTCGGCCTGGCGCACCAGCGGCAGGCGCCGCCGGCCCAGGCTGAAGGGCTGCGACCAGAAGATCTCCCGCATCAGCTTCAGGATCTCGGTGGGATCGGCGCCGCCCCGGTTGGCCTTCCAGCAGTCGGCCCACTCGTTGTTCCCGGGAGCGTAGATGACCGGAGCCGCGAACGTGTCGAAGAAGGCGCGCTGGCCCTGCTGGAAGGCGCGCCCGCAGTCGCCGCGGCCCTTGGTGTCGCCCACGTGGATCGAGAAGGCCGGGTCGGCCTGGTTGACGGCCTGGATCAGCTTCTCGTAGAGCGGGTTGTCGGCCGGGATCGCGTAGGTCGTGTCCCCGAGGGCCACGAAGCTGAAAGACTGCGCGGAAGCGTGCGCGGCCAGCAGGAAGGTCGCCAGCAGCAGCGCTCTGCGGGGCACGGCGCGCTCAGTCCCCGGCGCGCGGGGCGCGGTCGTAGATCGTGGCCAGGTCGCCCAGCCGCTCGGCGTGGGCCGGCGTCAGGTCGCCCGCGCCGAAGCGCCAGCCCCAGTTGCCCGAGGGCCGCGCCGGCAGGTTCATGCGCGCCTCGCTGCCGAGGCCCAGCACGTCCTGCAGCGGCACGACGGCCACGTCGGCCACCGAGGCCAGCAGCGTGCGGATCATGTCCCAGTGGACCTCGCGCCCGTCGCTGCCCAGGTAGCGGCGGGCGTAGTCCTTCTCGGCTGCCACGTCCTCGGCCGTGCGGGTCGAGTCGCCCTCGCCGGTGGAGCGCCACCAGCCCACGGCCGTGTCGTTGTCGTGGGTGCCGGTGTAGGCCACCAGGTCGCGGTGGTAGTTGTGCGGCCTGAAGCCGGGCCCCTGGGGGTCGGTCCCGAAGGCGAACTGCAGGATGGCCATGCCCGGGAAGCCGAACTCCTCGCGGATGGCCTCCACCTCGGGGGTGATCACGCCCAGGTTCTCGGCCACGACCGGCAGCTCGCCCAGCTCGCGCCGCACGGCCTCGAACAGCCGCGCGCCGGGGCCCTTGACCCAGCGCCCGTTGACCGCGGTGTCGTCCTCGCCCGGGATCTCCCAGAAGGCCTCGAAGCCGCGGAAGTGGTCCACCCGCACCCAGTCCAGCGTGTCGAAGGCGTGGCGGAAGCGCGCCACCCACCAGGCGAAGCCGGCGCGCTCCAGCACGTCCCAGCGGTAGAGCGGGTTGCCCCAGCACTGCCCGGTGGCGCTGAAGTAGTCGGGCGGCACGCCGGCGATCCAGGCCGGCCGGCCGTCGGCCCGCAGCCGGAAGAGCTCGGGGTGGGCCCACACGTCGGCGCTGTCGTGGGCCACGAAGATCGGCACGTCGCCCATCAGGCGGATGCCGGCCGCGCGGCAGGCCTCGCGCAGCCGGGCCCACTGGCGGAAGAACTGCCACTGGGCGAACTGCTCGGCCCGCACCTCGCGCGCGCAGCGCTGGCGCCAGTCGTCGAGCGCGCCGGGCTCCCGCTGGGCCACGGCCGGGTCCCACTCGGTCCAGGCCCGGCCGCCGTGGCGGGCCTTGAGCGCGGCGAACAGCGCGTAGTCGTCGAGCCACGAGGCCTGGGCCGCGCAGAAGCCCGCCAGCTCGGCCCGCGCGGCGCTGCCGGCCTCGCGCTCGAAGCGCTCGAAGGCCAGGAGCAGCCGCGGCCGCTTGAAGGCGATGGCCGAGCCGAAGTCGCAGGCCCGGGCCGGGAAGGCGGGGGCGCCGGCCAGGTCGCCGGGCTTCAGCCAGCCGTCCTCGACCAGGTCCTCCAGGCTGACCAGCAGGGTGTTGCCGGCGAAGGCCGAGAAGCACTGGTAGGGTGAGTCGCCGTAGCCCGTGGGGCCCAGCGGCAGCACCTGCCAGAGGGCCTGACGGGCCGACTCGAGCCAGGCCACGAAGCGGCGCGCCTCGGGGCCGAGGTCGCCCACCCCGTGCGCCGAGGGCAGCGAGGTGGGGTGCAGCAGGACGCCGCCGGTGCGCGGGAAACGCACGGGAGCCGGCTAGGCCTTGGGGGCCGGCGGGGGCAGCTCGCGGGCCTCGCAGACCGACTGGAAGCCGGCCTTGTTGTGGCTGCCGTCGCAGAAGGGCTTGTTGGCCGAGGCGCCGCAGCGGCACAGCGAGACCACGCTGCGGCCCGCCAGGCCGAAGGCGCGGCCCTGCTGGTCGACGATCGTGATGCCCTGGCCCTCGATGCGCAGCGGCCCGTTGTCGCGGACCCCGATCTTGACGTCGCTCATGCGCGGCTCCTCCCCGCCCTGCCGGGCGAGCCTGCTTGAGTAGCACATCCGCCCGGCGCCTGTCGAACGACGGGCGCGGCCGGCGGTGCTATCCTGCAACCGTCGGAAGAGCGCGGAGGTGGCCATGACGGATCTGGCTCCCGCCGCAGCCGGACAGCGTCTCTTCGACCGTGTTGCCGAGCGCCTTTGGCTCGGCTCGGCCCACACCCTCGAGAACGTCGCCCCGCTGCGGCAGCTGCTGTTCGGTTCCCTGGCGGAGCGCGCCCGCAGCGCCCCGCGCGACCCCCGCGACCCGGCCGGGGTGGCGGCCGACAAGCTGGCCCTCAAGCTGGCGCTGATCGGGCTGGCCGAGCGCACGCTGGCCGACGGGCGCCTCAGCGACGGGGCCCTGCGCGGGCTGCTCAAGGTGCTGCTCACCGACGTCTTCCTGCGCCACGGGGACCAGCAGGCCAAGTCCGGCCACCGCGCGCGCTTCGGACAGGGCCCGCCGGACTTCCTGGTGATCAGCCCGGCCCGGGCCTGCAACCTGCGCTGCGTGGGCTGCTACGCCAACTCCGGCGAGACCCCCGAGCGGCTGGAGTTCGAGCTGGTGGACGAGCTGGTGGGCCAGGCCCGCCGCCACTGGGGCACGCGCTTCTTCGTGATCAGCGGCGGCGAGCCGCTGGCCTGGCGCGACCGCGGGCGCGGCGTGCTGGAGCTGGCCGGGCGGCACCCCGACTGCTTCTTCATGATGTACACCAACGGCACGCTGATCGACCAGGCCCTGGCGCGGCGGCTGTCCCGGCTCGGCAACCTGAGTCCCAGTCTGTCGCTCGAGGGGCTGCGGGCGCGCACCGACGCGCGCCGCGGCGCGGGCGTCTTCGACCGCGTCGTGGCCGCGGCCGAGCGCCTGCGCGGCGAAGGGGTCCTGTTCGGCCTGTCCCTGACGGCCACCCGCGAGAACGCAGAGGAGCTGCTGAGCGACGCGCTGATCGAGCGCTTCTTCGACGGGCTGGGGGCCGCCTACGGCTGGATCTTCCACTACATGCCCATCGGGCGGGCCTTCACCCTCGAGCTGATGCCCACGCCGCGGCAGCGGGTGGCCCTCTGGCGACGCATGCGCCAGCTCGTCGACGAGCGGCAGATCTTCCTGGCCGACTTCTGGAACGGCGCCACGGCCACCAGCGGGTGCGTGGCCGCCGGCCGCCCGGGAGGCTACTTCTACGTGGACTGGAACGGCAACCTGAGCCCGTGCGTGTTCGTCCCCTACTCGCCGGTCAACGTGCGCGAGCTCTTCGCGCGCGGCCAGACCCTGGAGGACGCCTGGCAGGCGCCCTTCTTCGCGGCCCTGCGGGAGTGGCAGCGGGGCTACGGCTACCGCGAGCCCGGCCAGCCCCACGACGGCGTGGGCAACTGGCTGAGGCCCTGCCCGATCCGCGACCACCACGCGGAGTTCCTGGAGATCGTGCGACGGCACCAGCCGTGGCCCAACGACGCCGAGGCCGCGGCGGCCCTGGCCGACCCCGAGTACCACGCCGGGCTGGAGCGCTTCGACCGCGAGCTGGCCGGGCTCAGCGACCCGCTCTGGGCCGAGCACGTGCAGCGCGACGGCCGGCCGCACTGAAGCCCGGCGCCGCACCACGGCCATTGACGCTCCGCACCCCCGCCGCTAAGGTGGCCGCGAGCCATGGCGGAGGGGCAGAGCACGACGGACGACCGGGCCGCGCACGCGCGGCTGGCCGAGCGGCTGCGCCAGGGCCTGCCCGGGGCGGAGGCGGAGTTCGTGAAGGCCTTCCGCCGCCCGCTGGTCTCGCTGCTGCGCTGGCGCACGCGTGACCCCGAGCTGGCCGAGGAGCTGGCCCACGATGCGCTCCTGGCCGTGATCCAGGCCGTCCGGGCCGGGCGCCTGCGTGAGAACGAGAGCCTGGCCGCCTACCTGAACGGCACGGCCCGCAACCTCCTGGCCAACCGCCGGAGGCGGCAGGCCGCGAGCCCGCGCGAAGTGCCCGTGGAGGAGAGCGCCCTGGTCCAGGCGCCGCCCGACCCCGAGATCCTCGACCGGGCACATCTCGCGCGCCGGGCGTTGGCCAGCCTCGAGGGCCTGGACCGCCGCATCGTGGAGCTGACCCTGAGCGAAGAGCTCGGCTCGGAGGAGATCGGCAGGCGCGTGGGACTGAGCCCCGACGCGGTGCGGATGCGGCGCTCGCGGGCGCTGCGCCGCCTGGCCGACCGAGTCCGGGGCTGGTTACGGCCGGCCCCCCGCAGGCCACTAGAGATCGGAGAGGAGGGCACGTGAGCTGCCCGCAGCCCTTCGACCACGACCGCTTGCCGCGCTATGCCGCCGGCGAGCTGAGCGAGGCCGAGCGCGACGAGTTCGAACAGCACGTTCTGGAATGCCCCGACTGCTGCGCGGCGCTCGAGAGCCTCGAGGCGGCCCGCTCGGCCCTGGCCACGGCGCCGTCGGCCCGCCGCCCGCCCGCCTGGGCCCAGGCGGC